>CAZPSD010000083.1:0-3195 GCA_964589055.1 uncultured Bacteroides sp.
TCTCATATTATATATAAAAAATCCAGTCATATTTTGTAATTTGTAACTGGATTTTTAATATTTTATATTGGTTTTTCAAGATCGAAATCTGTATGACAACCTGCCTTCTAGCCAAGCATCATTCTGTCATTGGCAAACTCTCCTCCGCTTGCTTCTTCAAACTTCGCAAGCAGATCAGACACATGAAGGTTTTTCTTCTCTTCTCCTGAAACATCGTAAATAATTTTTCCCTCATGCATCATAATCAGACGGTTCCCATGTGCAATCGCATCTTTCATATTGTGGGTAACCATCATAGCCGTCAAATGATTCTCCTCAATGACCTTATCGGACAATTCCAAAACCTTTGCAGCAGTCTTCGGATCGAGTGCTGCCGTATGCTCATCTAAGAGCAGCAAATCCGGTTTCTGTAAAGATGCCATCAAAAGTGTGACTGCCTGACGCTGTCCGCCGGAAAGAAGCCCCACCTTGGAAGTCAGTCTGTCTTCCAAACCAAGATCCAACTCACGAAGCTTCTCTTTATATAATTCTTTCTCAGCCTTAGTTACACCCCATCTTAAAGTACGTTTCTTACCCCGTCTTGCCGCTAAAGCCATATTTTCGTCAATAGACATCGTTGCCGCCGTGCCGGTCATCGGATCCTGGAATACGCGTCCTAAGAATTTCGCTCTCTTATGTTCGGGAAGTCCCGTTACATCCGTGCCGCCTATGATGATCGAGCCGGAATCTACAGGCCATACACCCGCTACCGCATTCAGCGTGGTGGACTTACCTGCTCCGTTACCGCCGATGATCGTAACAAAGTCACCCTCATTTAATTGTAAATTTACGCCGTCCAAGGCGACCTTTTCATTGATTGTGCCTTTATTGAATGTCTTATGAATATCTTTAATTTCCAATGCATATGCCATAGTTAAGCCACCCCTTTCTTGATGTACTTATCCTTTAGATAAGGGATCGCAAGGAATATTGTCACAACGATCGCGGAAAACAGTTTCATGTCATCCGAAGGCATCTTTAACCATAATACGAAAGCAATAACAATATAATAAATAACAGCTCCTGCTATCACTGCAAACATATTATACGCAAACGCCATTTTTCTGCCGGCACACAATTTCCCGAACAACACTTCACCGATGATAACAGCAGCCAGACCAATTACAATTGCACCGCGTCCCATGTTAACATCTGCCGCACCGTTATACTGTGCATACAAACCGCCGCACAGTCCGACAAGACCATTGGAAATCATCAGTGCCAAAACCGTATGAAACTTCGTATTGATTCCCTGTGCCTTCGCCATACTCTGATTACAGCCGGTAGCACGGATAGCCTGTCCCTGTTCTGTACCGAAATAAAAATATAAAATGTATACCAAAAGAATACAGCCTAAAATGACGCCGCCGTAAAACTTAAACTTAGTCAACGTATCTCCTGATATATAACGAAGAGAAACAACCAGTGCATACTGATCTACATTGATCGCCTGATTAGATTTTCCCATAATATTCAAATTGATAGAATAAAGCGATATCTGCGTTAATATACTGGATAAAATACCCGGAATGCCTAACGCCGTATGTAACAGACCGGTCACCATACCAGCCAACATACCTACTCCAAATGCTGCTGCCAGGGCTAGCCACGGATTAACGCCCATACGGATTAACATAACTGCGGTCGCTCCGCCTGTGGCAAGCGAGCCGTCTACTGTCAGATCAGCAAAATCCAGCAAACGAAATGTGATATACACCCCTAATGCCATAACGCCCCAAATCAATCCCTGCGCACATGCTCCCGGCATTGCCCGGAGTAAAGACACCGGATTTAAAGATAGTAAAATCATCTTTGGAAACCTCCTGCTTCATTACATAAATAGATATGGGGATGGCAGAAATGTCATCCCCATACACTTCATCGTGTATATTGTAGCATTTATAATTAAAATATGCAAAACTTTCTTACTGCTCGATTGCTACATAGTCCTCCGGAACGGTTACACCAAGAGTCTCACAGATAGAGGCATTGTATTCTTTCGTAACCTGAGGTGCGAATTTAACATCCATAGTTGTAATATCAGCACCGTTTACTAAGATGTCATATGCCATCTCACCTGCTGTATAGCCGATATCATAATAGCTGATCGATAAAGTGGCAACACCACATCCGGAACAGATACCTTCCTCACCGGCGATGATCGGAACACCTGCCGGAAGTGCTACGTTATTAACTGTCTCTGTATTAGCTGCCATTGTATTATCTGTCGGTATGTAAATAACGTCACAAGACTCACATGCACTTGTTACAACTGCCTGAATCTCATTGGAATCAGCAGCGGTAAACTCTTCATATTCAATACCGTCTTCTTCCAAATACTGCTCAAATACCTGTGCCTGATATACGGAATTCGCCTCAGCGGAGCAATAAAGAATGCCAACCTTATTTGCATCCGGGAACAGCTCTACCAGCATATTCTCCTGCTCTTCCAACGGTGCAAGGTCAGATGTACCGGAAATGTTGGTTCCTGTTGCACCTGTCCAATCAGCAATGTCCAATGCTGTAGCATAATCTGTGATAGAAGTTCCGAGAATCGGAATGGTGTTGGTTGCTGCTGCAGCCGCCTGTAAGGGTGCTGTTGCGTTAGCAAGAATCAGATCGTCACCATCTGTTACAAACTGTGTACAAATCGTTGCACAGTTCGTCTGCTCACCCTGTGCATTCTGGAAATCGAAGTTTACATTGCCTTCGCCCAAAAGCTCTGTAAGAGCATCCTCAAACCCCTGTGTAGCCGCATCCAATGCATCATGCTCCACAAGCTGGCAGATACCGATATTATATACCTTGTCCGCTGCCGGAGCCTCTGTCTCCTCTACGGCTGCTTCCTCTGCAGGTTCGGCGGTTTCATCTGCGGTTTCTGCAGTCTCTGCTGCTTCTTCTGTGCTGCTCTCATCAGTTGCCCCTGCACTTTCGGAAGAACCACAGCCTGCAAGCATAGCAGCAGACATAGCTGTTACCATAAGTAATGCTAATGCTTTCTTTTTCATAATATTCTCCTCCTAAAAAAAGTATTTGTACGCTTTTACACGCTATAGCGCTCATGCGCTTTAACGTATTAAAGTGTACTGCTTTCTATGCAAATATACACGAAAATGGCAGATTAGTCAACGTCTATCTGCCATTTTAAGTAAATTT
>CAZPSD010000083.1:3295-11059 GCA_964589055.1 uncultured Bacteroides sp.
AATAAATATCATATATGATCATCCGATAAAATATTCCGATATATCAATGCAGTTTAATAATGCCAGACCGTTCTGCTCTTTACATTCCAGCCAGCTTGCACTGGCTCTGGTCCAGCAGCGCAGGGAATAGTTAAACAATTCCTCCGTACATCTGCAATGCCCATCTTCTTTATGCAGCTTTTTAAGGATACAATTCTCACAAGGCGTCTCCCTGTTCTGTAAAGCCTTGTAGCAAATGTCCCCGATCTTGACCTCCGGAGTCTTCATCAATACTTTCTTATTGATAAAGCTGAGTTCATAAGTATCTGCATTGACAATATATACATAACTGTCCAGATTATCAAATATGGCAATCTGCGTCACAAAATCCTGCAGGCGATCCATCAGGCCGATCTGTAAAATATGTGCTTCCAGAATACGAAACAGGGAACGGATTTCTTCCATCTGGTTATCTTTAAATTCCAGCTGTACATCCTCGTGATTCTCAAATACGATGGCACCCTGGAATTCCCCTTTGGAAGTGATCGGGTAATAAAGCATACTCTTAATGCCTTCCGCACGAAAATACTCATGCATTTCTTCTGCAGTCAGATCATAATCATGAATGACAGAGGCTTTATGAAAGGATTCATATAAGATTTCACTTACAATTCTCTTTAATTCATAATGCTCTTTCGTCTCTTTTCCCATCTCATATCCTGACGCGGCAAATTGCACGGTTCTGGAAATGGGCAGCGTCTCATTACCACAAATATACCCCCGGTGGAAATGATATTTGCCTGTCATCAATTCAATCACGGATTTCAGTGCGGATTCCATGTCTTTATCATCAAACAAAATCTGCATTACCAGATCCTCAATCTCACGATTCATCTCCATGCCTTTTTCAGGATTGTATTCCATATTCTTCCTGTTCGCATGATAAACCATGGTTGTTGCGGCATCATAGATACGGTAACCGCACTTACCGTTTGCCTTGGCTGTATATACTGCCTTATCCGCTTTGTTAAACAGTTCCTCATAATCCGTACCGTGATAGGGGAAAACCGCAACTCCGACGCTGCAGGTTACATGAATCGGATATTCCGTATTTTCTAATATATAATTCACATTATTGACAATTTTGCCTGCCAAAAGATCTGCGTTGAAAATTGTATTTAAATTTTTCACAAATACAACAAACTCATCGCCGCCGATACGCCCCACAATATCTCCGCCCTTGAAAATATCGTTCAGTGCATTGGCTGTTTCAACCAGCACTTTATCGCCTCGGGAATGCCCCAAAAGATCATTGACTTCCTTAAAATTATCCAGATCAATAATCATCAGTGCATTTAAAACTCTCTGATTGCTCTCATTTAAAGCATTTCTGATCAACTGTACGGTTGCTCCTTTATTATACAAACCGGTAAGAGCATCCTTCTCTGCCCGAAGCAGCAATTCCAGTTCCCTTAATTTCTTCTCGTGAATATTGATCATACGGCCAACAATTCTTGTCACGTATCCCTCAGCGCCAAGAAGAGAGGTCAAATTTGCCTGATACCATGTATAATCATCATCAAACCGTTTGGTTCTGAATTCAATCGTGTCATGTTTGGGGGATTTTAAAAGTCCTTCCATAACGGACTTATAATAGGCAACATCTTCCTCATAAATAAACGGCACATCGAATTTCTCCATGTATTTGTTCTGAATGGTTTCGCCTGCCATGCCAAATTCTTCGGAAGATTTAATAACCATAACATCTGTCTTGGCATTATAATCGATAATCTTTTCTCCCTCTGCCTCGGACAGGATATGTAACCGTTCTGCCTGTTGCCGCAGCTCTTCCTCCACGTTTTTGCGCTCGGAGATATCCTGAATCACGCTAACAATAATATTTTTATCCCCTTCTCTTGCATACAGATTACCCCTTACATGCAGCCAGCGCAAGCCTCCGCTGCCTGTTACGGTACGGAATTCAACATCCACCGCCCCGTCGTCTTTTAAAACATCCGCAATCGCTTGCCGGAAACCGGGCAGATCCTCAGGAATAATACTCACTTCAATCTTTTTTAGGTATTTCATGCCCTGTGTTCTGGAATATCCAAGCATACGGAATAACCCTTCATTGATAAAAATAGGGGTTAGCCGTCCATTTTCATACTCAAAGAAGCAGATACCGGCTATTATATTGTCAATCATGGAACCAAAGGATTCCATATTTAATTCCATTCCCATTTATGTATCCCCAATGTGCTTTTCTGTCTCTATTTTCTCATAGATAACCCTGTTCTGTCTAATACTTTTGTGCTATTTCACCCTTTTTTTTGTAAATGCTGCCTGCCGGAATAAATCCTCTTACCATAGAAGTCGGATATATACTTGACTGTCTGCCGATCACCGTACCGGGATTTAACACGGAATTGCATCCCACTTCTACCTGATCTCCAAGCATAGCGCCGAACTTTTTAAGCCCGGTCTCATACTGTTCCTCCCCCGCTTTGACCACAACAAGGGTTTTATCACTCTTGACGTTGGAAGTGATAGAACCGGCTCCCATATGCGCCTTATATCCTAAAATACTGTCACCCACATAGTTGTAATGGGGCACCTGCACCTTATTGAATAAGATTACATTTTTCAGTTCCGTTGAATTGCCGACTACAGCGCCCTTCCCCACGATCGCATTTCCCCTGATAAAAGCGCAATGCCTGATTTCCGCTTCCTCATCAATGATTGCAGGACCATTGATATAGGCACTCGGAAATACCTTTGCCGACTTGGCAATCCACACATTTTCGCCTTTTTCCTCATATCGTTCCGCCGGAAGCTTTTTCCCTAAAGCTATAATAAACTCTCCTATCCCCGGTAACACTTCCCATGGATAAACTGCACCTTCAAAAATTTCTCCGGCAATTGTTTCCTCCAATGTGTAAAGTTCTTTGATCGTTGTATCATGTAATCCTGCCATATCAATCCTCCATTCTTGCTTAACGCGCGAATTACCGCCTTCCTTTATTCGTCCGATCTGCGGGTCAGCCTGATTATTTATAAAATTGTGATGCATAATGAAACCTATGATACAATGCCGCCTGATTATTTATCTGTTTCACGGCATTGGTTCTTCTCGTTATAAAATCATCCAGCTTCACCATGTATTCCTCTTCCGTGATCTCGCCGTTTGCCACTAACGTAAGTCCCTTCTCCCAGCTTGCGGTCAGTCTCGGATCAAGCAGCGGCTTGATAGAGCCTGCCACAACCTCATAAATCATCTCCCCCAGCAAAGTCGGGGTGATGATCTGGGTCTTCTTATTCAAACCCAGATATTTTATGTTGACAAGCTTCTTAAGGATTTCCGCCCTGGTCGCGGAAGTACCGATACCGCTTCCTTTGATCTGGGCACGCAGTTCTTCATCTTCTATGAACTGCCCTGCGTTTTCCATAGTCAGAATCATTGTGCCGGAATTGTAGCGTTTCGGCGGAGATGTTTCTCCTTCTTTTTTCTCCAATCCCTTTAACGTAAGCTCTGTCCCCTTTTTCAAAGTTTGCAGAAGTTCCAGAAAAGACTGGTCACAGGCTTGTTCCGGTTCTTCCTTTTTATCCTCACCTGCATCTTCCTCTGCTTTCTTTTTGGCAAAGGAATTGGCAGTACATTTAAGGTAACCGGGCTGTGCCAGCACTTTAAAGGAGGAAAAAAAGGCTTCCTTTTTGATTTTCACTCCTAAGCTGATCTTCTGGTAGACAGCCGCTGGATAGAAAATACTCAAAAATCTCCTGACAATGATCTCATAAACCTTTGCTGAGGTCGGGTGCAGACCATTTAAGGCTGCCAGCCCCTGCCCCGTAGGAATGATCGCATAGTGATCCGTGATCTGCTTATCATTCACATATCTTGTCTTGGCGATACCTTTATAACTGCCGTTTCCTAAGATTTCCGAGGCAAGCCCGGCGGCAATGCCGTAAGCTTTAAGTCCGCCAATGTTTTTATGAATCTCCTTCGCCACGGCATTTGATAACACCCTTGCATCCGTACGGGGATATGTAGTCAGCTTCTTCTCATATAATTCCTGTGCGATTTTCAAAGTCTCGTCCGGACTGATCTTAAATAATTTAGAACAATCATTCTGAAGTTCTGCCAGATTATATAGTAACGGAGGATTTTTCGTCTCCTTCTTTTTCTCGATTCTTTCTACAACCGGAATCGGTTTTTCTTCCGTCAGATAGGCGATGAAGGCATCCGCTTCTTTCTCTTCCAGAAAACCGTTATCCTTATACAACAGAGGTGATTGATAATACTTGGATCCTTCGACGGCTTTCCATTCGCAAGTGCACTCATGACCGTCTATGTCAATTCCGGAAAGCACCCTGTAAAATGGAATTTTCACAAACTCCCTGATCTCCCGTTCTCTGTTCACCACCATGCCAAGCACACAAGTCATCACACGTCCTACAGACACCACTGCCCTGTCTGTTTTCAGATAGGACTTAATGGGATTACTGTATTTCAAAGTCAGCACACGGGAGAAATTGATTCCCATCAGATAATCTTCTTTGGCTCTCAGGTAAGCGGCATGGGACAGATTATCATAAGCTGACAAATCCTTCGCCTCTCTGATGCCGCGCAGGATTTCTTCCTCGGTCTGGGAATCGATCCAGACTCTCTTTCTTGTCTTACCCGTCACATGAGCCTGCTGCTCCACCAGTCTGTAAATATACTCGCCTTCCCGCCCCGAGTCGGTGCATACATAGATTGTTTCCACGTCTTCCCTGTTCAAAAGACCGCTTACGATTCCAAACTGTTTCTTCACACTGCCTATCACTTCATACTTAAATTCCTGCGGTATAAAAGGAATCGTCTCCAGAGACCATCTCTTATATTTTTCATCATAGGCTTCCGGATAACTCATAGTCACCAGATGTCCAACACACCACGTCACGACAGCCTCATCAGACTCCATATATCCGTCTTTATTCTTCATATTGTACTTCAAAGCTTTGGCAAATTCCTTTGCCACACTGGGCTTCTCCGCAATAAACAAACTTTTTCCCATAATCTCCCGTATATCCTGATTCTATATGATGCCATGCAGCTTACCCAATCACAAATCCGTAATCTGCACAAGTTTCAAATTGGTTTTGATTTTAGACTCCAGATTCAGTTTCTCATCAAAACGGAATGCGGTGTACATATAGATATAATCGGCATTTATCTTTGCTTTTTTGGCATAGATAAGCAGATTTTCATAATCTTCATAGGTCATCGGTTTCTCCCAATTACACAATCCGATCAGCGTATGTCCTTCTTCATCCTGTGCAATAATATCCAAAGCGCCGATTTTGCCAATCCATTCCCCGACCGAATCCACTTCAATGGGCAGTCTGTGCCTGTCATTTAACTTGAGCACATGCTGTCTGCATATTTTCTTAAAATACCCCGCCACATATTTCCTGAAATCCGGCGCTATATAACGATTATAGAACTCTCCCACGGAAAGCGTCTGCAAATCGCTTAAGTGCGGATACATGTAAGTATAATAAAAATCAACAATAGGATGGCTGATCCTGTAGATTCCTTTCTGTACGTTCTCTTTCCCCGCCGTATCATAAGAAAAAACTTTTTCAACAAGCTCCAGTTCAATCAGATTCTTGAGATAAACACTGATCTTGGCACGGGAAAATTCCGTATGGCGATAGAGGTCATTTAATTTATAATTTCCGGCTGCGATAGATGCCATGATCGTGTTATAAACACCCGGTTCCCGCAGTTGTTCCGTCAGCATCCGTTCCCCTTCCTCAAAAAGGAAGCTGCCTGCATCCAAAATATTCCGGCAGATATTCTGCTGTATCGTTAATCTGTCATCGAACTGGTTCCAAAGCCCCGGTATACCTCCTAAGATCGCGTACGCTTCCACACATTCCTCAATACGGAAATTAGGGAATCTCTCTACAATATCATCAAAAGGCATCTCCCTGATCTTAAGGAATCCTGACAATTCATATGCAGCTTCTCCAATCCGGGTGATCATACTGTTTTCAATCCAGCCGATAGAAGAACTGCACAAAATCACCATCACATCATCCCTGTTCCATTGACTGTGCAGAAAAGATATAAGTTCTTTCATAAATCCCCCGCACGCCTTAACAATGTGCTGAAATTCATCGATCACGATTACTTTTTTGCCACTGTCCCGATGGACGATTTTGGCAAAAATATCATAAAAGGAAGGAAACTGATCCATTGAATATCCGTCTAAAATAAGCTGGCGTCCCCACTGATATCTCTGCTCTCTTTCCGAACATGCCCGCGCAAGATAATAGTAATTCGGTTTATCCTGGATAAACTCTTTTACAAGTGTGGTTTTACCGATATGCTTCTGGCCATATACGATCAAAATCTGACTTCCGACTCTATCATAACAAGTATTCAGATAATTAAGTTCAGCTGCTCTTCCAAGTAACATACATTACCTCACGACATTTTTATATATAGTCATATTTGTCAGCAGTTTTTCTATATCCTCCGACGGCATCGGTTTTCCAAGATAACATCACTGTTGAAGTGGGCGATATGGATATTATTGTTCATCAGCTCGAACAAAAACTGCCCGACTGCCTGAACTACCTCATCACCAATGATAATTCCCATTCCGCCGTTAATTTTACGGAAATCATCCAAATCTACAAACATGACTGCTGCGGTCTCGTTTTCCTCCTGTGCACGCTTTACGAATTCTCCCAGCAATCTGACGAAATAATTTCGGTTATAAAGCCCTGTCAGGAGATCATAATATGCCATATAAGTCAATTCGTCATTCTGCGCATTAAACTTCGTCACGTCTTTAAAGCGAATGATCTTGTCGGTAGGATTACTCATCTCATCATATATGATATTAGCTTCCACCTCGATACAGATGCGATTCTCTTTCAGTTTCACTTCTATTGACTGACTTTTCATGCCCTGCTTTTCTATAGAAAAGAACTTCCCTGAGAGGAATAATATCCTTATCCTCCACGCAGTCATATAGTTTTGTCAGGTCTTTGATGTTTGTAACTGTAAACGAAAAGAAATGACCCCCATTTGCGATGGTCTGCACCCGGTCTTCTTCATAGTTATAATATAGAAATGCACTGCTGGATGTCTCACAGATCAACCGCAGCATTTTCTCGTCCCTGATAAGCTTGCGGTTCATTGCATTTAACAGATCTGCTTGATATTTCAGTTCTTCCCCTGTTTTATAGTTATTTCTTGGTAATATATCCTTTTGCTTTCAAGGTCTCTGCACACAGAACGGCACCCCCTGCCGCACCGCGTACCGTATTATGAGATAAGCCTACAAATTTCCAGTCATATACGCTATCCTCACGAATTCGTCCCACACTGATGCCCATACCGTTTTCATAATCAACATCCAGCTTCACCTGAGGACGGTTATCTTCTTCCATCACCTGTATAAACTGTTTCGGTGCACTCGGAAGATTTAACTCCTGGGGAAGACCTTTGAAATTCACAAGTTTCTCAATCAGCTGCTCCTTGGTAGGTTTCTTCTTAAATTTCACAAATACGGCTGCCGTATGTCCGTTTAATACCGGCACACGGATACACTGACAGGTAATCACAGGGCTTGCTGCAGGCACGATGACACCGTCCTTAATCTCACCCCAGATACGGAGCGGCTCTTTCTCGCTCTTCTCTTCTTCTCCGCCGATATATGGGATAATGTTGCCTTCCATTTCAGGCCAGTCCTTAAAGGTCTTACCAGCACCGGAAATTGCCTGATAGGT
>CAZPSD010000084.1:0-10674 GCA_964589055.1 uncultured Bacteroides sp.
AGTTTGCTCTTAAATCGGCCATAATATCTTCGCTGACCCCCTGTGCAACGCCTACTACGTGCTCAGCAGCCCATGTCCTCTCATCAGTCTGTGCCGTAAATTTCTCTGGACCAACACCACACTGTGGACACTTCTCCGGAGCTGCATCTCCTTCATAAACATAACCGCATACCTGACATACAAATTTCATACTCTTATTCTCCTTTTCTTTTTAAGAATTTTATTTTAATAAGATGCATCAATAAAACATAGGGATTTTATATCGCATCTTAATAGAATCTTCTTGTGTATTTCAGCAGATCAAATAAATTATGATAAGCTTTTTTTACGGCAGTCACCGCAGATTCCATAGAAATAGGTAACATGCCCGTGAATCTCACCGTTGAAATTCATTCCGGCGATATCAATAATTTTATCGATATTGTCCATCTTAAGATCAATCACACTGCCGCATTCCGAGCATACGAAATGATAATGTGCAGAAGTGTCTGCGTCAAAGTGGTCAACACCGTCGCCTACACGAAGCCGCTGGATTTCCCCCATATCCGCCAGAAGCGTTAAATTACGGTATACCGTGCCAAGGCTGATATTCGGATATTCCTGTCTGACATTCATATAGACAACATCAGCAGTCGGATGATCCTTGCGGCTCATAAGAAACTCTTTAATGACTTCTCTTTGCCGGCTATATTTTAATGCCATCGAAAATCCTCCTTGAAAATAGTAATGATTACTAATTTTAAAAACCATTATAGCAAAATATATAGTTGTGTCAATCATAAAATGATAAATTTATAAATTTTTTATAAGATTATCGGATATGTTTTATTTCTATCGTCGGAAATTGTGGTATATTATTTGTAATAACGGTTTAGAACTATATTTTGACAGATTACAGATAACAGAGAGGAAGTGTTCCGGTGAAATTCAGGACAAGACTGGTCATCACATCGCTTTCTATAATATTAGTGCCGTTTCTGCTGATGGTAGTTGTGTTTCTGGTGCTTGGCAGCCATATCGAGGGTGCGGGATCTGGTATATTGGATCGAAATGGCGCATCTTTTACTTATACAATAGAGAATTACAGCCGGATGACCGAAGAAGTTCTGGAAAAAGTTAAGGAACAGATCGCAGCAGAGCCGGAGCGGCTGGAGGATGAGACTTATCTGGAAGAGATTACCGCTGATTTAAAAAATAAATCTTCTTTTATTATTGTAAGAAAAAATAACAGTATTTTTTATACAGGCAATCATACTGCGGCGAAGAAAATTTTCTCCATTCTGCCTGAATACGGAAATGAAATGCCCAACGCAGAGACCGGATATTATTATAATGATCTGAAAAAGCTGGTTAAAGAAATTGATTTTCGCTTTTCGGACGGCAGCGAAGGAAGCTTTTTTATTGTTACGAGCATAAGTTCACTGATTTCCAAGTCCATGCTGAAGAATATGATATTGGCGTATCTTTTGGTTTTGATTTTTACCAGTATCATATTGACCCGTTGGATTTCAAGCGGTATTTTAAAACCGATCAACCAACTGAATACGGCGATGCAGAATATTGCGGAAGGCAATCTGGAATATATGCTTACCACAGAAGAAAAGGGAGAGATCGGGGAACTTTACAGAAATTACGAGGACATGAGACTGCGGCTCAAGGAATCGACAGATGAAAAGTTTGAACATGAACAGAAAAACAGGGAGCTGATCAGCAATATTTCCCATGATCTGAAAACGCCTATTACCGCAATCAAGGGATACGTAGAAGGTATTATGGATGGTGTGGCAGATACACAGGAGAAAATGGATAAGTATATCAAAACCATTTACAACAAAGCCAATGATATGGATAAACTTATCAATGAGCTGACCACTTATTCCGGGATTGATAATAACAGAATTCCTTATACATTCCGCAGGATCAGTGTGGCGGAATATTTCGGTGATTGTGTGGAGGAAGTCGGGCTGGATCTGGAGTCTAAAAATATTCAGCTTAATTATGAGGATCTGGTGGAAGCGTCTACACAGATCATAGCCGATCCGGAGCAGTTGAAACGTGTGATCAACAACATTATCGGCAACAGTGTAAAATACATGGATAAAGAAAAAGGCGTTATTGACATCCGTATCCTGGATGAAGTAGATGCCATCCGGGTGGAGATCGAGGACAACGGAAAAGGCATTGCCGCCAAGGATCTGCCGAATATTTTTGAGCGGTTTTACCGGACGGATGCTTCCCGTAATTCTTCTAAAGGAGGAAGCGGAATCGGCTTATCTATCGTAAAGAAAATTATAGAAGATCACGGCGGGTATATATGGGCAACCAGTAAGGAGAACGAAGGAACCTGTATGCATTTTGTGATCCGTAAGTATCAGGCGCCGCCGGAAACCTAGACGATATTCAGCTTGCAAAACTGATATGGAAAGAAATAAGACAGTGCGGCATACCTGAAATATAGGATACAGAAAAGATGGGCATAAGGGTATAGAAAGGATGTAGAACTATGAGTAAGATATTAATCGTAGAAGATGAAGAAGCAATTGCAGACTTAGAGAAGGATTATTTGGAATTAAGCGATTTTGAGGTAACCATAGAAAATACGGGAGATAAAGGACTGGAGACAGCGTTGGCAGGCGATTATGATCTGGTGATCTTAGATCTGATGCTGCCGGGAATCGATGGATTTGAAGTATGCAGGAAGATCCGTGAAGAGAAGAACATCCCGATTATTATGGTATCCGCTAAGAAGGATGATATTGATAAAATCAGAGGTCTTGGTCTGGGAGCGGATGACTACATGACGAAGCCGTTCAGCCCGTCCGAACTGGTTGCCAGAGTAAAAGCGCACATGGCGCGATATGACAGGCTGGTGGGCAGTAACCAGAAAGTCAATGATATCATAGAAATCAGAGGACTCAAGATAGATAAGACTGCCAGAAGAGTTTATATAGACGGCGAGGAGAGGATTTTTACAACCAAGGAATTTGATCTTTTAACCTTTTTGGCAGAGAATCCGAACCATGTATATTCCAAGGAAGAACTGTTCCGCGAGATTTGGGATATGGATTCCATAGGAGATATTGCCACGGTTACGGTGCATATTAAGAAGATCCGTGAGAAGATTGAATATGACACCGCGAAGCCGCAGTATATTGAGACGATTTGGGGAGTCGGATACCGCTTTAAGATATAACAACCGATGCAGAATGTATTTTAGTTTATGAAAGAGGGTTGCTATGAAATCCCGGATTTTGTATGAGGATAACAATATCATAGTAGTTCACAAGCCTGCCGGTATTGCGACGCAGACCGCGCGTGTGGGGCAGCGTGATATGGTCAGCGAGGTAAAAGGATATCTGGCATGTAAGGAACAGGGGACAGCATTGCCGCAGGCTAAGCGGAACGGATTACAGACACCCTATGTTGGATTGATTCATCGTCTGGACCAACCGGTAGAAGGTATACTTGTATTTGCCAAAGATAAGCAGTCAGCGGCGGCATTGAGTAAGCAGATGACGGATGACCGGATGGAGAAGTATTATTATGCGGTTGTCTGCGGACAGGATTTTCCTGACAAGGGAGAACTTGCGGATTATTTAATAAAGGATGGAAAGACCAATACCTCCCGCATTGTGCCGAAGGAAGTCAAAGGCGCTAAACCGGCGAAACTTAGTTATGAGATTCTTAGGCGGCAGCCTGCAGGGATGCCGGATGAGGGAGAGAAGCAGATTGCCCTTGCCAAAATACATTTACAGACCGGACGGCATCATCAGATTCGTGTACAGATGCGCGGCGCAGGGATGAGTTTGCTTGGCGATTATAAATACGCGGATGAAGAAGCGGTCAGATTGTCAGAGCGGATGAAAATAAAAGAGATTGCATTATGCGCCTATAGGCTGGAATTTGAACATCCGTGGGCAAGGCGGAAAATGCAGTTTCAGATTACGCCGGAAGGTAAAAGTTTTTCTGCGTTTTCATTTGTTAAGGATGAAAAAATTGCCATGCAGGAGAGCGCAGGTCGGCTGTCATTTTCCGAATAGGATTCAGGAAAACAAACATAATAGAAATAGAGAGTGATATAGGGCAAGAAGCAGAAGGTAAACTTTCTGCTTCTTTTTATGTAATTAGGAATAGTAAAACCGTATTAAGCATGGAGAAGGTGTACGAATGTCAGAATGGAATATATCCGGGCAAATAGAGGCGATTAAGAAAAGTAAAGTTTTAAAGGCATGTATAGTGTCTGTTATCGTCTATTTTTTCTTTCGATATTTATTTACACTAATTGCGCCTTTTGCATTGGCGTTTTTGTTAATTACACTCTGTTATCCGATACTTGTGAAAATGCAGAAAAAGATTCCTGTTAAGAAGAAATTTCTGGCAGTAGGCATTATTGTGCCGTTTTTATTGCTGGCCATGGGGATTCTGTGGGTCATTATGGTATTTGGCATAGAGCAGTTAGACGGATTGCCATCCTTTTGCACACAGGCGGGCGAACAGATGGAACTTTTTTTTCATCAGTGCTGCGGCAGGTTGGACGGCAGGTTTGGATGGAACGGACAGGAGATAGAGCATTATATTACGGAACAGATGACCGTTGTCATGGAGAATGTGCAGATTCAGGTGATACCGCAGATTTTGTCATCCTCTTATAGCTGTTTTAAGAGTATTTTTTCTATCATAGCGTTTTTGGCAATTACCTGTATTGCCGCTTTTCTGCTGGAAAAGGACTATACTGGGACGGTAGAATTTTTGAAAACTTCGAAAGAACTTCGTTTTATTTGGGCGGTAATTGAGGGCGTCTTATCGTACATTATAACTTTTATCAAAGCGCAGGGAGTGATTCTGTGTATCATCAGCATATTATGCAGTGTTGTGCTGTATATTGCCGGAGTTGACGGAGGCGCTTTGTTGGGACTGCTGGCAGGAGTTCTTGATATGCTTCCGTTTATCGGTACCGGAATTGTGCTGGTACCATTGTCTGTCTGGCAGCTGATAAATGAACGATATGTACAGATGGTCGTATGTATTATCTTGTATGGAGTGTGCATTCTGGTCAGGGAATTGTTGGAGCCTAAGCTGATAGGGAAGAGGATCGGAATAGCGCCGGTTATGATGCTTTTTGCTGTCTATGCGGGTGTTAAGCTGTTTGGTGTGGGCGGAATCGTAAAAGGACCGTTGACGCTGATTGTAATTTATGAGATTATGAAAACTGGATTTGACGAAGAAGTACAGTGCGTATATGATAAAAGGGAATAAAATCGAGGTAATAGAAAGATTGTTGTAAAGTAACAAGGCAGAATGTGTGTATGTATAAAACAGATGAAAGCAGAGAAGTACATACGAATAGTGGACCAGGCTGGTGCAAAGAAATAGGGCAGCGTATTATGATGGCATATTTTCTGGTAATTACGGTAATCTATCCCTTCTATGCGCCGGGCGGATACTTGCGGATCGGAGAGGTGAAGTTTGCCTTCTTCCGCAATGTCACCTTAGTTACCTTGGCAGTTATGATTTTGGCCGTAACGGTTTCATTTCTTCAAAAGCGTAGTGTGGGGAAGATTGCGGAGCAATACCGGCATATGTCTGTGCCGGATTGGTTTGCATATGGCTATTTGATTACGATTATGCTGTCGTACTTGTGCTCTGCCTATAAGGAAGATGCATTGTGGGGTGCGGATGGCTGGCATATGGGAGCCATAACACAGATGATCTTTATTTTGCTTTATTTTTTTATTTCCCGTTTTTTTCCATGGAACAGCAAATGCCTGGCTGTCTGGCTGACGGCTGCCGGAGTGGTTTTTCTGTTAGGGATTCTGAACCGGTACTCGGTTTATCCTATAGTGATGGAAGGACAGATGGAGACGTTTATCTCGACTCTCGGCAATATCAACTGGTTCTGCGGATACTGGTCGGTAACCGCACCCATGGGGATCGCATTATATTGGTGCAGTGAGCACAGACCGGCACGGGCGGCAGTGGGGGTATTCAGTGTTATTGCGATTCTGGCAGGTATCACGCAGGGGAGCAGCAGCGCCCATTTGGTTTATCTGGCCGTCTATGGGGTATTGTTGATATGTTCCGTGCAGAGCAACCGTAAATTTTATCGATTTTTGGAATTATGCATGATATTTGCGGTCAGTTGCCAGATCGGCAGGCTCATGCGCTATATTCCGGGACTTCGTTATAATTACGGAAATAACAGTTACCCGACGGGATCGTGGATTACGGATCTTTTGCTGGACAGCAATACTATGCTGTGGTTGTTGGCGGGAGCCGCGCTGTGTTATGGTATTCTGAAAATATCGGAGAAGCGGCGGGGATTTCGGATAGAAGAGCACGAATATCTTAAGACGGTTATTTCCACAGGTCTTGTATTGATAATGGCGGGTTTATCAGTCCTGCTTTTATTCCATGGCGGTATGTTGAGTCATAATAACGGAACGGGTGCGGAAACTTACGGCGGCAGCGGGATTATTTTTCAAGAAGACTGGGGAAACGGCAGAGGAACTGCATGGAACTGTGGGATTGGTGCATACCGCAGTATGGATGCTGTACATAAGATTGTGGGAATCGGTCCGGATTGCTTTGCCGATTATGTTTATGAAATTCCTGAGTTGGCGGAGATGCTTATAGATCAGTTTGGAAACCAGAGACTGACTAACGCTCATAACGAGTGGCTGACCATATTGGTGAATACGGGTTGGTTAGGGTTATTTTGTTATGCGGGAATTTTCACAGCCTCAGTAATCCGTTATTGGAAGCGGGCAGAGGAGCAGCCGTTGCTGTATGTCTGCTTACTAAGCCTGATAGCATACATGGTACATAATATGGTCAGCTTCCAGCAGATTTTGAATACACCCTATATCTTTATGGCGCTGGGTATGGGAGAATGTTTGGCGCGCGGATGTTCAGCAAAAGCTGAGCGTCGGAAAAGCAGCGGTATTGATTGTAAAACCGCTTTGGAGGGTGATTAGGATGAGCAATAAGATAAGCAGGAAAAAGGAACAACATGTCAGCGCCGGATTGGAGATTATTGGTCAGGTTATGGAGTATATTCTGGCAATGATCGTGACGGCGGTATGTATTGCAGTGCCGTTTTATGCCAAGGAGGGCTATCAACTGATAGGGGATGCCAAATTTACGGCATACAAGTCTGTACTGATGATTGGTTTCGCCGTACTGTTTGTAGTAACAGTAATTTATCTGATCTTCTGGATCAAAGATAAGAAGGAATGGAATGTGTCTGTCACGGACATGATGGCAGCGGGGTATTTGATCTTATCGGGAATCTCCGTAGTTTCCGGCGGCTTCTATGAAGATGCCCTGTGGGGTTGTTCGGGATGGAATATGGGATTTTTGTCTCAGCTCAGTTTTGTATTGCTGTATCTGTTTTTATCAAGGTTTGGCAGATATTACCGGCTGATTGTAGCTGTATTATGTTCGGTGGCGACAGTGGTTTTTCTGATAGGGGTACTTCATCGTATGCTGATAGATCCCATCGGTTTCTATGACGGATTGACAGATTACCAGAAATCACAATTTTTATCTACTTTAGGACAGGCGACCTGGTATGCCAGCTTTCTGGCGGTGGTATTGCCTCTGGGGATAGCGGTGTTTCTATATACGGAAAGCCGGATATGGCGTGTGATAAGCGGCATCTATGTGTTTCTTGGATTCTGTACGCTGGTGTCTCAGAACAGTGACAGCGCCTACTCTGCCCTGGCGGGATTTATGCTCGTATTTTTTGGGGTTTCCGTGGAAAAGCGGGATAGTTTCTACCGGTTTTTGTGGATTTGTACGCTGTTTCTTGCGGCGGGTAAGCTGATGTATTTTTTGCTGCAGATCAATCCTAATCCCGCATTGGAATATGATGTGATTACAAAGTGGATCTTATGCTCGTCGGCTGCATGGGCGCTGCTGGCATTGTGCTTTTTCGTATGTGCGGTGCTGTTTGCCAGAAAAAGGTTTTCGTCGGGGAACCAAAGTACATATCCGGCGGAAAAGATGTTCCGGGTGCGCAGGGGAGTTTTTCTTGCAGTGGGAATATTGATAGCGTCAGTAGTATTGATGATCGTCTTGCAGGCGCAGAATTTACTGCCCGATGCTCTTGCAGAGAGATTGAACGCAATATCCTATTTTAATTGGAATGACAGCTGGGGAAACGGACGGGGAAGGATTTGGAGTTTCTCGGTGCGGATGTACGGAGAAGAGAGCCTGCTTCATAAACTGTTCGGACTGGGACCGGACTGTTTCAATAGTTATGTGATGGCATATTACAGCGGGGAAGCACAGGTTCTATGGGGCGAGAGGCTTCTGACCAATGCCCATAATGAATGGCTGAACATGTTGATTAACGCAGGATTGTTTGGTGCGGCGGCATATATAGGGATTTTTATTTCCGCTATTTACCGTCTCCTGAAATCAACATCCGGCAATTTGCTGGCAACAGGGACGGCGGCTTGTGCCGTATCTTATATGGCGTATAATTTTTTCTGTTATCAGCAGGTATTGTGTACCCCGTTTATTTTTATTCTGCTGGGAATAGGAGAATATATTTTACGCAATGAGGAAGTACATTTTCCCAGTAACGGTTGACAAAAGTATCTTTCGCCTCTAAAATAAAATCCAAGATTATAAAGTAACGTGACGAAGAAGAGAATAGTACGGATAGGGAACGTGGCAGAGAGAGGATTGCAGGTGGAAGATCCTTACGGGAAATATTCGGAACCGGACTCGGAGTTCTGTGTGATGAGCACAGCGTAACGCCGGCGATAACGGTAAGAGAAGAGAAGCGCATAGCGTTTAATTAGGGTGGCACCGCCGAGGATTCGGTCCCTTATGGGTTCGGAATGATCGGCGGTTTTTTATTTTAAGATGTAACAAGATGAAATGGGAAATTACCATTTGCCGCCCGGATTTTTATTAAAAGGATTTATTGCACTAAGAATTTATGATGCGCTGGAATGGAGGAAAAATGGCAGACAAGAAATTAGTAGAAGCGATCACTTCAATGGAGGAAGATTTCGCACAATGGTACACAGACGTAGTGAAGAAAGCAGAGCTTTTGGATTACACAAGCATCAAAGGATGTATGGTATTTAAACCCGCAGGCTACGCGATCTGGGAGTTGATCCAGCAGCAGCTGGATGCAAGATTCAAAGCAACCGGCGTGCAGAATGTATACTTGCCGATGTTTATCCCGGAGAGTCTTTTAAATAAAGAGAAGGATCATGTGGAAGGCTTCGCACCGGAGGTGGCGTGGGTTACTCATGGAGGGCTGCAGCCTTTGCAGGAAAGATTGTGTGTGAGACCTACTTCCGAGACATTGTTCTGTGATTATTATAAAAATACGGTCCAGTCTTATCGTGATCTGCCCCAGGTATGCAACCAGTGGTGCTCTGTTGTCCGTTGGGAGAAAGAGACGAGGCCTTTCCTCAGAAGCCGTGAATTTTTATGGCAGGAAGGCCACACCGCGCACGCGACCGCAGAGGAAGCAGAAGAGAGAACCATTCAGATGCTGAATGTATATGCGGATTTCTGCGAGCAGGTATTGGCGATTCCGGTTGTAAAGGGACGTAAGACAGACAAAGAGAAATTTGCAGGTGCTGTCGCAACCTACACGATTGAGGCGTTGATGCATGACGGTAAGGCATTGCAGTCCGGTACGAGCCATAACTTTGGAGATGGTTTTGCGAAAGCCTTTGGCATTCAGTTTACGGATAAAGACAATACGCTGAAATATGTACATCAGACATCATGGGGAACAACAACCCGTCTGATCGGCGCGGTCATTATGGTGCATGGTGATAACTCAGGACTGGTACTGCCGCCTAAGATTGCACCGACCCAGATCATGATTATTCCCATCCAGCAGAAGAAGGAAGGCGTGCTGGATAAGGCGTACGAGTTAAGAGACCGTTTAAGCAGTTTCCGTGTAAAGGTAGATGATTCTGATAAGAGTCCGGGATGGAAATTCTCCGAGCAGGAAATGAGAGGTATCCCGATTCGTGTGGAGATCGGACCTAAAGATATTGAGGCGAATAAGTGTGTAATCTGCCGCCGTGATACCAGGGAAAAGATAGAAGTTTCTTTAGATGAACTGGAAGAGAAGGCTGCAAAGATCTTAGACAAGATGCAGACGGAAATGCTGGAACGTGCAAGAGCACACAGAGACGAGCATACTTATGTGGCTAAAAATATGGATGAATTCCGTAAACTCTTCAATGAGAAATCCGGTTTTGTCAAAGCGATGTGGTGCGGCGAGCAGGATTGTGAGGACAAGATCAAGGATGAGCTGGCAGTTACAAGCCGTTGTATGCCTTTCGAGCAGGAGAATTTGAGTGATACCTGCGTGTGCTGCGGTAAACCTGCCAAGAAGATGGTTTACTGGGGAAGAGCGTACTAATTATCATATACTGGCGGGGATACATTGCCGGAAACCTGTTTACAGCAGGTCAAAGAGATGCGCGGGCTGCTTTATCCGGCGCATACCAATATTGATTATTTTCCGACGAACTTCGTGATGCAGGATGGCATTTTGTATTATATTGATTACGAATGTAATGACTATATGGAAGAGTGGAATTTTGAGAATTGGGGCATCAGGTATTGGTCTAAGACGGAGGAATTCCTAAAGTATGTGGAGGAGCATAAATGAAGTCTCTAATAGCAGAT
>CAZPSD010000085.1:0-8855 GCA_964589055.1 uncultured Bacteroides sp.
CAAGCTCCCACGGTCATATTGCACAATCATTTCTGCATGGCTGAACTGTTACAAAGCAAATGAGCAACTGCAAAAAAAACGCATATAGTAAGATAAAATGCGGGAAATGAGGAGTATGGTATGGATAGCTGGTCGACTGTCAGGACTGACTTGGCGTTGGAAGCCAGAGAAAGTATTGATGAAAAAGAAAATTCGCTGCATGGGGTTACCGTGGAAGAAGCATATGACGAGACAAGTGATGTGCGCATTACCAAGGTGGTGATCGAAACCAAGAACGGAGCGAAAGCGCTTGGCAAACCGATGGGAACTTATATTACATTGGAAGCCCCTAACATGACGGAACCGGAGGAAGACTATCATCAGGAAATTTCGGAGATTTTGGCCAGAGAGCTTAGGAGTGTACTGCCGGATCCCGACAAGGAGCAGTCTATTCTGGTGGTGGGACTTGGTAACCGGGAAGTGACTGCGGATTCACTGGGACCGAATGTAGTGGATAACCTTTTTGTAAACAGGCATATTGTGCTGGAATACGGGAAAATGGCTTATAATTGTTCCAAAATGCATCTTGTAAGCAGTTTAATACCGGGTGTTATGGCAAAAACGGGCATGGAGTCAGCGGAGATCATTAAAGGCGTCATAGGGGAAACCAGACCGGATCTGGTCATTGTGATCGATGCGCTGGCAGCGCGGTCAACGAAACGGCTGAACCGTACCATACAGATTACCAATACAGGTATCCATCCCGGCTCCGGTGTGGGGAATCACAGGAATGCCATTACGCAGGAGAGTCTGCATGTGCCGGTATTGGCGCTGGGAGTGCCGACCGTGGTAGATGCAGCCACTATCGTAGGTGATGCCATGGGCGAAAGGCCTGCGACGCTGAAAGAATTGAATAATATGTACGTGACGACCAAGGATGTGGATATGCAGATCAAGCAGATCAGCCATATTTTATGTGACGGAATCAACAAAGCGCTGGATTTTTAGTGCGGCTGATTTGGCGGCTTAATCTGCTGTTAGCATGAAGTCATGTCCATGCTGCATATAATGTTTTAGTATGGATATGAAGAGACGAATTCTTAAAATAATTATAATAACGATTGTTATGGTTTCTGCTTTTTTTATGGTATCCGAGCTGTCAGAGAAGCGGGACGGTCAGGACAAAGGACAAGAACCGATTTTAACCATGCTGCAGGATCTTATATTGGAACCCTATCTCCCCGCTGTCCAAAGGCTGCATACGAGTGGAGAAGAAGCAGGCGGCAGCATTTGGATAAAAGGTCTGCTGGCGGAATATCCGGTTATGCTGTATGGGATGTCGATGGGCGGGGCGGCAGAGAATGTGACGGAGAGTGATTATGCCAGACTGTTGATGCTGGAAGGTACGGACGAGGAGCGAAAGTCGATTGATGAGGAAGCCCTGGAGTATGGCGAGGATGCCATGCATTTGGAACAGGGCTTGGCAGACGCATTGCTTGCGGAAAACGGAATGTATCTGGAGAATCAGGCGGCGCAGCAGAACAGTATGGAAGAGCAGGAGACGGATATGGCGGCTTCGGAGTTTGAACCGGCACAGGAGAAGCATTATCATTATCAGTGGGAAGAACTGCAGGATTATGATGCTTTGATTAAGGCGTTTTATGCAGTGGATAGTACCACCAAGGCAGATGCCGGTCTGTTAGAGACAGATTCGTTATTATCCGGGGACATGCGTATTCAGAAAGATGCAGAAGAACCGCAGATATTGATTTATCATACCCATGCCCATGAGGCGTTTGCGGATTCTGTGGAAGGAGATCTGTCAACGGGAATCGTGGGGGCGGGGGAATATTTAGCAACGCTTTTGCAGGAGTACGGTTATAATGTGATACATCATACGGCAGTTTATGATGAAGTAAGAGACTATGCATACAGCAATTCCCTGCCGGAGATTGAAGCGCTCCTGGAAGAGAATCCCTCGATAGAAGTGGTGATTGATCTGCACAGAGATGAAATGCCGGAGGAGCGCAGGCTTGTGGTGGATTTACAGGGCAGGCCAACGGCACAGTTTATGTTTTTTAACGGCTTAAGCCGCACTGCCAAAGGAGAGATCCCGTATCTGGAGAATCCGTATTTACAGGATAATCTTGCATTTTCTTTTCAGATGCAGGCGGCATGCAATGAGTATTATCCGGGAATTGCCCGCAGGATTTATTTGAAAGCGTACCGGTATAATATGCATGTCTGCCCTAAGACATTGTTGATCGAGCTGGGCGCGCAGAACAATACGAGGGAAGAGATCTGGAACGCCTGCGGGCCGCTGGCGCATGTGCTGGATCTGGTGCTGAGCGGTGCGGAGCCGGAGAGGTAATACATAATTGCTGAACTGTTACTCATTGCTGCATTATGTTTTTTGCGGGTGTGGACATATTTTCTTCCATTTGTTATACTTATTTTCGTGTAAAATAGGTTTATATGAAATCCTTTTTACACTTTGATAAGGAGGAAGCTTATGGCAGCCATAGACCAGAGTAAAATCAGAAATTTTTGTATTGTAGCCCACATCGATCACGGTAAATCCACCCTGGCGGACCGGATCATCGAGAAGACGGGGCTTCTGACCAGCAGGGAGATGCAGGCTCAGGTACTTGACAATATGGACTTAGAGCGGGAGCGCGGCATTACCATCAAAGCACAGGCCGTTCGTATCGTCTACACGGCTAAGGACGGCAATGAGTATATCTTTAACCTGATTGACACCCCCGGACATGTAGACTTTAGCTACGAAGTGAGCCGCAGTCTGGCTGCCTGTGACGGCGCCATCCTGGTGGTGGACGCAGCCCAGGGAATCGAGGCGCAGACACTGGCGAATGTATATTTGGCACTGGATCATGATCTGGATGTATTTCCGGTTATCAATAAGATCGATCTGCCCAGCGCAGAGCCGGAGCGTGTCAAAAATGAAATCGAGGATGTGATCGGGATTGAGGCGCAGGATGCGCCGCTGATCTCCGCCAAGAACGGTATCGGTATCGAGGAAGTTTTAGAAGCGATCATAAAGAAGATCCCCGCACCCAAAGGGGATCCCGGGAACCCGCTGCAGGCGCTGATCTTCGACTCTGTGTATGACTCCTATAAGGGCGTTATCGTATTTTGCCGGATTATGGAAGGTACGGTGAGAAAAGGTACGAGCATTAAGATGATGGCAACAGGCGCCACTGCTGATGTAGCGGAGGTAGGATATTTCGGCGCGGGACAGTTTATTCCCTGCGAGGAACTGTCTGCCGGCATGGTGGGATATCTGACTGCTTCCATTAAGAATGTAAAGGATACGGCAGTGGGTGACACCGTGACAGACTTAAATAACCCTTGTGCAGAGCCTTTACCCGGTTATAAGAAAGTCAATTCCATGGTTTACTGCGGTATGTATCCGGCAGACGGAGCCAAATATCCGGATTTGCGGGATGCCTTAGAGAAACTGCAGTTAAACGATGCTTCCTTAAATTATGAGCCGGAGACGTCCATTGCCCTTGGGTTTGGCTTCCGGTGCGGATTCTTGGGGCTTTTGCATTTGGAGATCATACAGGAACGTCTGGAGCGGGAATATAACCTCGATCTGGTGACAACCGCACCGGGTGTTATTTATAGAGTGCATAAGACCAACGGTGATATGATCGAACTGACGAATCCTTCTAATCTGCCCAATCCGTCAGAGATTGATTATATGGAAGAGCCGATCGTCAATGCGGAGATCATGGTTACCACGGAGTTTATCGGACCGATCATGCAGTTGTGTCAGGAGCGTAGAGGCAAATATCTGAGCACAGAATATATCGAGACAACACGCGTGCTTTTAAAATATGAACTGCCGCTCAATGAGATCATCTACGATTTCTTTGACGCCTTAAAATCCCGTTCCAGAGGGTACGCATCTTTCGACTATGAACTGAAAGGATATGAGCCCTCCAAGCTGGTGAAATTAGATATCCTGATCAACCGCGAAGAAGTGGATGCCTTATCCTTTATCGTGCACGCGGACGGAGCCTATGAGAGAGGGCGTAAGATGTGTGAGAAGCTAAAAGAGGAAATCCCCAGACATCTCTTCGAGATTCCGATTCAGGCAGCTGTAGGCGGCAAGGTCATCGCGCGAGAGACTGTCAAAGCGCTGCGCAAGGATGTGCTGGCTAAGTGCTACGGCGGTGACATCACCCGTAAGAAGAAGCTTTTGGAGAAGCAGAAGGAGGGTAAGAAGCGTATGCGCCAGATCGGTACTGTAGAGGTGCCGCAGAGTGCATTTATGAGTGTCCTGAAATTGGACAATGATTAAATAACAACTGTATTTTATAAACAGATAATAATAAAAAAGGCAGGGATTACAGATGAGAGATATCAGTATTTATATACACATTCCGTTTTGTATCAGGAAATGTCTCTACTGTGATTTCCTGTCTTTTCCTATATCCTGTAAAAACGGAAAAAGCGTACCGCATTCTTTATCAGCTAAACAGGAGAAGCATGGGACCGCCGGGGAACCGGATACATATGTAAGCCTTTTGACGCGGGAAATAGAACAACAGTCGATATTTTATAAAAAGCATAGAGTAATCTCCATATTTTTCGGCGGCGGGACGCCTTCTCTGTTAACGGCAGCGCAGACCAGAGAAATCATGGATCGGATCAGAACACATTACACCCTGTCGGAAACAGCGGAGATTACCATGGAGATGAATCCGGGTACGGTCACGGAGGCGAAACTTCGGGAATATATAACATGTGGTATCAATCGAATCAGTATCGGACTGCAGTCTGCGGATAACGAAGAACTTGCGCGGATCGGAAGGATTCATGATTTTGAAACATTTTTACAAACCTATCGCATGGCGCGGAGCGTTGGCTTTGTGAATATCAATATTGATCTGATGTCGGCATTGCCGGGACAAAGCATTGCCTCCTATCGCAATACATTGGAGTGCGTGGCGGCGCTTAATCCGGAACATATTTCTGCTTACAGTCTGATTCTGGAGGAGGGTACGCCGCTCTGCGTAAGGCAGGCGGATTATTCCTTCCCCAACGAGGAGGAGGAGCGCCGGATGTATCTTATGACCGGCAGCTATTTAGCGGAGCATGGATATCACAGATATGAGATTTCGAACTATGCAAGAGATGGATATGAATGCAGGCACAATAAAGTGTATTGGCAGCGGGGGGATTATGCCGGCTTCGGACTGGGTGCAGCTTCCATGGTGGAGGAATGCCGGTGGAGTAATCCGACAGATTTGGAGCAATATGCCGCCTATGTACAGGGCGGATATGCGGGTTATCCCCAACGGCATCATCTTACGATCCACGAACAGATGGAAGAGTTCATGTTTTTGGGACTTCGTATGATGTGCGGCGTTAGACGGGATGCCTTTTACCGAAAGTTCGGGCAGCCGATCGGGGAAGTGTACGGCAGCGTTTTGCATAAGCTCAGCGGGCAGGGACTTTTGGTGCAGGAAGATGGCGGTATCCGGTTAACTGACAGAGGGATCGATGTCAGTAATTATGTCATGGCGGAGTTTTTATTTGACTGAAATTGCCTGAAAAGTTTGATAATTTGCTTCATTTTCCGATGTTCCGCAACATTCTGTGTTGAATTTTGAAAGTTGTCTTTGTATAATGTATTTTATGGAAACCAATTCCGCTTTCCAAATGGGAAGCACAGATGGTAAGGCTGATATATTTTAGATGGAAAGGCACTTAAGATGCCGCCGGTTCATAGAATAAAGTAAATGGACTTTGGAGGCTTCTTTTGAAAACTTTTAGCCAGCCATTAACTGCCAGGGAAGAGGCCGAATATTTGGAACTGCTTGGAAAAGGTAACGGGGCAGAACGCAGGAAAGCCAAGGAAATTCTTGTAGAGCGGAACCTGCGTCTGGTAGCGCATATAGCCAAGAAGTATCAGAATGTAGACGAGGACATGGAGGATCTAATCTCCATCGGAACGATCGGGCTCATCAAGGCAATCGATTCCTTCGATGCCGGTAAAGGCAAGCTAAGTACCTACGCATCCCGTTGTATTGATAACGAATTGTTGATGTTACTTAGGGCAAAGAAGAAAACTTCCAGAGAAGTATCCCTCTATGAACCGATTGGTACGGACAGAGAGGGAAATGAGATCAATCTGTTTGATGTGCTGGAGCAGGATCAGGTTGATGTGGTTGAAAGAATGGAAGTAGAGGATAAATTGAGCCGCCTCACGGATATGATCCATGAGAGGTTAAATGACAGAGAACAAGAGATTATCATGCTGCGATATGGCCTGCCTGACAGAGAAGAAGTGACACAGAGAGAAATAGGGCGTAAACTGGGAATTTCCAGAAGCTATGTTTCCAGGATAGAGAAAAAAGCGCTTGAGAAGCTGAAAGCGGGCTATGATGCATTGTATCCATGTTAGTGTACGGGGGAGGAATTATAGAAACATGCTTTTTGTGAAAAGGGAAGATCTGAAAACGGGGATGCGGCTGGCACGGCCAATTTACAATAAAAACGGTGTTTTATTATACGAAAGAAACTCGAAGCTGACCCGGCAGGGTATTGAAAGTATTAAGAATTTCGGGCTGATCGGGATTTATGTACTGGAGCCGGCGGAACCGGCGCCGCCTATGACGCAGGCTGATATCGATTTTGAAAGATTTCAGACTATGAGCGTGTTCTCTATTCAGGAGGAATTGGATAAGACCGTTCAGACAAAGCGTGCCGGTAAATTGCAGATCATAGCGGCTGATATCATTAAGAATTACGGACATTTGGATAAGAGGATCAATTTTATACAGAATCTGCGCAGTAAAGAAGATTATATTTATAAACATTCTTTGAACGTGGCGATTCTGTGTGCAATGATGACCCATGTACTTAATATGAAAGTAGATGAACAGTTGGAAACGGTGCAGGCGGCTGTTATTCATGATATCGGCAAGGTGATGGCGCCGAAGAGTATCTTGGAGAAAAATGAGTGGACGGATGTGGAGTGGGCGCAGCTTCAGTCAGCAGAGATCGCAGGATTTGACCTGATTGATATCGTATATTCATCCAGCCCGAATATTAAGCGTATCTGCGCACAGGCGCAGAAAGCGCTCTCAAGTCTGGAAAGCGGAGAAGATATTTCCGCGATTAAGATGGTTAACGGCGCGAAGGTGCTTGCGGTCGCGGAAAAGTTTGATACGATGACGGCGATGCAGTTTGAGAAAGAACCGGCATCTGAGGTGGCCGCCTTAAAGCATTTGTTAGATAATCCCCAGGTGTATGACAGTAAAGTGGTAGAGGCGCTTATCAAATCGGTCAATATTCTGGTGCCGGGCGTCAGCGTGGAACTGAATACCGGGGAGAAGGCGCTGGTCATTACCGCCAACGAGCAGAATATTTTACAGCCGATGGTGCTGATGTTCAGCGACAACAGTGTTGTAGATTTGAGTAATGAGATGATATACGGAGATCTTGAAATTAAGGATATTATGAAGACCATGGATAACCGGTATGTGATGGATATGGATATGTTAAAGAAATCCGGTATTCAGGTAGAAACACCGGAGTATGTGGAGACTCCGCTGGCATAGGATGAGAGAAAATATGGAAAACAGAACAATACCGACAATACAAGAGATTATGAGAGTGGCAGGTGATGCAGGAGCATCGGATGTACATATTACGGTAGGCATACCGCCGAAAATGCGTGTAAACGGTAACCTGATTACGATGGATTATCCCCGTCTGCTGCCCAATGACACGCAGCAGATTGCCTATTCTATCATGAATGCGATGCAGAGAGAACGGTTTGAGGAGCGGGGAGAGTACGATATGTCGTTCTCCATCCCGGAACTGGGCAGATACCGTGTGAACGCTTATAAACAGAGAGGCTCTGCCGCGCTGGCGCTTCGTCTGGTGGATACGGTGGTGCCCGCGCCGGAGAAGCTTGGCGTACCGGAGTCCGTTATCAATTTATATGAACGCAAAAGAGGGCTGATTCTGGTTACAGGTCCCACCGGAAGCGGTAAATCCACTACGCTGGCGGCAATTATCGATAAGATCAACAACAACAGGGAAGCCCATGTCATTACGCTGGAGGATCCGATCGAATACCTGCACCAGCACAAGATGTCTATGGTCAACCAGAGAGAAATCGGTTTGGATACGCAGAACTATGCCAATGCACTTCGTGCGGCGCTCAGAGAAGATCCGGATGTGATACTGGTAGGAGAGATGCGTGATTTCGAGACGATCAGTGTTGCGATTACTGCGGCGGAAACCGGACATTTGGTTCTCTCCACCCTGCACACGATCGGCGCGGCGAGCACTGTAGACCGTGTCATTGATGTGTTCCCGCCTCATCAGCAGCAGCAGATCCGGGTGCAGCTTGCCAATGTATTGGAGGCTGTTATTTCCCAGCAGTTGATTCCGACGGCGGATGGGGAAGGACGTGTAGCGGCTTTTGAAGTCATGCATGCGAACCATGCGGTCAGGAACCTGATCCGCGAAGGCAAATCCCATCAGCTTGAGACAATCATGCAGACGAACCGTAAATTGGGCATGATTACGATGGACGATGCCATCATTCAGCTGTTCTACGAAGGTAAAATTGACCGGGAGATGGCGATTCAGTTCGCACAGGATCCGGATGGGATGCAGAATAAAGTTATGTAAAGGGAATGGGGAATGCCGAGTCATTCCCTGCAATTTCAGCGCAATTTCCACTATAGTATAGGAAGTAACATAGGGCTTGACAAGACGCGGTAATACAGATATGATTAGTTCATCTGAATTCTAAGTTTAAGTTATTCTATTTTCGGGCGTTTCGCCGCAGATTTCAGAGAAGATATGAGTTTATTTTCAATAACAGG
>CAZPSD010000085.1:8955-10652 GCA_964589055.1 uncultured Bacteroides sp.
GAAAAGGAGGAAGGGACTTGTTAAGTACAATTACATCAGGGGCGGTCTACGGTATGCACAGCTGTATGATTCAGGTGGAGGTGGATGTATCTCAGGGACTGCCCTGCTTTCAGATCGTGGGGCTGCCCGGCTCTGCAGTGCGGGAAGCCAGGGAGCGTGTGAAAGTGGCGTTAAAAAATATGGGAGTGAAGCTGCCGCCCATGTGCATCAATATCAATTTGTCTCCGGCGGATCTGCCTAAAGGCGGTACGATGTTTGATTTGCCGGTGGCAGTCGGTATTATGATCGCACTGTCCCAAATCCCCCAGGAGGCGGTGGCGGATACGCTGCTTTTGGGGGAATTGGGATTGTCCGGTGAACTGAAACCTGTCAGAGGTGTGCTTCCTATCGTGCAGGAAGCGGCAAAACATGGTATTAAGCGGTGTATTCTGCCGGAGGAAAATGTGTGGGAAGGCACATTGACCGGCACGGTCGATAGTATCGGCGTTCCCAATCTTAAAGAAGCAATCGCATATTTGCGGGGAGAAAGAGGGAAGAGGGAAACAGAATATAGGGATACCCCCTTTGATTATGACGCGGCAATAAGAAAAGAGTACGAAGAAAACAGGCTGGATTTCGCGGACATCAACGGACAGGAAGGGTTAAAAAGAGCCGCAGAGGTGGCAGCGGCAGGATTTCATCATCTGCTGATTATTGGGCCTCCGGGTTCCGGTAAAACTATGCTGGCAAAGCGGATCCCGACGATTCTGCCGCCGCTGTCATTTGAGGAAAGCCTGGAAGTATCTGCAATCTACAGCATTTCCGGTCTGTTACAGCAGACCCATTCCCTGAAAATTCAAAGACCCTGCTTAAATCCACATCATACCGTTACGGGACAGGCTCTTGCAGGCGGCGGAAGAATTCCCATGCCCGGTATCGTGAGTCTGGCACATAGAGGAGTGCTGTTTTTAGATGAACTGCCGGAATTTAAGCGTGAGACACTGGATATTCTGAGACAGCCGCTGGAAGATAAACAGATACAGATCGCCAGAAGCAGCGGTGCCTACGTGTTTCCGGCGGATTTTATGCTGGTGGCGGCTATGAATCCCTGCCCATGCGGTCATTATCCCGATATGGCTAAATGCCGCTGCACGCCATATGAGGTCAAACGGTATCTCGGACGGATATCCGGGCCTATCCTGGACCGGATAGACCTTTGTGTAGAAGCTGTGCCTATGGAATTTCAAGATATTGCGGGGCATAGAGAGCAGGAAAGCAGCGCGCAGGTCAGGGCGAGGGTAATGGCGGCAAGGGAACGGCAGAAAGCGCGGTTTGCAGGGGGCAGGCTTAGATGCAACGGCGATATGGGCGCCGGTGAAGTGGAAAGATACTGTCTGCTTGGAGAAAAGGAAAAATATTTTATGGAAAAAATGTATCACAGTATGCAGTTATCCGCCAGAGGCTATCACAGAATACTGAAGGTGGCAAGGACGATTGCAGATTTAGAGGATAGCGACAGGATCAGGGAGGAACATCTGGCGGAGGCGGTCTGTTACAGACAGGTGGATCAAAAATATTGGCAAATGTGAGCACAATGCGAAACTCATTCCGCGTTATTGAAATTGCACAAATTGTATAACCAACGCAGGCACGCTTGCGCTCCGTTTCCGGCGTAACGGACACTAGGCTCGACAGAACCTCGCCAAGTGCCGACGCCT
>CAZPSD010000086.1:0-10277 GCA_964589055.1 uncultured Bacteroides sp.
TTGATAAGGGTGCTTCCCAGATAACACATCTTTATAATGCCATGCCGCCTGTTTCTCACAGAGCGCCGGGAGTAGTCGGTGCGGCGGCAGACGATGACAGAATTATGGCGGAACTGATTTGCGATGGAATTCATGTGCATCCTGCCATGGTGCGAAACACCTTTAAGCTGTTTGGAGCAGAGAGGATGATACTGATCAGTGACAGCATGATGGCTGCGGGTATGCCTGACGGAGATTATTCCTTAGGCGGACAGGCAGTAAAAGTGCAGGGAAATAAGGCGCTTTTAGCAGACGGAACGATTGCGGGCAGCGCTACCAATTTATTTGACTGTATGAAAAAAGCTATTGACATGGGAGTGGCTAAGGAAGCAGTGATTCGGGCGGCAAGCATGAATCCGGCGCGTGCTATTGGCATTGCGGATCGGTACGGTTCCCTTTCTGCCGGTAAAAAGGCGGATATATTGGTAACGAACGCAGAGTTTGAATTACAGACAGTCATAAAGTCAGGAAAAGAGATAGCGGTGTAATTATGACCGAACTATTGGGTTAAACTTCACTTGTTTTGTTGCGATGAATTGTTTTCTATGCTAAAATAAAAGCGGTTTGGGGTATAAATACAATATCATCACATACAAAGCAAGGAGAAGGATATGGCAAGCATCAGCTTAACAAAAATTATTGAGAAATTTAAATGGGAGAATCTGACACCGGAAATCGATATTTCCAGGATTAAGGTTACACAGCCGGATATTAACAGACCGGCATTACAGATGGCAGGGTACTTTGAGCACTTCGAGACGACACGTCTTCAAATCGTAGGATTTGTGGAATATTCTTATATGAACGGATTGGATGAGGACAGACAGAGATATATATTCGAGAAGCTTCTGAACAATCCCAATAATCCGATTCCGGCAATTGTTTTCTGCAGGGAATTATATCCAAATGAGTTATTCAAAGAGATGGCAATTAAATACGGCGTTCCGCTTCTGATGAGCAAGAAAGCGACTTCCGCATGTATGGCTGAGGTGATCAGATGGCTGAATGTGAAGCTGGCGCCCTGCATTTCGGTGCATGGCGTACTGGTGGATGTATATGGCGAGGGCGTTCTGATCACGGGCGAGAGCGGTATCGGTAAATCCGAGGCGGCGCTGGAACTGATCAAGAGAGGACATCGTCTTGTTACCGACGACGTGGTAGAGATTCGAAGAGTCAGTGATGATACCCTGATCGGTTCCGCACCGGATATCACCAAGCATTTCATCGAGCTTCGCGGTATCGGCATTGTAGATGTGAAAGCATTGTTCGGTGCCTCCAGCGTCAGGGATACACAGAATATTGATTTGGTCATCCGTCTGGAAGAATGGGATAAAGATAAAGAATACGACCGGCTTGGCCTGGAAGAAGAATATACGGAGTATTTAGGCAATAAAGTAGTATGCCACAACATACCGATCAGACCGGGACGTAATCTGGCAGTGATCTGTGAATCCGCTGCGGTTAACCATCGTCAGAAGAAGATGGGTTATAATGCGGCTCAGGAGTTATACAAACGTGTTCAGAAATCTCTGTCTCATCAGAGAGATGATGATGACGAGGTATAATACAGAATTTGTATTTGAAAGCGGGGCAATGATTTGTTCTGATAAGGAGGATTAAGATGGCAGGTTATGTATTTGGAGTGGATGTAGGCGGTACAACCGTCAAATTAGGATTGTTTGATATTAACGGAACTGTTATTGACAAGTGGGAAATTCCCACAAGAACAGAAAACGGCGGTGGTATGATCCTGCAGGATATTGCAGGCAGTATCAAGGACAAAATGGCGCAGAGACAGATCTTGAAAGAAGATGTTGCCGGGGTAGGCGTAGGAGTCCCGGGACCTGTAGACGGAAACGGAATCGTGCATAAGGCAGTTAACTTGGGCTGGGGAGACGTGGATCTGAAAAAAGAACTGCAAGCCCTGCTGGACGGTATGAGAGTAGAAGGCGGCAACGATGCCAATGTGGCAGCCCTCGGCGAGATGTGGAAGGGCGGCGGACAAGGTCACCGGAATCTTGTTGCTGTTACACTGGGAACCGGTGTCGGCGGCGGTATTATTATTAACGGCAGGATTATGACGGGCGCTGCGGGAGCCGGCGGAGAGATCGGGCATATTCATGTGGAAGATGATGAGTCGGAGGCTTGCGGATGCGGCAACTACGGATGCCTGGAAGAATATGCGTCCGCTACAGGTATTACCAGACTCGCTCACAGAGCTTTGCAGGCAAGCAGCAAAGACAGCGTTCTCAGAGACGGAGAAGTGTCTGCCAAGACCGTATTTGATGCGGTGAAAGCCGGAGACGAACTGGCAATCGAGGTTGCGCGGAAATTCGGAGAATATCTTGGTAAAGGACTGGGTATTATCGCAGGCATAATCAATCCGGAAATCTTTGTGATCGGCGGCGGCGTTTCCAAAGCGGGAGAGGTGCTTTTTGAGTATATCCGCCCTTCTTACGAAAAGACGGTTTTCCATGCCTGCAAGGATACGGAGTTTGCATTGGCAACACTGGGAAATGATGCAGGTATCTATGGAGCCGCTAAGATGGTATTAGATTAAAACGGAACAGAGGAAGATACCGCAAGGCACTTGCCGGAATGGCATGTGCCTTGCGGTTTATACATAATATGGACAGGAACAGAACATATTAAGATAGAATATAATAGTAACAGTTCAATCAAGCAATAGTGAATTGTTACATAAGACAGTATAATATTTAGAAATGAGCCGGGGTGTAAATTGAGCGCATCAATGTATGATTATATTAAAACAATTATTCCAAGAGAACGGATTCTGTTTCACGAGCCGATGAGTAAATATACTACTTTTCGCGTGGGCGGAGAAGCGGAGTGTATTCTGGTCATTCAGAAGGAAGAGGAACTGGCGCAGCTGATTCCGTATTTGAACCGGATCGAGCAGGAGTATTTTATTTTGGGCAACGGCAGCAATCTGCTTGTCGGTGATAAAGGCTACCGGGGGATGATCGTGAAATCCGGAGACGAGATGACAAAGATTCGGGTGGAGGGTACCCGGATGATTGTCAAGGCGGGGGCGTCTATGTCGAAGGCGGCGGTGACGGCTAAACAGAATGGCCTGACCGGTTTGGAATTTGCCGCAGGCATACCCGGCAGTATCGGCGGCGGTATTGTGATGAATGCAGGCGCTTATGACGGAGAGATGAAACAGATCGTAGAGTCGGTGCGGGTTATGGACCGGGACGGGCAGATTCTGACGTTGGATAATGAAACGATGGAATTCGGCTATCGTACCAGCATCATTAAGAACAGACCCTTTATTGTAGTGGAAGCGGTATTGCAGCTTGCCGAAGGCGATCCGGAGCAGATCGGCGCCAGGATGGAAGAACTGGCACAGCTCCGTAAGAGCAAACAGCCGTTGGAATATGCCAGTGCCGGCAGTACCTTTAAGCGCCCGGAAGGATATTTTGCAGGCAAGCTTATTATGGAAGCCGGCATGAGAGGTTACCGGATAGGCGGAGCGCAGGTATCCGAGAAGCATTGCGGTTTTATCGTGAATATCGGCAAGGCGACGGCGGCGGATATTAAAGAAGTGATAGAGGAAGTGCAGGAACGTGTGAAAGAAAGGTTTCATGTGACATTGGAACCGGAGGTTGTTTTTCTGGGGGATTTCTAAAATCGTTTGAACGGGAAGACAAAGGAGGATCCTGCAGCGTAGCATACTGCAGGAGAGAGGACAGGAGTTATGAGATTTGTTATAGTGACCGGTATGAGCGGTTCCGGCAAAAGAACCGCCATGAAAATGCTGGAGGACGTGGGATTTTACTGTGTAGATAATCTGCCGGTTCCCTTGATTGAGAAGTTCGTGGATTTGATCATTACCCCTAATAGTGAGATCAATAAGGTGGCATTGGGATTGGATGTCCGTGCGGATCAGTCTTTCGGAGATGTACAGCGTATTCTGGATCAGTTGAAGGAGAACGGCTACCATTTTGAGATTCTTTTCCTGGAAGCAAGCGATTCCGTTCTTTTGAAACGTTATAAAGAGACGAGAAGGCTTCATCCGCTTTCTCCGGAAGGCAGGGTGGAGGAAGGCGTTCATAAAGAACGTGAAATTCTTGAGGGCATCAGGCAGAAAGCGGACTATATTATTGATACGTCGAATCTTCTGACGAGGGAACTGAAAGAAGAAATCGATCACATTTTTGTGCGCAATGGAGAATATAATTCCCTGATGGTAAATATTTTATCTTTTGGCTTCAAGAACGGTATTCCGGCAGATGCGGATCTCGTATTTGATGTGAGATTTCTTCCGAATCCGTTCTATATTGATGAATTGAAGCATAAAACAGGTAATGACAAGGAAGTACAAGACTATGTTATGAGTTTTCCGGAGGCAGGAGAATTTCTGGAGAAGCTGGTGGACATGCTGGAATTTTTGATTCCCAATTATGTGAAAGAAGGAAAACATCAGCTGGTGATCGGCATAGGGTGTACCGGGGGCAAGCACAGAAGTGTAACGCTGGCGAATGAGCTTTATGCAAGGATGAAGGTTCACGGTAAATATGGTACCAAGCTGTACCACAGGGATATTAAACAGGGAGTATAAGATGTCTTTTTCAGGAACTGTAAAAGAAGAGCTGGCTGCACAGATCAGTTCTGCCAGGCATTGTCAGTTGGCGGAGCTTGCGGCACTGCTTCACTTTGCCGGGGGTACATGTGAGGATGGCCTTCACTTAAGCCTTGAGACAGAAAATGAGGCAGTTGCGAGAAAATGCTTTACATTACTTAAAAAAACCTTTAATATAGAAACTGTTGTTATGCAAAGTGAAATAATGCAGGGGAAAAGCCGGCTGCTGTCTGATGACGAGGTGGAAGCTAAAGTAATACAAGCGCTGCACCTGAAGGATAAGACAGGAAACAGATTAGTGCTGGATGCGCCGGTTAACGTTCTGTTAATTAGGAATTCCTGTTGTCTGAGGGCGTATCTTCGGGGAGCGTTTCTATGTGTGGGTTCTATGAGCGATCCGGAGAAAAGTTATCACCTTGAGTTTGTCTGTAATAACAGAGCGCAGGCAGAACAGCTTCGGAGTATTATTCAGGAGTTTCAGATAGAAGCTAAGATTATTAAGCGTAAGAAATACGATGTAGTATATCTGAAAGAGGGAGCGGGCATTGTTGATCTTCTCAATGTTATGGAAGCCCATATATCCCTGATGAATCTGGAAAACTTAAGAATCGTGAAAGAGATGCGTAATTCCATTAACAGGCGCGTTAATTGTGAAACGGCGAATATATCCAAAACTGTTACGGCGGCATCTAAGCAGATAGAAGACATTATTTTGATCAGAGACAGATACGGATTTGAAAATTTACCGGATAATCTCCGGCAGATGGCAGAGGTTCGTTTGGAATATCCGGATGCGGCGCTGAAAGAACTGGGCGAGCATTTGGAACCGCCGGTTGGTAAATCGGGTGTAAATCACAGATTGCGCAGATTAAGTGAGATTGCTGATAGAATCAGGTTGTAAAGGAGGAGAATATTATGATTCAAAAATCTATCCAGATTAAACTGGAGACCGGATTGGAAGCCAGACCGGTTGCAATGCTCGTACAGGTAGCGAGTCAGTTTGAGAGCACAGTGTACATCAACTCAGGGGACAGAAAAGTAAATGCCAAAAGTATTATGGGTATGATGAGTCTTGGTCTTGACAGCGGCGAAACAATAACCGTAGCCGCAGATGGTAGTGACGAGGAAGCTGCTATTACAGAGATTGAAAAGTTCCTGAGCGGTAAATAATAGGGACAGGCGGCACGAATGACATTTGATAAGGCAGAATATAAGGGAGATTTCCATCGGGAGATCTCCTTTTTTGATAATAGAGAGACTGCCCGAAAAGGATGATGTAATAGGATACGGGTAGTATTTTAAAACTGCATATGATATGATTAGAGCAGATGAGGGATTTTCTGTGGGAGGAAATCATGATGGATAAAAAGATGTTGTTTATCTACAATCCGAGAGCCGGTAAAGCACAAATACGAAGCAATCTTCTCGATATTATTGATACGTTTGTCAAAGCAGGATACGAGGTGACCGCTTATCCCACGCAGGCATCGGGAGATGCGGTCAAGGCGGTTAAGGAGCGGCATCCCGGGTATGATATTGTAGTATGCAGCGGAGGCGACGGAACGCTGGATGAGGTAGTGACCGGAATGATGCAGTGTGAGGAAAGACTTCCCATCGGCTATGTACCGGCGGGCAGTACCAATGATTTTGCCAATAGTCTCAAGATTCCCAAAAGTATGATTAAGGCAGCGGACGTGGTGGTCAAAGGAAGAAATTTTGCATGTGATATCGGGACATTTAATGATGATAGTTTTATTTATGTGGCGGCTTTCGGTATTTTTACGAATGTGTCTTATGAGACCAAGCAGGATGTTAAAAATGTTTTAGGACATGCGGCATATCTGCTGGAGGGTGTCAAAGCGCTGCCTTCCATACGTGCTTATCCGCTTAAAGTTACATGTGACGGCCGGCTCATTGAGGGAGAATTTCTGTATGGAATGATTACCAATTCCCATTCGGTAGGCGGCTTCAGGGGGATCACGGGACAGAGCGTGCTGTTGGATGACGGACTGTTCGAGGTTACATTGATCCGCAAACCTTCGAATCCGCTGGAGTTGAATAACATTATTTTGGCGATGGTGGACAAAAGAGTGAAGTCGGAACATATATATTCTCTGACCGCGTCCCGGATTACAGTAGAGGCAGAAGAGCCGCTGGCATGGACACTGGACGGCGAATTCGGCGGGGGGCACCTAAGAGCGGTGATTGAAAATAAGAAAAAAGCTTTAGAAATCCGTGTTCCTCAATAACGGCTTGAATTTATGTTTGCGTAAGGTCAAGCTTTGGGGTATAATAGGAGCGGTAGTTAATATCCGGTTATGCAACCGGTCATAATAATCATAAAATAATAATTAAGAAAGGTGGTAAAAACAATGCCATTAGTAACAACTACTGAAATGTTTAAGAAGGCATACAATGGCGGTTATGCGGTTGGTGCATTCAACGTTAACAACATGGAAATCGTTCAGGGTATTACAGAGGCAGCCGGTGAGCTGAACAGCCCTGTTATTCTTCAGGTTTCCAAGGGAGCCCGTGCTTATGCTAACCATACTTATCTGGTTAAGTTAGTAGAGGCAGCAGTTGAGGAGAATCCGCAGATTCCGATTGCTCTTCACTTAGATCACGGTGATACCTTTGAACTTTGTAAATCCTGTATCGACGGCGGATTCACATCTGTTATGATTGATGCTTCTTCCAAGTCCTTTGAGAATAATATCGCTTTGACAAAGCAGGTTGTAGAGTATGCTCATGCAAACGGCGTAGTAGTTGAGGCTGAGCTTGGTACTTTGGCAGGTGTTGAAGATGAAGTTGTTGTAGAATCCGGTAAAGAAATGTATACACGTCCTGAAGAAGTAGAAGAGTTCGTTTCCAGAACAGGCTGTGACTCTCTTGCGATTGCGATCGGTACTTCCCACGGTGCATACAAGTTCACGGCAGCTCAGTGTACAAGAAATGAAGACGGTATCCTTGTTCCCCCTCCGCTTCGCTTTGACGTGTTAGAGGAGTGTATCAAGCGTCTCCCCGGTTTCCCGATCGTTCTTCACGGTTCTTCTTCCGTTCCGCAGGAGTTCGTAGCTATGGTTAACCAGTACGGCGGCAATATGCCTGACGCAGTAGGTATTCCGGAAGAGCAGCTTCGTAAAGCGGCAGAACTTGCTGTATGTAAGATCAATATCGACTCTGATATCCGTCTTGCTATGACAGGTAACATCCGTAAATACTTTGCAGAGCATCCTGATCATTTCGATCCTCGTCAGTATCTGAAACCGGCCCGTCAGGCTGTTAAGGATATGGTTGCTCATAAGATCGTTAACGTTCTTGGTTCTGACGGCAAGGCATAAAAAGTATTGAAATTTAAGCGTAACAGTAAATGAAGCTGCGGCACTAAGCGATTGGCGCTGCGGCTTTTTTTATGTGATTAAAGTGAATTGTATAAAATAACAGCCGGGACTTGAAGGACCCGGCTGCCAGCGTTAAAGTTATGTATTTATTGAATGTTCGATCAGATTTCTTTCTCATGCTCGTCGTTAATATCCGGGAAAACAGAGAGCATCGGTTTTACCTCTTTTCCTTTCAAAATACGGTCAACATAGTTTTTCGTAATCTTCATGACAATGGGCGATAAGCTCAGTACACCGATTAAGTTCGGGATAGCCATCAATCCGTTGAAGGTATCGGATAAATCCCAGGCAAGGCTTAAGTTCATAGTAGCGCCTACGAAGATCATCAGTACAAATACGATCTTATATACGAAAGTTGATTTCGTACCGAATAAATATTCCCATGCTTTAGAACCGTAATGGCTCCAACCGAGTACGGTGGAAAAAGCAAATAACAAAATTGCCACTGCAATAAAAGCAGGGCCGAAACTGCCGAATACGGTTGCAAATGCTTCACCTACAAGGGCGGAACCTGAAGCTTCACTTAAAACCGCGCCTGTATCCAAGTCGATAAGACCGGAAGAGAGAACAGAGAAAGCGGTTAAGGTACAGACAACTATTGTATCCGCAAATACCTCAAAGATACCCCACATACCCTGACGGACCGGCTCCCGTACATTGGAATTGGAGTGTACCATGACAGAAGAACCAAGACCGGCTTCATTGGAGAATACACCTCGTTTCATACCCCAGGTAAGAGCCAGCTTTACACCGGAGCCAACAATACCGCCGCCCACAGCCTTCAAACCGAAAGCGCCTTTGAAGATGGCAGTGAAAATAGCGCCGAACTGTCCGATGTTCAGGAAGAAAATGACAAGCGCCCCGACGATATAAATGATAGCCATGAAGGGAACCAGTTTCTCTGTAACGGACGCGATTCTCTTAAGACCGCCGAGGATAACGAGCGCTGCGATAATCAGCAGTACAATACCTGTTATGTAAGGCGGAATGGAGAAAGCGGCCTCCATATTGGCAGAGATAGAATTAACCTGACTCATGTTGCCGATACCAAAGGATGCCATCAGGCAAAAGACAGAAAACAATACCGCAAGAACGGCGCCAATCTGTTTAAATCCCTTGTAAGAACCAAGACCGTCTTTCAGATAATACATAGCACCGCCGCACCATTCGCCTTTTTGGTTCTTGCGGCGATAGTAAATACCGAGGACATTTTCGGAATAATTTGTCATCATACCAAAGAAAGCAACAACCCACATCCAGAAAATTGCACCGGGACCGCCTGCGATTAACGCGCTGGCAACGCCTACAATATTGCCGGTGCCGATTGTAGCTGCAAGAGCGGTACACAGAGATTGGAACTGGGAAATGGACTGATCATCCTTTTCCGTATGCTTTGTTACATGTTTGTCTTTAAAAATACCGCCGATCGTATTTTTAAACCAGTGTCCTATGTGAGATAACTGGAAAAATTTGGTCAGTACAGTCATCAGAATACCTGTACCAACGAGCAACACCAGCATCGGAATTCCCCACACGAATCCGTTGATGGCACTGTTCACGTTTGTGATCATTTCTACCATAACATTCTCCTCCTTTGTTCACATCAGGTAAATGGTTAGTACCGTATAGCGGCAAAACTCTTTCTGTAAACTAAAAAAGCGCAGACATATTCAAGGATGTCTACGCTGACAATTTAAAAAGCTGTTCTTTTGCCTGAGAGATTCATTATATGTAATATATAACTTTCACCTTCGGCACTTACGTCAACATGGTCATATCGTAAGCTTCTCCAGCACATCATCCGTCTGCAGTCCTCCCTTGCAATTAGGAACCTGAAAGTGTTACTTCTTCGGTAAGCATTACCATCTAGGTATTAACTTTTTCCTGCAGATTTCACCTGATTTATTAAGTTATGTAACTTTACCTATTGTAGCACATAAGAGTTTGTATAGCAAGAGAAAATTGTATACATGGATATCAGTATTTTGATATAAAAATAAAAAACCCCCATAAAAGGGAGGATGCCAAGTAAAATTGCTTTTACTTGGCATTTATTATGAAAAAGTTTTTAATTAATCAGTTAACTTTGAAGTATTCTTTACAATGTTATATCTTATGGTATTAGTATACGGTTGAGAAATGTCTAAAAAATGTTGGCAGCGTGAAGTTTTTTTAAATTAAATTTGAACAAATTATGAACAAGAATGTACAAAAATACCGGAAGCCGCAAC
>CAZPSD010000087.1:0-9950 GCA_964589055.1 uncultured Bacteroides sp.
AGGAATCTCAGAAACCGCATAAAATAAGGTTTAGAGATTCCGAGAGTCTATATAAGAAATAAGGAGGAAATGCGCATGGCTATTACAGCAGATTATCACTTACACTCTTCCTTTTCCGGAGATTCTGATGCCCCTATGGAGGATATGATACAGCGGGGGATTGCCTTAGGGCTGACACAGATGTGCTTTACGGAGCACAACGATTTCGATTACCCGGTTACCGATACCGACCCCGCCGGATTTTTCGAGTTAAATCCCGATTCTTATCTCTATGAATGGATCAGATGTAAAGAGAAATATGCAGACAAGATCCATCTCTGCTTCGGTGTAGAATTAGGCTTGCAGCCTCACCTTGCAAAGAAAAATGCGGCATTTGCCAAAGCCCACGAATACGACTTCATCATTGGCTCTTCCCATATCTGCAACGGCAAAGACCCTTATTATCCGGCTTTCTACGAAGGCAGGAATCAGGAAGATGCCTATCGGGAATATTTTGAATCCATTAGGGACAACCTGAAACTTTTCAGCAATTTCGACGTTTACGGTCATTTAGATTACGTCGTCCGTTACGGTCCTGCAAAGGATGAAGGATATTCCTATGAGATGTACCGGGAGATTTTGGATCAGATCATAGAGAAGCTTCTGAACATGGAAAAAGGCATCGAGATCAACACTTCCGCACTGGCAAAGGGGATGCGGGAACCGAATCCCTGCATCGGTATTTTGAAACAATACCGGAAACTGGGCGGTGAAATCATTACTGTGGGCTCAGATGCCCATGTCCCTGCGCATATCGCCTACGCTTTTGATCAGGCGGCAGATATACTGAAAGACTGCGGTTTCCGGTATTATACCACATTTGAAAAACGCAGTCCCTCGTTCCATAAATTATAGCCGGATTTTACAATTCCATTATTTCGGATTATTACATTCGGACTGTAACATCATCGGATCATATTATTGCATCTGGGCAATCAGTTCCCGAAAGGAAAACTGGTTGCCTTCACGTTTTGGGTCCTCGCCCATAAAACGGATTCTGTCCTGATAATCCGGCACCACTCTCATAATTGAACTTCTTGCCAGTTTCTCCTGACTCTTATTGACACAGATAATATATCTGCCTTCTTTCTGTTCCATCCATAAATTCTTCCGTTCTGCCCTGTCATCGTCAGCCAGATTCACGGAAGCAAGTCCTGCCATATCAAACTTTTTCTTGAACTTAATAAAAAACGAAATGCCTTCCCGAAAAAAAACTTTCTTGATCCTTTCTTTTGTAGCGCTGTCATATACTTCACAAAGTTCTATCTCATTATTTACTTTTACCTTTGTTAATTTCGATTCTACCATCACAACCTCTTTTCCGCCGCCCATAATATGTACGGCTTTCCAAGCGGACACATAGTCCTGATACAACTTTTCACAATTCTCCTCAGCAAGCTTCTGCTTACAAGTATCTATCCTATCATACAGCTTGTGAAAATGTCGTGAAGTATTTTTGTAGAATTTCTTAAGATTTCCTTTAGATGCCCCTTTCCGCTTATTTGCCCGGAAGAGATGTGCCAGTGATACAGCCGCCTCCCAGCACATAACCGTCCTCATAAAAAACCACAGCCTGTCCCGGCGTGATGGCACGCACCGGTCTTGCAAAAGTACATTTGACCACGTCTTCCCGTACCTGCTCGATCAAACACTGTTCTCCGGCATGGGCATAACGGATCTTAGCCAGCACCGTTCGGGGTGCTGGCAGTTCCTCCATACCCATATAGTTGATCTGATTGCAATACAGCGTATCTCCAAATACATCCTCCGCTTCCCCGATAACTACCTCATCTGTCTGCGGACGGATCTGTGTGACAAACACGGGATGCCCCATCGCCAGATTTAAGCCTTTGCGCTGTCCTACGGTATAATGTGTTATACCAAGATGCTGTCCGAGCACCTGACCGTCCGCCGTCACAAAGCTGCCCGGCTTTGGCGCCCTGTCTCCCGCCTCTCTGTCAATAAAAGCCGCATAGTCATGGTCCGGAATAAAACAAATTTCCTGACTGTCCGGCTTGTGAGCTACCGGGAGTCCTGCTTCGTCCGCAATTTTCCTGATTTTCTCCTTGGTATACTCACCTACCGGCATCAGAGTGTGGGCAAGCTGCATCTGGGTAAGATTATACAGCGCATAGGTCTGATCCTTTTTCGCCGTCACGGAATTGCGGATCGCATATCTTCCGTTAGGCAGTTTCGCAATTCTGGCATAGTGCCCGGTAGCTATATAATCTGCTCCGATATCCATGCTTCGCTTAAGCATGGACTCCCACTTGACATAACGGTTACAGGCAATGCAGGGATTTGGCGTTCTGCCAGCCAAATATTCCTCCACGAAATAGTCCATAACCCGGCACTTAAATTCCTGCTTAAAATTCATTACATAATAGGGAATATCCAGCTTCTGTGCCACCCGTCTTGCGTCGTCCACGGCGCTTAGCCCGCAGCAGCCGCCGTTTCCTTCCTGCTGCTCTCTTTCTTCATCCTGCCAGATCTGCATGGTGACACCGATCACATCATATCCCTGTTCTTTTAACAAATAGGCTGCCACGGAGGAATCCACGCCGCCCGACATACCTACCACTACTTTCTTAGCCATCTGCCATACACCTCAATATTATATTATCATGCATTGCACCGTCTGCTGTTCACTGACCCATTTAACATTTCCGTTTTTATTTGCCATGAACAGTTCTTTGCATCTCAAATGCCGCATACACTGTAACCATATTTGATCATGGAATGGTGTATCTATGAAATGGAAAAACCCACTCATCAGCGGAACCGTAATTCTGACTCTAACCGGACTGTTAAGCCGCTTTATCGGCTTCTTCTACCGTATTTTTCTGTCCAATGTGTTCGGTGCGGAGGGTATGGGTATCTATCAGTTGATTTCTCCTGTCCTTGCACTTTCCTTCGCCCTGACCGTATCCGGCATTCAGACTGCCATCTCTAAATATGTTGCCAGTGAAACAAGCACCCGGGACTATCACCGTTCCTTCCGCACTTTGTGGGCTGGCTTTCTGCTTGCCATGACGCTCTCTGTCCTTTGCGCACTCTCCATCTACCTGTGGGCGGATCAGATCGCTGTCACTTTCCTGATGGAAGCACGCACCGCACCTCTGCTGCGCATCATTGCGCTGTCGATTCCTATGGCCACCGTCCATTCCTGTATCAACGGCTATTTCTACGGAATCCGGAAAACTGCCATCCCTGCTGTTTCACAGCTGGCGGAACAAATCTGCCGGGTGGGTTCTGTCTATGTGATCTATTATATCTGCCAGGAACACCATATTGAGCCTGCTATCAGCTTCGCCGTAGTCGGACTGGTGATTGGAGAAAGCGCATCCATGATCGTTTCAATCCTTGCCATCTTGTCCCGCGCACACAAATTATTCCCCCGGCAGAATTATTTCTCCTGCTCTGATACTAAAAATCCGGCTGCCCGCAAGAAACATTTGATCAGCCAGTACCGGCATATCATGGGACAACTGTTACAGTTGGCGGTTCCTTTATCCGCTAACCGTCTGGTAATCAATATTCTGCAAAGTATCGAGGCAGTCTATATTCCTAACCGATTAATGGCATATGGACTGAATAATGCAGACGCATTGGGCGTATATGGTGTGCTGACCGGTATGAGTCTCCCTCTTATCATGTTTCCTTCTGCGCTCACCAACTCCATCTCCGTACTGCTGCTTCCTATCGTCTCAGAAGCTGATGCAGGCGGCAACCACCATGCCGTCAGGCGCGCCATCATGACCTCCATCCGTTACTGTCTGCTTCTAGGCTTCGGATGCACCGCAGCTTTCCTTCTCTTAGGCAGATCTGCCGGCCGCATTTTATTTCATTCGGAGCTGGCCGGAAGCTTTATTCTGACACTCAGCTTTATATGTCCGCTCATGTACATAGCAAGTACGCTTGGCAGTATTTTAAACGGACTAGGCAAAACAGCCCAAACCTTCTGTTTCAGTGTGGTCAGTCTGCTGTTTCGTCTGCTGTTTGTCTTCTTCGCCATTCCGGTCTACGGGATCAAAGGGTATCTGTGGGGGGTGCTGGCAAGCCAGTTATTGCAGACATTATTATGCACTGTCTCTGCGCTTCACATTTCCCGTAAGGCTTGCGATTCTTTAACCAATATACTATAATATAGGTGTTTTTGCCAGCACAAATATCAATACAATAACTGGTTGTTCTGTCAAATCATCAAATACACACTAAGAGGAGTAAACGAAATGTCTTTTCACTTTGTAACAACGCTTCCCACACCGGAAGAAATACGGGAACAATTCCCGGTACCGGCACGCCTTGCCGAAATCAAGAGGCAGCGCGACGCCGAAATTAAAGATGTCATTACCGGTAAAAGCAATAAATTTCTGGTGATCATAGGCCCATGTTCCGCAGACAACGAAGATGCCGTATGTGACTACGTGAGCCGTCTTGCCAAAGTCAATGAGAAGGTAAAAAACAAACTCATTCTGATTCCCAGAATTTATACGAATAAACCCCGCACAACGGGCGAAGGATATAAGGGCATTGTCAGCCAGCCCGACCCTAAGAAAAAACCGGACTTTACCGCCGGTCTGATCGCTATGCGCAAAATGCATATCCATGCCATAGAAGAATCGGAACTGACCGCAGCCGACGAGATGCTCTATCCTGACAACTGGGGCTACGTAGAAGATATCTTATCCTATGTGGCGATCGGAGCCCGTTCCGTAGAGGATCAGCAGCACCGCATGACCGTCAGCGGTTTCGACGTACCTGCCGGCATGAAAAATCCCACCAGCGGTACGCTTTCCGTCATGCTCAATTCCATCTATGCGGCACAGCACAAACACTCTTTTATTTACAGGGGTTGTGAGGTGGAGACAAACGGAAACCCGTTAGCGCATGCGGTACTTCGAGGCTCCGTCAACAAACACGGGCGCAGCCTGCCGAACTATCATTATGAAGATCTTTCTACTTTGTATGATCTCTATCAGGAGTATGATTTACAGAATCCTGCATGTATTATTGATTCGAACCACAATAATTCTAACAAGCAATTTGAACAGCAGATCCGTATTGTCAGGGAAGTCATGCACAGCCGTAAGCTGAATAAGGATATTCACAACATGGTCAAGGGTGTAATGATTGAAAGTTATATCGTAGAAGGGTGCCAGAAGATCGGCGAAGGTATCTATGGTAAATCCATTACAGACCCCTGTCTTGGCTGGGAAGCATCCGAACAGCTGATCTATGACATTGCGGAATATGAATGATTTAAATTTCATTTCCGTTGTACTGCTGTCAGACATTTGTGCTGCATAAAAGGCATTACATAAAACGGGGAGCACAGCCTGCGGATTTTCCGCCGGGTTATGCTCCCGTACTTTTTACTTTAAACAAATCAGAAAAAATCATTGCACAAGTATAGTTAATACTCAGCCTCTCGGATGGGCTTTTACATATACTTCGCGGATATGGTTATGATTCAGATTCGCATAAATCTGTGTTGTGGATATGTCGGAATGTCCCAACATCTCCTGCACGCTTCTAAGATCCGCGCCGTTTTCTACCAAATGGGCTGCAAACGAATGTCTTAAAGTATGCGGCGTAATATCCGCTTTGATATCGGCTTTCTTCGCATAATATTTAATCAGTTTCCAAAAACCCTGACGACTCATGGATTGCCCGGAACAGTTCGTAAAAAGAACATCCGATGACTTGTTCTCCAGCATTTCCTCTCTTGTCCCGTTTAAATATCTTGCCAGCGCATTTTTAGCCGCCGTGCCAAAAGGGATAACCCTTTCTTTATTGCGGTCTTTGCATAGAATAAAACTCATCTGCATATTCACATCGGAAAGTTTCAAACTAATAAGTTCCGTCACACGGATCCCCGTCGCGTATAGAAGCTCCAGCATCGCTTTATCCCGAATCTCTTTCGGACTGTCACCTGAAGGCTGCTCCAAAAGCCTCACCACTTCATCAGTAGACATGATGGACGGTATCTTTTTCTCAATTTTGGGCGCCTTAAGGTTTTCAGAAATATCCTCCGCTACCCAACCCTCCTGCACCATAAAATGATAAAATGCCTTCAAAGAAGCAATGTTTCTGGATACAGTCGCCGCTGCGAAATGATTGTCTTCCAAATACTTCACATAGTCACTCAAATCCTGGGCGGATACATTCTTAGCCTCCGTGATACCGCGGGAAGACATAAAATGCTCCATCTTCTCCAAATCCCTCTTATAAGACAGTTCCGTATTATTCGAGGTATTTTTCACGTTATGTAAATATGTGATAAATGCGCTAATCTCTTTTTCCATGTAACCGGAAACCCTTCCCCTGCATGTTATTTTATGTAAATCAAAATAGTCGTCTGCATTTCATTATAATCAGAATTTTAAAGAAAAGCAAATAGATTTTTCCCTGATTTTATGGGCATTCCAGCAATTTTCAAAAGAAAGCACAACATATCGCCAACTCTATAATTTATGTCTACTATATCTTGGAAAAATAAGGTTGGAAATTTTTTTTAAAAAATATTAAGCACTAAATGTAGTATTTTAGGATTGACATAACTTTCCAGCAAACATCCCATTATGACAACTATCATGATTCCCATGATCTGTATACCTTTTTTCAAATAGAATTGTTTACTATATCTCTCAAAACCATCCAGATAAGTTCCTTTGGCATACAGAACCCTATTGATGCCCACCGCCCATAAGAACAGCGCTGCATATCCCGGAATCAGTAAAATGCCCTGCGGGAAAATTCCTGCCGCAATGAAAATCAGACCGCGGATTCCGTAACGGATGACAGCCACCGACAAAAGGCAGCCCGCCGTAAGTCCCATGTAGCATATATAAATGCATAACACCGTTATTCCAAACATTGTGGTGGCTAATAAGGTCAGCATACATAAAGTAAACAGCCTGTGCTTAAGAATATAGCCAAACAATTTTCCACTATCCAGGGTACTTGTTTCCAGCTTCTCCAGCATATCACTCCCCAGCAGTCCGCTCTCCCTGATCCATGTGTCATGTCCCATATTAACGATCAAAATACCGATAAACAATCCCAGCATAAACAAATACAGCATATAATAGCAGATTTTCGTAAAGGACTGATTGTGCAAAGCGATCCCTTCTTTCTGTCCCGGTCCTTCTCCGATCAATCCGATTCCCAACATCTGTTTGATGGTCGAACACTCTTATCTGCACTATTATATGCCGCGCCCGTATGTGACAGACCTGTTTCCATACAAAACCGCCCAAACGCTCTTGCGCGAACGTTTGGGCGGTTTGCTATTTACCATATTTATCTTTATACGCCAGAATGGACGCTACCGTCTTACTGTCCTGAATCTTGCAGTCATAAATCATCCGAATCAGTTCATCAACATCATGGCTTTCCACATCCAGATATTCATCTTCATCCAAATGCTGTCTGGCCGGCTTTAAATCAGTGGCTACATAAACGTCTATCTTTTCATTACAAAATGCCACTGTAGTACGGAGAGAAAGAAGCAGTTCCATCTTCCCTGCCTTATATCCGGTTTCCTCTTCCAGTTCTCTTGCCGCTGCAACATCAGTCGGTTCATCTGCGCCGTCCAGCCCGCCTGCCGGAATTTCCAGGGTTTCTCTGTCCAGCGCATTGCGGTATTGTCTGACCATCAAAAGTTTACCGTCTCCTTTGACCGCCACAACTGCGGCTGCTCCTTTGTGCTGTATAAAATCCCACTTTGCAATATTGCCGTTTGGAATCTTAATCGTATCCTGATAGTAATCTATAATGGCGCCTTTGTGCACCAATTCTCTCCCTATGCGTTCATATTTCTCCATGTTTCCTCCCTATCCTTTCTGTCTCGTCATTCCGGATATATGCCATAATTACAGGAATTCATACTTTTCCGGTCTGTAACGCAATATCTATAATATAAAATATGGCTTCCGTAATATATTCTATAACGGGAACCATATCGATCACAATACTTTTTTATTTATGCAGCCAATAACTTCTCAACACTGACTAATTTCACACATAATACGAACAAGTCCGTCGCTGCAGCCATCTCTTCCGGAGTCGGGTACGAAGGGGCAATGCGGATATTGCTGTCTTTCGGGTCTTTTCCGTAGGGGAAGGTAGCGCCTGCGCCGGTCAAAACCACTCCCGCTTCTTTACACTTAGCTACGATAGCCTTGGCGCAACCGTCCATCGCATCGAAAGAAATGAAATAGCCGCCAAGCGGTTTACTCCATGAACCGATCTCCAATCCGCTCAGTTCTTTATCCAGTACATCTAAGACTGCCTCGAATTTAGGTCTTAAGATATCAGCATGCTTCTTCATATGAGCCAGCATACCATCCAGATCCTTGAAATATTTTACATGGCGCAGCTGATTCACTTTATCATGCCCGATCGTCTGAACGGTCATCGCTTTCTTTGCTTCCTCCAAATTAGCTTTGGATGAGGCAAACGCAGAAATACCGGCACCCGAAAAGCTAACCTTGGAAGTAGAGCAGAACTCATATACCATATCCGGATTCCCGGCTTTCTCACACTCGCTTAAGATTTCCAAAATCTGATCCTGCTTATCGTCATACAAATGATGAATTGCATAAGCATTATCCCAGTAAATACGGAAATCTTTGGCTGCCGGTTTTAATGCGGCAAACCTTCTTACCGTCTCATCAGAATAAGAAATACCCTGCGGATTCGAATATTTCGGTACGCACCAAATACCTTTAACAGCCGGATCTTCCGATACATACTTCTCTACCAGATCCATATCCGGTCCTGTAGGTGTCATTGGAATCGTAATCATCTCAATGCCGAAAGCCTCCGTAATCTTAAAGTGTCTGTCATATCCCGGTGCCGGACATAAAAATTTGACTTTATCCAATTTACACCATGGAGTGCTGCCAAGCACACCATGAAGCATAGCACGTGCCACCGTATCATACATAATTGTTAAGCTTGCATTACCATATACAATTACATTCTCTGCCGGAACACCCATCATATCACCCATCAACTTCTTTGCTTCCGGAATACCGTCCATCAGACCATAGTTTCTTGTATCCATTCCTGATTCCGTCTTCATGTCAGATTCCGAATTAAGAACATCCATGATACCCATAGTCATATCAAGCTGTGCCGGTGTAGGTTTTCCTCTGGACATATCCAATGTAAGACCTTTACCCTTTGCATCCTCAAACTGCTTCTCCAATTCGGCTTTCAGTGATGTAAGTTCTTCCTTACTCATCTCTTTGTATGGTTTCATCTTCTTCATCCTCCATGCATTGAATAATTGTATACAATCATACACCGCTAATTATTCTACTACAGTTTCTATGATTCTACAAGTATGAAGATAAGATAATTTTTCCATAAAATCTTTCTGAAAAACTTCACTATTTATGGTGAATCTGTACAAGACAGATAAAATCAGCAATGCAAAAAAGCCCTGTAGATTTTTCTACAGAGCTTTTAATACTATTTAGCGTAGTCAATGACACGGCTTTCACGGATCACATTAACTTTGATCTGTCCAGGATATTCCAACTCAGCTTCAATCTGCTTGGAAATATCTCTGGCAAGCAATACCATGTCAGAATCGTTAATCTGTTCTGGAACTACCATAACACGAATCTCTCTACCTGCCTGAATAGCAAAAGATTTGTCAACACCTTTGAAATTGTTTGTAATGTCTTCTAATTGTTTCAATCTTGTTGTATATGTTTCTAATGTTTCTCTTCTCGCACCGGGTCTTGCTGCGGAAATCGTATCGGCCGCCTGTACCAAACATGCAATCAAACTCTGAGGCTCAACATCACCATGATGAGACTCAACCGCATTGATAACAACCGGACTTTCCTTGTATTTTCTACAAAGCTCAACCCCAAGCTGTATATGAGAACCTT
>CAZPSD010000088.1:0-9941 GCA_964589055.1 uncultured Bacteroides sp.
CCCTGAAAGTATTTAAATAATCGTTCATAACAGAACCTCCTTAGTGATGAAATGATAATAAAGTGAAAAGGGAATCAATCACTATGGAGGGGAGAACGTGAAAATGAAATATGTAGTTGTTGAGTTTAAAAATCCATGATAACATAAGCATAGCAGTTTTTGTGGTGTTTTAAGTTGTTTTGTGGTGATTCAACAATAAAACATTTATACAAAAACTGCTGCTTTTATTTGAAGAAAAGCAGAAAACAATACCTAAGACTATCTTCTTTATTTCATGCGGTTTTTGAGGTTTTCAGAAAGGTTAGTCGCATTTTTCGGATTTCTCCGGCCGCAGGTCTGAAAAACATTGGATTTCCGTTTATTCTGCCGGCGATTTATTTTTATCCCTGTCTGGCAGTCTTTTATTTTTAGGGTTTTTCAACAGCGAAATTAATTCCTATTTATAATTTTATAATCTGTCTCCGAAATCCATTCATCCATCATCCCCCGGGTTAAGGAGCGGAAGTGTCCTCTTCCTTCACATCAAACAATGCATCCACAAACTGCTCCGCATCAAATTTCTGTAAATCGTCTATGGTTTCCCCCACACCGATGTATTTCACCGGAATCCGCAGCTCCGACTGAATTGCCACCGCAATGCCGCCCTTCGCTGTTCCGTCCATCTTCGTCAGGATAATACCGGTAAGATCCGCCACCTCTCCGAATTCCCTTGCCTGCTGCAAAGCATTCTGACCTGTGGTGCCGTCCAACACGACCAGATTCTCTCTGTGCGCATTCGGAAATTCTTTGTCAATGATCCGATTGATTTTCTTGAGTTCTTCCATCAGATTCTTCTTGTTGTGAAGCCTGCCAGCCGTATCACACAAAAGTACATCCACATTACGCGCTTTTGCCGCATGCACGGCATCAAAGATGACACTTGCCGGATCGGAGCCTTCCGCACCGCCGATCATATCCACACCAGCACGGTTCGCCCACTCTAAAAGCTGCTCTCCCGCAGCCGCCCGAAATGTATCCGCAGCCGCAATCAATACTTTGCGTCCCTGTCCTTTTAATTTGCCTGCCAGCTTACCTACCGTAGTGGTCTTCCCTACTCCGTTGACCCCGATCACCAGCACGACCGACTGCGCATGTTCGAACTCATAGGCGGTCTCACCTACCTGCATCTGTTCCTTGATATTCTGAATCAGGAATTCCTTGCATGCCGCAGGCTCTTTGATATGGTTCTCTTTAACCTGTTCCCGTAATTTCTCTAAAATCGCATCTGTGGCACCGACACCGATATCACCCATGATCAGGATTTCTTCCAGTTCTTCATAGAAATCATCATCAATGCCGGAAAAACCGCTGAAAACAGAATCAATACCGTGCACAATATTATTTCTGGTCTTAGTCAGGCCTTCTTTTAAGCGGCCAAAAAAGCCTATTTTCTCTTCACTCATCAATCATCCAATTCCTTATCAATTAAATTTACACTGACTAACGTGGACACGCCTTTCTCCTGCATGGTAATACCATACAAGCGGTCCGCCTTCTCCATTGTACCGCGTCTATGGGTAATAACGATAAACTGTGTATTCTTCGTCAGCTTATGTAAATATTTTGCAAACCGGGTTACGTTATTTTCATCCAGCGCCGCCTCAATCTCGTCCAAAAGGCAAAACGGCGACGGCTTCAGATTTTGGATCGCAAACAGCAGGCAGATTGCCGTCAGGGATTTCTCACCACCGGACATCTGCATCATATTGACAAGTTTCTTTCCCGGGGGCTGTGCAATGATACGGATACCTGCCTCCAGAATATCTTCATCCTCGATCAGTTCCAGTGTACCCTTACCGCCGCCGAACAATTCCTTGAATACTTTATCAAACTCCTTGTTGATTTCGGCGAACTTCTCATTGAACTGCTTGCGCATGGAAGTATCCAGTTCATCGATAATACCGACTAACGTTTTCTCAGCCTCCACCAAATCGTCATGCTGAGTCTTTAAAAAGCTATAACGCTCCATCAGGTTTTTATAATCTTCGATGGCATTTACATTGACATCTCCTAATTTCTTGATCTCATCTTTCAACGCACTGATGTCTTTCTTCATCGACGACAAGTCCGTCATTTCCTCATTCTTTAAGGATTCCGCATCGGAAAGCGTGATCTCGTATTCATCCCACATGTAGTTAATCTGGGACTCAATGGACTCTTCCATGCGTTCCTTCTGGCTGTTCAGACGATAAACCTCTTTGTCAAGCGCTGCCATTCGTTCAGATAGTTCTTCTCTTGTCGTGAAGAAATTCTTCTGCTTCGCGGACAACTGTTCTTTTGTTTCGATGTCCTCTTTTAACTTCTTCTCTGCGTCTGTCTGCGTGGTATGCGAAGCGGCAATCGTCTTCTCTATCTCTATGATGCTTGCTTTCTTGCGCTCCACTTCCTCCTTGCCAAGATGCAGTCCCTCCTGTACTTCATTCAGTTCCGCACTGTGTCTGGCAATTTCTGCATCCACACGATCCAGGTTCTGTCTCTGGAAATCCGCGCTCTGACGCATCTTCTCTACTTCCACATCCCATTCGGACACTTTGGCAGACTGCTCCGACTCCTCAGTACGTTTCCCTTCCAACTCTTTCTGGAACTCTGCGATCTGCACTTCCACTGTTTTCTCCAGTTTCTCGGAATCTTCCAGTTCTCTGATGATCTCGTCTTTGCCCACCTGGATTTCCTTGATCTGCAGTGCAATATCCTGTTCCTCGTTCTTTAGTTCTCCAAAACCTTCTTCCGTCTCGCTCTTTTTATCCTGCGCCTGAATCACATTCATTCTGGCGGTGTTCTGCTCGATAAACTTGCGCTGTAACTGCCCTTTGACATCCTCTAATTCGAGACGCATCTTATTACGTTTTTTCTTCGTCTCTTCAATATCATTGAGAATCCGGTCGATATCCGTTACATACTGTTTAACTTTCTTCTCCAGTTCTTCCATCTCACGGCGTCTGCCTAAGAGATTGGAATTATTCTTAAATGCGCCGCCGCTGATCGCACCGCCGGGAACAAGCAGTTCCCCTTCCAGCGTAACCATACGGATACCGTAATCGAATTTTCTGGCAATCTTCACGGCATTATCTACATTGTCCACCACCATGATACGCCCTAACATGGCTTTTGCTACGTTCTTATATTTCTTATCGATCCTGACCAGTTCATCTGCCATGCCAATGACGCCTTTTTCTTTCAAAGCCTCCGGATTTTTAAATTCCTGCGGATGGGTAATGCTGGTAAGCGGCAGGAAAGTTGCGCGTCCTGCTTTTGCTCTCTTTAAGAATCCGATCATGCGCTTGGCAGTCTCTTCATCCTCCGTAACAATATTCTGAATATTACCGCCCAACGCCGTCTCAATCGCCGTCTCATACTTTGTCTCTGCCTGAATAATATCCGCTACGACACCAATGATACCCTTCTCACTGTCCTTCTGCTCCATGACCGCTTTCACACTTCCGCCATATCCCTCATAACGCTCTGTCAGGTTAGCGAGTGCCTCCAGCTTGGATTTCTGCTGATGGTACAACACTTGGGTATCCCGAAGTTTCTGGTCTTTATCGGAAAGTTCCTCACGGATTCCGCTAAGCTGTTCCTCCATGCTCTCCTGCTTCTCATTCAGTTCGCGGATCACCACGTTGACAGTTTCGAATTCTTCTTCCAGTTTCTTAATGGTTTCCGTCTGCTCTGCCTCATCTGACTTGGCACGCAGCAACCTGGAATTCAATTCCGCCTTACGAATATTGATCTGCTCCAGCATGGTATCGTAACGACCCATTTTCGACTTGATGGTAGCGCGGTTATTCAAGGCATCAATAATCGTATTTTTGCCGCTTTCAATATTATTATTTAATTCTTCGATTTTACTCTGCGTTGTTTCTAACAGTTGTTTTGCTTCTGTTCTTGCCAGTTCTAATTGTTCCAGTTTATCGTCGATATCTTTTTTCTCTGCTGCGATACCGTCTTTTTCTTTATTTTTCTCATCAAGCTGTTCCTGAATGCTGTTGATCCGGCTCTGCAGGTGTTCCTCATTTCCCTCTGCGGAATGGATCTGCTCTTTTAAAACATTGATTTCGCCTTCCAGCTTGGAACGCATTACTCCGGTATCCGTCAGAGTTGACCTGGCAGTCTCGATCGCCTGATCCAGCAGCTCGATCTGACTCTCGATCTGCTCATACTCAGACTTAATATTTTCGTATTTTGTTGCGGTTTCTTCCAAATCACCGGTTGCAATATGCAGCTTGCCGTCAACCTCAGCAAGTTGTTCTCTGATGCGCACATTTTCCAATAAGAACACATTTACATCCAGCGTCTTTAATTCTTCTTTCTTCTTTAAATAGACCTTCGCCTTCTCAGACTGGCGCTCTAAGGGACCTGTCTGCTTTTCTAACTCTGCCAGAATATCGTTGACACGAAGCAGATTCTGCTTCTCATTCTCTAATTTTTTCTGTGCCGCATATTTTCTGCGTTTAAATTTAACGATACCGGCCGCCTCATCAAAAAGTTCGCGGCGTTCCTCCGGCTTACCGCTTAAAATCTTATCGATCTGTCCCTGCCCGATGATAGAGTATCCCTCTTTACCGATACCCGTATCATAGAACAATTCGTTAACATCCTTCAAACGGCACGGTGTACCGTTGATCATATACTCACTTTCACCGGAACGGTATAAGCGTCTGGATACTGTAACCTCATCATAGTCAATAGCGAGTTGATGATCGGAATTATCCAGGGTAATCGCCACATAGGCATAGCCCAAGGGCTTACGCATCTCAGTGCCTGAAAAAATGACATCCTGCATGGATGCGCCTCTAAGCTGCTTAATACGCTGCTCACCCAGCACCCATCTGACCGCATCCGCCACATTACTCTTACCGGAGCCGTTAGGACCTACAATACCCGTAATGCCGTTATGAAACTTAAAATTGATCTTATTGGCAAAGGATTTAAATCCGTGCACCTCAATACTTTTTAAATACATATGTACCTCTCATTGATTGCTTAACCGAATATTTCACCGGCTTCTTTTCTGTGCAATAAAGCTTCGTAAGCTGCCTGTTGTTCTGCCGCTTTTTTGGAATGCCCCGTACCGCTTCCGACCTTCACCTCTCCTACAAACGCTTCCACCGTAAACGCCTTGGCATGTTCCGGTCCTTCCTCTTTGAGCAGTTCATAGTGAAGCACGCCTTTGTTTTCACGCTGCACGATCTCCTGCAATATTGTTTTAGCATCATAAAACAGCACTTTATGATCCAAATCCGACAAAATAAATCTATGGATAAAATTCTTGGCTTCCCCGATACCGCTGTCCAAATAGATGGCTCCTATCGTCGCCTCCATCACATCGGAAATAATGGAATCTCTCGTTCTTCCGCCGGTTGCCTCTTCTCCTTTACCCAGAAGAATGTACTTTTCTAACTCTATTTCTTTGGCGCAAAATGCCAGCGCCGGTTCACAGACCATGGATGAGCGCTTCTTCGTCAGCTGCCCCTCCGGCAGCTGCGGATACTCACGAAACAGGAAATCACTGCTGATCAGTTCCAGCACTGCATCTCCCAAAAATTCTAACCGCTCATAATCTCCGTTTTTATTGATTTTCTGTTCATTGGCATAGGAACTGTGAGTAAGCGCCTGCTTCAGCAATGTCTTATTCTGAAAGGAATATCCTATTCTTTGTTCCAACTGTGCCATTCTCTCTTTTGCCATAAGAATCCTCCACACATAACACGGAAAAGCCCCTTCATTTAGAAAGGGCTTTACTTCTTTATTCCCTGGAATCCTTAATTAAATTAACGGCTTCTTCCACGGTACTGATACGCTCCGCTTTATCAGCCGGGATTTCGATTTCAAATGCCTCTTCAATCCCCATAATGATCTGATAGACATCTAAAGAATCTGCGCCTAAATCTTCCAAAAAGGTGGTTTCCAATGTAATCTCATTGGGATCAACACTCAGCACCCCTGCTATTACTTCTTTTAACTTCTCCAGTTCCATCGCAACAGCCAACCTTTCCGATTTCTCTATTGTTTAGTTCTCCTGTCCGGATACAACTTCTTCTGTCAAAATTTTCGCTTTGATCTTCTCATTGATCCTCTGCTCAGTAAAAGCAATACACTGCAGGATCGAATTCTTAATCTCATTGGCTTTTGAACTGCCATGAGTTTTAACAACCAGCCCTTTCAAACCAAGCATGGGCGCTCCGCCGTACTGCTCTAAATCAAAGGCTTTCAGGGTACTTTTCAGTGCGGGTTTTACTAAAAGCGCACCGATTTTACTTCTGAAAGAAGACATCATGCCTTCTTTCACCTTCTGAATCAAAGTAAGCCCCACTCCTTCATATGTCTTGAGTACCACATTGCCCACAAAGGCTTCGCAAACTACTACATCTGCCGCACCCGCAGGAATGTCTCTCGCCTCTACGCTGCCGATAAAATTGATATCCGGGCAGTTTTTGAGCAGGGGGAATGTCTCTTTTACCAGCGCATTTCCTTTCTCTTCCTCGGCGCCGATATTGACTATACCGACTTTCGGGTTTTTCACACCCATAACATTTTCCATATAAACAGAGCCCATCTTCGCAAACTGCACCAGATGAGACGGTCTTGCATCCACATTGGCGCCGCAGTCAATCAGCAAAGAACACCCTGTCGCCGTAGGAATCAACGGTGCAAGGGGCGGTCTCTCCACGCCTTTGATACGTCCCACAATAACTTGTCCTCCCACCAAAGTAGCGCCTGTACTTCCCGCAGACACATAAGCATCACAGGTTCCGTCCTTAACCAGATTTAATGCCTTAACCAAAGAAGAATCCTTCTTTTTACGGATTGCCATAACAGGCGGTTCCGCCGTCTCAATAATCTCAGAAGCATGTACGATCTCCATCTGCTCCTGATTATATGTATATTTAGCAAGTTCTTTCTTCAGCACGTCCTCCTTACCTACAAGATAGACTTTTACCTTGCCGCTTTCCTGAATTGCCTCTACCGCACCTTTCACAGTTTCAACCGGTGCATTGTCACCGCCCATAGCATCTACTGCCACTTTAACATATTCGCTCATTAAGATACCTTCCGTTTCCGATGCCTCTGATTATACAGCATGGACATCATATACTAATATACTAAAATTACCCATAAAAATCAAGGTGAAAAACCCATACCCACTTTTCCTACCCACTTTTCCGGCGTAACAGTTCAGCCATCCATTCATAAGTTGGCGAAATATACATTTTCGCTCATTAATTTAAGTATAAGTCCGCCAACTTATTTCATGCCAGGCAAATAAAAAAATAAGGCTCTCCAGACAAATTCCGGAAAGCCTCCGTTTACAGTGATTAGTCAACTGCAATAATTTCTTTTTTGTTGTATGTTCCGCACTTCTTACATACTCTGTGAGGTACCATTAAAGCACCGCATTTGCTACATTTTACCAATGTAGGAGCAGTCATCTTCCAGTTTGCTCTTCTCTTATCTCTTCTACCTTTAGAAGATTTGTTCTTAGGACAAATAGACATCGTTACACCTCCTTATTCGCGTTAAAGATATCTTTTATTACTGCCATCCTTGGATCAGGAACAAAAGTATCACATTCGCATGTTCCCATATTCAGATCCTTCCCGCACTGACGGCAAATTCCTTTGCAATCAGGCTTACAAAGAACCTTCATAGGCCAGTTAATTACGATTTCATTCTTTAGTAAGTCTTCTACATTTAATTGATAGCCTTCCATGAATCTCTGATCATCATTTTCATCTGACGCCCTATCGATCATATCCGGTGCAAACACTTCTCTGCTAAACACAAGTTCAAGCTTCTCTTCCACAGGTTTCAGACATCTGTCACAGTTCATGGCAAAGACCATTTCCCCGGTTCCTTCGATTCGCGCTCTCCCTTTTCCAATATTAGTAAAGGTAAACTGAATCGGAGATTTCCAAACTGCCCGAAATGTTTCTCCACCAATCGATATCTGCATAAGTGCCGCATCTATCTGCTTTGAGATCACTTTATCCTCGTTTGTTAACACATCAGTTAAGTTCACGAACATAGTTGACTCCTATCCACACTCAGACAATTATACATACAGCAATAAAGTTTGTCAACTAGGAAATTTGGAAAACAGCTATGAAAACAGCTATGAACTTGCCAAATGATACTTTCCCTAAATAATATATTGTAATATCTATTTATGTTAATAATACAATTTATTCATTTATATACAAAAATGTATCCAGTATAAGGAAATTCTTTTTTATGAGTTTAGAACCAATAAGAAAACCGTTACGTTAAAAGATCAGGTCTATCAGGCTATTAAGCAGACCATTTATTCCAATGAATTAGAACCCGGCTCCCCTTTAACGGAGAAACAATTAAATTCTTTATTATCCATCAGCCGAACGCCTATTCGTTCTGCCCTGCAGCAGTTTGTGTTCGAAAAGCTGGCTACGACTGATAATACAGGGCATATTTACGTTTCAAAGATCACACAAAAGGACGTGGCTGACATTACGGTCATGAGACAGACACTAGAGCCTCCTGCCATTGATCTTGCAAAATTTCCTCTCGACCCTGCACTGCTGAAAAAGCTGGAAGACATCATTGAAGAGCAAAGCAGCCTGACGATGCAAAATACGCTTCACAATATCCAATACGCAGAGCTTGACTGTGAATTTCATAGTACGCTCGCCTCTATTTCCGATAATGATCTGCTGGTTGAAACGATTCAAAAAATCAATTCCATTATGATCAGGATTTTGATTCTTTCAGGAACGCTGGACTCAAATAAGAATAAAGCCTCAGATGGACACCTGCTTATTATCAAGTATCTTACAGAGGGGCAAAAGGAGTTTGCCAAAGTAGCATTATCGGAACATGTTAAAAATGTGGGAAACCGTATGTTATCAGAATCCTGGAAACAATGAGAATCTTGTTGACTGCCACTGCTGCTTGAGCACTTCCCTATCAAAGTAAAAAAGGGTTCTACCGACAGTAGCTGTCAATAAAACCCTCAAACACTAAGGACTATTTATAGTTCACGATCCTGCCGAAATCAGCCTTCAGGCTTGCGCCGCCTACAAGGCCACCGTCGATATCAGGCTGTGCAAACAGTTCTGCTGCATTACCTGCATTTACGGAACCGCCGTACTGAATACGCACTGCATCTGCTGTTGCCGCATCATAGATTTCAGCGATTGTTTCACGGATTGCTTTACATACTTCCTCAGCCTGCTCTGTAGTAGCTGTCTTACCTGTTCCGATTGCCCAGATAGGCTCATATGCGATTACCATGCTCTTAACCTGATCAGCTGAGATACCCTGCAAATCAGATTTGATCTGTAATCTGATCCAGTCAAGTGTTACGCCGGACTCTCTCTGCTCTAAAGTCTCACCGCAGCAAAGGATCGGTGTAAGACCTGCCTCGAATGCCTTCTTAACTTTCTTGTTCAGAAGAACATCATCCTCTTTAAAGTAATCACGTCTCTCAGAATGACCGATGATAACATACTTAACGCCTGCATCTACTAACATAGCTGCAGAGATCTCGCCTGTGTATGCACCCTTCTCCTCAAAATACATATTTTCGGCGCCAACTTCTACGTTAGTACCTTTTACGGTCTCGACAACAGGTACGATGTCGATTGCGGGTACACAATATACTACGTCTACATCATCGGATTTTACCAAGTCTTTTAACTCAGCACATAATTTTACCGCCTCGCTGGGAGTCATGTTCATCTTCCAGTTACCGGCTACGATTTTCTTTCTTGCCATGATTTTGGTCTCCTCTATTATATTTATTATTTCTCTTTTTAAGGAATAACTTAGTATATCTTAGCTGACGTATTTTGTCAGCATAGATATACTTTATTCCGTTTTATCGTCTGCTGCATACAACAAGGCGTTGTTGCGCAGTTCCAGACTTT
>CAZPSD010000089.1:0-7229 GCA_964589055.1 uncultured Bacteroides sp.
AAACAGCACATACCATCCGGCCAACACCACCAGTACAATAACTATAACCGCTATCAAAACCTTCAGCATTTTTCTTTTCATTTAATCCCTTTCTTTTGTCAGACAAAAATATTTGCTCTTCATTATAGCACAAATATCCCCGGTATGAATACCCCAAAACAGAGACCCCCTTTAATGAGGTCTCTGTCTCTTTGCCGTTGGTATTATTTAATTACAAACCGCTTAACGATTGGCGTCAACGTGGAATAGCTTCCTTTACCCTCAATCGTAGCCGTTCCTATTGTTAAATCACTGCTGCGTCTGACATTATTAGAATATGTTACCACATAATCCGTACCGGCTTTCAGCTTTTTGCCATTGACTTTAATAGTGACAGCAGGCTGCACTGCCTTGCCCTTATAAGTCTGTACCGCAATATCGCTTACATGCGCTTCCGTAATAGCCGCCTTATCGATTGTGAAGTAAATAGGATCCGTTTGCTTCGTGTCATCTGCCGCTTTGCCCAATCCCTTTACCGTAACTACAGCATATGGTGTTGTCTTCTTATTAGCCGCGCTCTTACTTGCTACCTTTTTATTATTCTTATAAGATACCGTGTAAGCCGTACCGGCTTTCAGATCAACCGCTTTACCGGTTGCCTTATCCGTAAAAGTAACTGCCGGTTTTAATGCGCTGCCGGTATAGACAGCCGAATCAACCGTAATCGTGAAGTCATCCAAACTTCTTTCCTCTACAGTAAACACATTCTTAATTGTTACACTGCCGCTATAATTGCCTTTGCCTTTAATGGTAACGGATGCCGCGGTCCCGCCTTTTACGTTGTCCTTATAAGTGACCGTATAATCAGTGCCATTGATCAATGACCTGTCGTTCGTATTGCCTTGCGCATTCGTGTTCACGGATACAAACTTCAGCGTTGGTGTCAGGGCATATCCTGTATACGGAACTGCCACTGATATCGATGCTCCGCTTTCATCCTTTGCCGCTGCACTTGCAGCATTATAAGTGACTGTTCCGCCATCTGCTTCTATCTGTGTCAGAACTGTCTTTGTAAAGACAGGCGCTTGGACCACACCGATTGTAGCAGCATTTTTTCTGCCGATTTCCGCCGCTAACGTCCGCTTACCAATCGTGAAGGCCGTCGATTTGCTTCCATAATAGCCGTTATCCTCATTTCCCGTAATGGTCACTGCTGCTTTACCTGCATTGATATTAGAAGCAGCGCCTGTCTTCGGATCGATATAGGATACCGTATAGTTCGTTGAATCCAACTGCTTTCCTGAGATGGTAACGGTCAGTTCAGGCGTAATTGCTGTTCCGGTATAATAATACTTACCGGTTACCGCGATCTTAGCATTGGAGAGTAAGTGATCTTTGCCTGCTACATGGAAAGCTGCCGTCTTAACAGTTTCACTGCTGTAATTGCCTTTTCCTGCAATCGTAACCTCGTACTCTCCCGCTTTTGTTACTTTTGCAGTCTGTCCGGCTGTTCCCTTCGTGTAAATCGTACCGTCTTCCACTGCGTCGCCATTTTCATCTTTTGTCATGACGATCTTCGTAATCTCATACTGCTTCGCCGTCAAGGTTTTGGCATCATCTTTAACCGTCAGCTTCGGCGCCTGCGCCTTGCCGGTCTCCGCCAGGCTTGCAGCCGTCACCTTAATATCAGAACTTTGCATGGATCTCGGAGTAATCTGAAAGGTTAACTTAGCAGCGCCCGCCTTATTGTCTTCAGTAAGATCATAGGTTGTTCTGGTTCCCGTATAATTCCCTTTGCCGGTAATCTTTACAGCAGCCGGTTTGCTGTCAGCGCTTACATTCACATTGTTGGTATACGTAACTGTATAGTCTTTACCCTTGCTTAAAGTCTTGCCTTTATATTTCACCGTGACAGACGGCGTAATCTTACTTCCGGTATAAGCATATGACTGTACAGGTATGCTGACCGCAATGTCTGCAATGTTGAGCGGACATTTGGCAATCGTAAATGCAGCCGTAACAGAACCTGTATAACCGGAATTTTCCTTAGGAAGCACAACTAAGGCTGCTTTGCCGATTTTCTTGTTGTTTTGATAGACCAGCACATAGTTATCCGAAGAAATCTCTGTTGTCCCATCCATCAACTGAATCTCCGGTTCCACCTCTTCCTGTTCGCCAAGATAGTACGTTGACGTACTTGCGTCAGTATCCTTAAATATAACCTTAAACTTGGAAATATCTGTTCTGGTATCTTCTTTGATGGTAAAGGTAACTGTTCTTGTTCCCTCGAATTTACCTTTTCCATTCAATGTTACCGTAGCAGTTCCGACATTTTTATTATTACCGTATGCTGCAGTGTAATCCGTCGATTTCAGCGTATATCCTTTGTAACGTATGGTAACGGCGGGCGTAATATTCCTGCCCGTTGCCCACTGATCTTCGATCGGTTCCACTGTAATATCCGCATTGCTGGCATCCAGTGATATTTTTTCATCTTCGTTAAAAATACTTGTAAATGCGGCACTGATTGTCACATTCCCTTTCGGCATGATAAAATATTCACTTACCGTTTCCGCAATATCCGCTTTGTAAGTAAGGACAGCTGTATTCTCAGCATACTCACTGCCTGCAGACACAAAGGTTGATGTTCCGTGGTCATTCGGCAGAATTGCGCTGTCTAAGCCTTTCCCGGAAACTGTCAATACAGACAAATTATATCCGCTGTCAGGCGTCAGCGTCACTTTAATTTTTTCTCCGCTTCCTGCTTCCAAATCACTGACGGTTACGGTACCGCCCGTAATATTCTCATCTACCGTGATATTATGGGCGCCGTACAAATAGAAATCATCAACACTGCCATATACGCCGGGATAACTGCCGGTAATCTCTACCCCGACTACTATGGTATCGCCTTCCGAAACAGCTATTCCCGTAATCTCAGGATTATTCCAGACAGCCCATCCATCCAGTGTGCACGATACTTTTTTGGTCGTTTTCGGGGAAGTTAATTCGGCATCATCTTTGTCATATACCTTTACAAAGGCATATTGTATATCATCCGCTCCCATGTCATTACCCTGAATAAAACCGCCAAAGGTATAGGTACCTGCATCCAGATCTGTCACTGTCTGCGTCAAGGTAAAATACAAGGTTTCGCCGCTTTCATTTCTCCAGAAATTTAATGATTTGCTTCCGCTGTATACGGTATCGCCCTGCACAGAAACATTGTATACTGATGTATCCGGGTTCTCCTCGTTCAACTGTAAGCTCCAGCCGCTTTGGTCACTCTCAAATCCCGGGTTGACCAGAACATTGCTGGCTGATGATCTTGACACCTTAATCGTTAAATAAACTTTGTATTCTTTACCATCACATTCCACGGCGCCATTAACTGTATATTCACCTACTTTATCCGTACTTACTAATTTCTGCTCATCTTCATCCCACTTGACAGTTAAATCTTCCGTTGAACCATCATTATATGTTGCGGTCACTGCAGGCCAGTCAAACGTATCGCCTATCGTAAGTTCAAGCGTAAGCTTAGTCTCCAGATTGCTGATCGCCCGTGAAGAAGAAGATGCTCCCGTTCTGATCAGGCTGTAGATTCTTGCCGTATCCAGCGCTGTGCCGTCAAAATCAAACCATGCCTGATTATCGATCGCGCTGCCTCCATACCATTTGCCCGCATCATCAGGGTCATATTCCGTGGAATAGCTGGACGCCCATCCGGAACCGTATTTTTCCCATAAAGTCTGATTCTGCTTATATAAATCCGTATCGATTGATCCGTCCGCATTATATACATAATAAGGAGAGATCCATGCCGGTTCCCAATAGAATACACCGATACAGCTTCCTGCAAGCGTACTCCCGTCCGTACTGCCCTGCTGATTATTGACATTATTTGCCGCATATACAACATCTCTGATCTCGTCCGCCTGTCCCTGAAGGGAGATGCCGTAATTGATATCCAGCGTCTTGTTCAGGGCCACCGTGTTGCCGTGTCCGTCTCCATCCTCCCATGTAGTTGCCCATGAAGTTTCCGCAACCATGACTTTTTTGCCGTAATTTCTCGCAACCTCCGCCAATACACTGGTCAGATTGTCAGTATTGCCATGCCAGAACGGATAGTAAGAGCTTGCGAATACATCGTAATCAACGTTATTTTCATATAAATTTTTTGCAATCGTTGTATAGCCCTGCTCCGGGTTGGTAAAATGCACCGCCACAAGACAATCTGAATCAAAAGCCCTTACTGCTTTGCTTCCGGCATTGAAAATTTTCGCCATATCAGCCCATGAAGTTTCACCACAGATTCCGTTATTGGTCTCATTTCCCACCTGCACCATGCCGACATCTACACCGGCGTTTTTCAAGGTATTCAGACTGTCCAAGGTATAATCATAAACAGCCGTCTCTTTTTGTTCCACAGAATACGCCGCCCATGCTTTCGGTGCATCTTGTTTTCCGGGGTCAGCCCAGAAATCCGAATAATGGAAATCAATCAGGACCCTCATTCCTGCATTGGTTGCCAACTGACCGATGGTAACCGCTTTGTCCAGATCATTATTACCGCCGCCATAACCTTGACCGCTGCTGTTGTAAGGGTCGTTCCAGATTCGGATACGAACCCAGTTCGTGCCGCCTTCTTTCAGGAATGCGAAAAATTCTGCGTCAGACAGTTCGTTCCCTTCATAATCCTTGAAAACAGTCCCGCTTTCTTTCAAAGAAACATAGGAGGATAAGTCTGCACCCGTAATGAAGTCATCCGACAACGGAACCTGAGCCACTTTAACAGACGCTTCCACATTGGGAACCAATGCATCTATTGCATCCTTTAAGCTCTCATAGCTTTGCTGAAGATCATCATGGGACGGATATTCTGTTTCAAGCAAATTCTCCGCCGCAGTAAACGCTGATGTGAGGGCATCCCAGCCTTCTTTATAATCCTCTTCTTTCAGTTCCTGCGCCTCCGCAACAAGAGCTTTCAGGGCTGCTGTTTCCGCCTCCACAATAGATGTATATACACTTGTGCCCATAACAAATATGCACTCATTCTCCCCGGAGGTAATTGCATTATAAATTGATGTGTTGGCCCAAGCGCTTATCTGAATAACGGCAGCGTCGCTTTCTACTGCCGCATAAGTTACAGTTCCGTCACTATCTGTTTTCGCTATACCTACCTGAATAATAAAGCCATCCCCGTTCGCCCCGTCTCCGGCATTAACAGGCTTCACCGGGACAGAATACCAGTTAGCATAATTATGGCTGATCTCTGTATCCGTCACCTCATCAAAACTAAAAGCAGTGTACGACCAGCTGCCCTGCGAAAGAGCTACCGGTTCCTTGGAGGAACTTACTTTATCATTATTCCATGTTGACATGTACAGATTATATTTCTCTGTATCCGTGCCGCTATAGCCGGTCAGTTCCTCAGAATAATAATACAGCATCACGTCAGGAACATTGCGCACCATATTCTTTACCGCGTCTGAAAGCGCGTTATATGCTCCTGTAATCTCTGTACTGGTGTAATCGTCATCCTGACTGTTATTACTGCTTACTACAGTCTCCGCCTGCGTTTTTGCTTCACTAAATGCTGTCCATGTTTCAGATGTATAATAGTCTTCATTCCCCGTATGATTATCGACAATAGCCGTTACCGCCTCTGATTCCAGCAAAGCTTTTAACAGGGCTAAAGTTGCATCCCGGCTGTCAGAAAGCGTGACTGTGTTGCCCTCATAGGTCGCATAAATCTTTCCTGCAAAAACGGGCGTAAAATCCGTCTCACCTGCGTTCTCTGTCGGAGCATTTACAAACTTGGTTACCAAGGTATTGTCATCCCTCACCACTAACTGGCAGACCGTATCTTCATCCGGCGCGGAGAAGGACAGATAATACCAGTTATCGTATTCTTCATCCGCCGTCATATAATAACCATAAGAAGTAGTCCAAATCGTCTCATCCGTTGTAAGCGTCGTCTTTTCGCCGGTTGTCTCATCAATAACAGACAATTCGCTTTCTGACACGATTTTAGGCGTTCCCTCTTCACTATACACATATAATGTCACATTGCGCATTACGGCTGCTGCCAGATCGCCTGCGTAGAGTATGGAACTCTTAAGCGCATAGGAATCCGCATCTCCGGAACACAGCTCTTTGAAAATATCCGTATTCTTCCACTGCGGATCACATGTGAACAAGCTTGCAGAAGCATTATCCGAACAGTGGATTTCAAATCCGCCGCTAGTTGTTGATGTATCAAAAACGAAATCTATACGATACCAGCCCGGATAAGTCTCGGATTCCTCCATCAAAGCTACGGATGCATTCCAATCATCACCCAAAGTCCATTGATCCGTGGACCACGTAACATCATCGCCTGCGGCAGCAGCCCCCCCATCCCAGAACACGACGCCGAGTGTCTTACCCGTATCTCCATAATAGTAATAGAGCGTGGAAGATACCGTTTCTGACGCCGTCGCTGATACCAAAGCGTCCATTGCCGCAGACAATGTAATGTAAGCATTGGTAAGGGCAAGCGTATCAGCAGAACTGCCATCTATCAGCGTCTTTGCCGCAGCAAGCGCTGACGCAAAGACTGTCCAGCTGTCTTCTGTATAGTCCGTTTGCGCATATCCAGACGCCGTTTCGTACAGCGTCTTCAATTCATCTAAACTATAAGCAGTCTGCTCAGTTAATGCAACATTGTCAATGTGCAGCTGCTCTTCTGTACTACTGTCATCGCTCAATGTACCCTCTATAGAAATCGTGATGCTGCTATTGTTCTCCTCTGTGATTTCAAAGACCGGTGTACTGATGGTACTCCATACTCCCCATGCACTGGCAGCGTCTCCCAGATCAACGCTTATTGTGTCTGAGCCACTCTCTCCAAAAGCCACTTTCAGGTCAATATCTCCTTTTTCATAGACGCCGCCCGCTTCCAGGGATACGACATAGTATCCGGGTTCCACATTCTCTATCGTTTGGGATATGGATATCTCTGATTTGCTGCTTGCCCACCAATATGCATAAGAACCATAGCCATCCATATCCCCGCTTTTATAAGTAAACGCCGTCCAATCCAAATCCCAATCGGCAGGCTGATAGGAATTATCCGGCTCCGCCGTTTCAAAGCCTCCATTCTGCAGAGTCCCATACGTCTCTGTCTCTTCGGTCTCTGAAGTCACTGAAGTAAACAATTCCCTTGTGATAGGATTGCTTTCATCGTCATTCTCTTCCTCATCCTC
>CAZPSD010000089.1:7329-9693 GCA_964589055.1 uncultured Bacteroides sp.
TCCGCTCCGTCTTCTTCCGATCCATCAGGCTCATCCGCATCGTCCTTATCAGGATCCGTATCATCTTCATCCTCAGATGTCCCTGCCGGAGTTTTCTCATCATTCTCATCTTCGGCATCGGAATCTTGTGCCATATCCGCATCAGATTTACTGTTTTCCGTTATGTCTGTATCCCCGGCAGTCTCTTCCGTCGCATAAACGTTCGTCTGCGGTATCGTGCTTCCGGTCAGAATCATCGCTGCCGTCAAAATACTGCATAGAACATTCTTAGCGTACTTGTTTACCTTCATCTCTTTCTCCTCCCAAATTTTCATGTTTGCCATCCGAATCTATGTATATCCCCTAAATATACATAAATTCATTCCGCATTAGACAACCGCTTGCGCAACCGTTGCGCAAACGGTTGCGCTTTTGTATTTTTATTATATATGACCAAAAAAAGTTGTACAAGATTTTTTCTCTTGTGCTATTTACCAATCTTTTGGGGCGGTCTTTATGAAAAATTGCCAAAAAAAGACCTACTTGATCTCTTTCAAATAGGTCTTTTGCAACAACATTGCGTTCTTAATTAATTATTTATTTCCAAAACTTCTTCTTACCCTTACCGCCGCCCGGCTGGTCATCCTCGCTGCCGGAAGTCACATTCTTCGCGGCATTCATGGTATCGCCTGTCTGCTCATCAAATTTCTTTAAAAGTTCCCTCGCTTCATGGGATAATTTATCCGGCACCTGTACCACCAATGTCACATAATGATCGCCGCGCACCTCTTTATTCCGCAGGGAAGGAACGCCTTTTCCTTTCAACCGTACTTTGGTATCTGTCTGGGTTCCGGCTTTCACTTCATAAATCACTCTGCCGTCCACCGTATCAATCACGATATCACCGCCCAGCGCAGCGACGGCAAAGGACATCGGCACGGTAGAATAAATATTCTCATCCTGTCTTTGGAAGATCGGGTGTCTTCCTACGATAACCTCAACCAACAGATCTCCTCTTGATCCGCCGTTTGTACCCGGTTCTCCCTTATCACGGATACGAACGCACTGTCCGTTATCAATTCCGGCAGGAATAGACACCTGAATCTTTTTCTTATTGGCAATATATCCTGTCCCGCGGCATTCCGGACATTTATCTTTAATTACTTTGCCGGTTCCGTGGCAATCCGGACAGGTCTGTACATTTCTCACAGTACCGAAGAAAGACTGCTGGGTAAATACTACCTGGCCTTTACCGCCGCACTTGCTGCATGTCTCAGGGCTTGTGCCCGGTTTTGCTCCGGTTCCGCGGCATGCCGTACACTCATCCTTCAGTGTCAGTTCAATCTCTTTCTCCACGCCGAACACTGCTTCTTCAAAAGTAATGCGGACGCTGGTGCGGATATTGGCTCCCTTCATCGGTCCGCTGCTTCTGCTGCCGCGCCGTCCGCCTCCGAAGATATCGCCAAAGATATCACCGAAAATATCGCTGAAATCAGCGCTGTTGAAATCAAAACCGCCGAATCCGCCCGCTCCTCCGGCGCCGTCAAAGGCTGCATGGCCATACTGGTCATACTGCCGTCTTTTCTCCGGATCGCTTAAAACTGCGTAGGCTTCGGACGCTTCCTTGAATTTCTTCTCCGCTTCCGCATCGCCCGGATTCATATCAGGATGATATTTCTTAGCCAGAACTCTGTATGCTTTTTTAAGTGCGGCGTCATCGGCGTTTTTCTCTACACCGAGCACCTCGTAATAATCTCTTTTCTGTTCTGCCATAATTTTAACCTTCCTATATATTTATGTCTATAACTGTCATTTCTCCGAACAAAGCCATAGATTTCCCTGAACTGCATATTTCAGCAGCCCAAGAAAATCTTTTTGTTTTACCCTTAAAACTTCTTTTATACTAGACTTCTCTGTAATCTCCGTCTACTACATCATCCGCCGCACCGCTGTCTGCGCTGCCCTGTGCACCACTCATATCAGGCGCCGGACCGCCCTGTGCCTGCTGCATATTCTCATACATTTTTGTAAACAGGGACTGTGCGGAAGTTGTCAGTTTTTCTTTCGCCGCCTTTAATTCATCCAGCTGCGCATCTGTCATTTCCTGATCTTTGGTCTTCTCCAAGATATCTTTTACAGCCTGCAGATCAGCCTCTACGCCAGACTTCTCGGAAGCATCGAGCTTATCGCCCACTTCTGTGAGCGCTTTCTCTGTCTGGAATACGAAAGAGTCTGCATCATTTCTTGTATCAATAGCTTCTTTTCTCTTCTTATCCTGCGCTTCGTATTCAGCAGCCTCTTTCACTGCCTTATCAATCTCATCATCAGACATGTTGGAACCTGCTGTGATTGTAATATGCTGCTCTTTACCTGTTCCAAGATCCT
>CAZPSD010000090.1:0-9611 GCA_964589055.1 uncultured Bacteroides sp.
TCACGATAGCAGAAAGAAATTTTAATGGATGGAACTGCGCCTGATTTGTCATCCGCAAAGCTCCCACCGTGGCGAATGGCAGTTCAGGGGTATCCACGATTTTATCATCCAGCCCCAGAATACCGTAGAGCATTGCTTCCCGCTCCAGTTTTCCGGGATTGTCAAGAGAATAAACATAGGCTGTTTTCTCCTCAAAATCACAATCAATCTGTCTGGAAAGTTCCTCATATTTCCTGATTGCCACCAGTTTGCTTCCAGATATAGCTTGGTCTTTACGTCTCCCTGCAGAGTCTCAAATTGCGGAAGCGATACTGTTTTTCTCCAAACCGAATCCATAGTTTTCCTCCCGGAACTTATTTTTAATAGCTTGTGTCGATATAAAAAATTTATACCGCACCCTTTCCTTTTTCTCACATATGATACATAAAAAAAGGAAGGTTCCTGCCATGCTAAAACCGTGCAGTTTTAAAACCTCCACCAAAGATTATCTGACTGAATTCTATGAAATTTTGGATAACATGATCCGCGGAATGGAAAGCGCCCGGCTGACGAACAGTATCTCCCGGAATTTTATCGTACAGATGGTTCCTCATCACAGGGCAGCGATCGCTATGTCTGAAAATGTCTTACAATATACTTCCTGTATACCCCTTCGGAAAATTGCATCCGATATTATTGCAGCGCAGACTAAGAGCATCAGCGATATGCAGCATGCCTTAGAATCCTGCCAGATGCAGACCAACTCCTGTCAGGATCTGCGGCTGTATCAACGCGAGGTCAGGATTATCATGAATACTATGTTTGCAGATATGAACGCCGCTCAAGCCTCCAATAATATCAGCGACACCTTTATGCACGAAATGATCCCGCACCATGAAGGTGCCGTCCGTATGTCCGAAAATGCACTGCGCTACTGCATCTGTCCGGAGCTTGTTCCTATCTTAGACGCAATTATCACATCCCAGGAAGAAGGAATCAAACAAATGAATCAGCTTCTGTCTGATCAGTCCTGCCGTCTTTGCTGAATAAAAAACACCTGCCCTCCGTACTCCTCGCGCCGCAGTTCTCCGATAATCATGACAAGTGTAACGACTGCCGCCAGCAGATCCGCTACCGGTCCCGCATACATAATACCGTCGATTCCCATAAACAACGGAAAAATAAGAAGAAGCGGCAAGAGGAACAAAATCTGTCTGGTTAATGACAGGAATACACCTCTTTTGGGCTTGCCGATCGCGGTAAAGAAATTAGAGGTAATCGGCTGGATACCGTTAGCAAAAGTAAAGAACAGGTAAATCCTGAAATAATTGATCGCAAACCGGAAATATTCCTCAGAGCCATCCCCGAAAATGGAAATGATCTGCCTTGGCAGAAATTGAAACATAAAAAACGCCGCCAGCGCCATGAGAAATGCGGCTCCGATCGCCTGGAAATAACCTTTTTTTACACGATCATACTGCTTCGCGCCGTAATTAAAACTGACAATAGGCTGCAATCCCTGGGAAACGCCAACAACCAGTGCCATAAATACCTGATTGACCTTGGTAATGATACCCGCACAGGCAATCGGGATAGCCTCTCCGTAAACGGAAAGAGAACCATAATATTTAAGGGACTTATTCATAACAATCTGAACCACCATAATGGCAAGCTGGTTGCTGCACGGTGCCGCACCCAGCGCGGCGATCATGGAAACCTTATCCTTCCGCAAGATCAAATGCTTTCGTTCCAATGTCACGGACTTGCAATGCGCCAGATACCATATAGCCAAAATTGCCGAAATTACCTGTCCGATTACCGTAGCCGCTGCCGCACCTGCCATGCCCCACTGAAATACGAATACAAAAATGGCATCCAGCACTGTATTGATCACGGCACCCGACAGATTACAGATCATCGAAATCTTCGGCCTGCCATCGGCACGGATCAGGTGTCCGCCTCCGGTGGTCAGCACCAAAAAAGGAAATCCTATGGACACGATTCTTGTATATGTTTTAGCATAGCCCAGTACATTCTCCGGCGAACCGAAGAAACGCAGCATAGGCTCCAGGAACAGCTGTGTAATAATACAGAGAAACAGTCCGCATCCAAAGAGCATTACTACGGCATTGCCCATGTAATACACCGCCTTGTCCCGCTCTCCTTTGCCCATATGCAGGTTAAAGGTGGAAGCCCCGCCGATTCCGAACAACAGCGCAAGCGCCACACAGGAGATCGACAAGGGAAAAGAAATATTCGTCGCCGCGTTACCCAATTCTCCTACGCTTCGCCCGATGAAAAACTGGTCTACGATATTATACAGGGAACTGACCAGCATCGCTATAATACTTGGAATGGCAAACTGCCGCAGGAGCACTCCCGTCTTTTCAACACCTAAAGGATTCGTTATCTTTTTCTCTTCCATATTTTCTGCACCGTCCTGATTTTTTATCGCTCTTATGTAATCTTTCACTTTACTGATTCCGGTTTCGTAACGCCGGCGGCTTCAACTCTGTTTACCTGATTATGCTTCCAGCATTTTTTTACTGCTGTAACGCTATATACGAAAGCAACGCTCTCCGCCAGCCAGGATGCATACCAAACATAACTGATGCCGCTGGCTTTTGCCAGTACATACATGCACGGAATGTAGACGATAAACTGTCTTAATGCTCCTCCGATCATGTTAATGGAGCCGTTTCCAAAACCTGTTCCTATATACCCGAGAACAATCGTAAGGCAGGCAAAAACAAAAGTTATGCTGATAATGCGCAGCGCGGGAATACCGATGGCAAGCATATCTTCACCGGCAGCAAACAGACGCAGAAGCTGTCCCGGAAGCGCCATAAAAATAATTGTCGCTATGATTCCGATACTTACGGAAGCGGCAATCACTGTTTTGATAGCAAGCCCGATACGCTCCGGCTTCTTTGCGCCCCGGTTGTACCCAATGATTGGAATCGCTGCCTGCCCCAAACCGTTTGTGGGCATAAACAGAAAATTCTGCAGCTTATAATATGCACCGAAGAAAGCAACTGCAGTTGTGGAAAACGGAATCAGTATAATATTTACGACTGAAACCATAACACTGTTCATGGTCTGCATAATAATCGTCGGCACACCCACACGGTAGATTTCTTTCACGATTTCTTTCTCAAAACGGAAGCCCTTAAACTTCAAGCGTACTTCCTTATTATAGATCTGATGCAGCACAACTCCTGAGGCTCCGCCAAGCCATTGTCCCAAAACCGTTGCTATCGCCGCACCCGTAACGCCCATCGCCGGGCACCCTAACAGTCCAAAAATCATAATCGGATCCAGGATCATATTCGCAACTGCTCCGATAATCAGAGTGATCATGGAAAGAATCGTATCGCCTACTGCCTGAAAAAATCTCTGGTACATGATCTGCAGGATCGAACCAAGGCAAAACACGGTACAGATGCGAAGATATATACTGCCGTTTGCGGCAATCTCTTCGTTTTCGGTAAATAATCCGATGAACCATCCGGAACCGGCAGCACCTACAATCATAAAGCAAACCGCAGTAATAATAGCAAGAACCAATCCTGTTGTGGCAATCTTGGAAGACTTTTCCCGATCGCCCTCGCCTACAGATTTAGACAGGAACGCATTCACGCCTACACTGGTTCCAACCGCCACAGAGATCATCAGCATTTGCACCGGATAAGCCAGCGAAGTTGCTGTCAATGCATTTTCACTGATGCGTGATACAAATATGCCGTCCACAATGTTGTATAATGACTGAATCAACAGGGACATCATCAAAGGAATCGCCATTTCAATGACCAGCAAAACTACCGGTCTGACTCCCATTTTGTTTTCCTTTTCCACACCAAAAACCTAGCCTTCTTTTGAATTTTTAACAACACGATACTTATTGTAACATACGAATATAAATTTTTCTATCAATTTCCTCTATTTCATTATATGTAACGTATCAGTTCAGCCATGCAGAAAGGGTTGTACAATATGACCGTGGCGCTTGCCCGCTAAGAACATATTGCACAAAAAAAGTACAACCTATTTGCAAGATTGTACTTTTTACGCTTCTTCTATCAGCGGTATGTTTTCCGCTTTTCTTGATGAAATATCTTTCTTTTACGCAAGTGCTGCACCAAGCGCTTTACATGCACTAACACCGTCAGCATCCGGTGCTCCGTTACAGATCACATAATCGCAGGCAAAAACAGCACCGGCTGCCTTACAGGTGTCTGCCCAAGTCTCCATCCATTCACCGCTTCCCCAACCATAGGAACCGAACAGCGCAATCTTCTTACCACTAAGCTTGCCTTCACATTCCGCGAACATCGGATCAAACTCACTCTCCTCTAAAACTTCTGCGCCCATTGCCGGACACCCAAAGGCGATGGCATCAAAATTGTCCATCATGGAAGCATCAAAATTTGCGCTTGTAAAAACCTCCACTTCAGCGCCTTTCTCCTTTGCCCCGTCTATTACTGATGATGCCATGGCTGCGGTATTACCTGTTCCGCTCCAATATACAACTGCTACTTTACTCATACGATATTCCTCTCTTTCTTCCTATAAATTATTGTCCTGTCCGGCGCCTATGCGGCTACCGTCAATTTCATAATACTTCTCCCCTGGTTCCAGAGGTTAACATAAATTTTTCTACACTTATCAAACATGGCAAAGATACGCGATGCTTCCAGCTCGTCTCCGTATACCTTCCAGCATCCGGTACATTTACAGTTGTTTCCTTTATACTTGATAAAGCCGATCACATCCTGCAACGGATATCCCAGGAACAATCCGATCTCATGAGGAAATTCATCTCTTCCCTGCAATCTGATCCGAAGCTGCTCCAGTACCGCTTCCGTCTCCATGCTGTCATATCCGAAGTGTTGTAAAAGCTGCGCCACGCCCGGTTTCTGCAGATCACGGCGCAGATATGCTTCCCGATATACATAAACAAGAGCCGTGGCGCTATTTACTCTCAGTACGGTAAGGGTCACTCCTTTATCTGCCATACGCTCATTCCAGCCGGCAATCGTTTCTTGCAGTTCCGCAGTTGAGGGATATGTATAGGAGAATAAGTTTGCGGTTTTTAACGATGCCAGTGTCGGCGCACAATTTTCAATCAGATACTTTTCAAACATAAGCGACCTCTTCATTGTACCATTTTAGTTAGTCGCATCTAACCATTGTTGCAAAGAATATCCGGTGACCTCCTTGCCATCGGATTCCTTCTTTCGGTTAGTTTTAACTAACTGTCGTTATATTACACTATCAGACATGCCCTTGTCAACCTTGCTATTGATAAATTTCTCGCAAAAAAGCCATCCGTGACTAAAGTACCATTGTCACAGATGACTCTGTATAATCAATATCTTAGCGTTGGCACAAACATACTGCCCGGCTGATCTGCAAATTACTTCTCCGGCAGTAAATTCTGCATGCTTTTCAGGCTAATCAGAATAGTCGATGTATTGTGCAGCAGCGCCGAGGCAGTCGGCTGAAGGATTCCTGCTACGCCAAGCAGAATCAGTCCCGTATTAAATCCGACTATTTTACCGTAGTTTCCCTGAATCCGCTTCATCAGTTCGTTGCTGATCTGCTTCAAGGTCACGATGCTGTACAGATTATCCGCTCCTGCCACGATATCCGCCACTTCTCTCGCTATCTCCGCGCCGTCACTGATGGCAATACCCACATCCGCCGCCGACAACGCCGGAGAATCGTTGATGCCGTCTCCTACCATAATGACTTTCCTGCCGGCTGCCTTCTCCCGCTCTACAAACTTCGCCTTATCCTCCGGCAGAACTTCGGAAAAATATTCGTCTACACCCACTCTTGCGGCAATGGCGCGGGCTGTTCTCTCACTGTCTCCGGTCATCATCACCACTTTAGACACCCCTGACGCTTTCAATGCCTTAATGGCATCTGCCGCTTCCTCTCGCAGCGGGTCTTCAATACAGATGACAGCCGTAAGCTCCCCTTCAACCGCCATATAGAGATGGGAATATTCTTCCGGAAGTTGATCGAACAACGACTGACCGCCTTCCGGTATCCGGCACTGCTCATCCTCAAACACGAAATGATAGCTGCCGATCACGACCTTCTTATCCTCTACCATGGAGGAAATGCCGTGAGCCACAATATATTCCACTTTGGAATGCATCTCTTCATGCTCGATACCTTCATTCTGTGCCGCTTCCACAACAGCCTTCGCCATGGAGTGCGGAAAATGTTCTTCCAGACATGCGGCGATGCGAAGAAGTTCTTTCTCATCTTCCCCGTGAAAAGAGACTACCTTTTTCACAGTCGGCCTCGCCTTCGTCAAGGTACCCGTCTTATCAAAAACAATCGTATCCGCTTCCGCTACTGCCTCTAAGAACTTACCGCCTTTGACCGTCAGGTCATAGGCACTCGCTTCCCGGATCGCAGATAATACTGCCAACGGCATGGAAAGCTTCAAAGCGCAGGAAAAGTCTACCATAAGGACAGAGATTGCCTTAGTGGCATTTCCGGTAAGCAGATATGTGAGGATCGTTCCCGCAAATGTATAGGGCACAAGTTTATCCGCCAAATGCTCTGCCTTGCTTTCCAGCGTAGATTTCAATTTCTCGGATTCCTCGATCATGGCACCGATCTTTTCGAACTTGCTGGAACCGTTAGTCTCTTTGACACAAATGGTCAGTTCGCCCTCTTCCAATACGGTGCCCGCATAGACATATCCATCCGTCGATTTGCGTACCGGCATGGACTCTCCCGTCAGAGATGACTGGTTGACCATTGCCTCTCCCTCTGTCACAACGCCGTCAAAAGGAATCACATTTCCCATATGAACGCGTACCAGATCATCAGTCCTGATCGTCTCCGTAGATACCAGTATCTCCTGTCCGTCCCGGGCAAGCCATACTTTACTGATATTCAGTGACATACTTCTTGCCAGGTCACCTACCGATTTCTTATGAGTCCACTCTTCTAAGATCTCACCGATTTCCAACAGAAACATCACCGAACTGGCTGTACTACAGTCTCCCCGAAGCACAGAGGCGCCAATCGCTGTGGCATCCAGAACCGGCACTTCCAGTCTCCCGTGTGCCAGTGTACATATCCCCTGCCAAATATACTTGACAGATTTAAACGCCGCAATCGCATTGCGTACCGGACAGGGGATGAACAGCTTTGACCCATAATGAACTGCAATCTTACCGACAAGCTTATCCCAATATTCCCGATTTAGTTCCCGACCGGAATTCTGTAAATATGTCTGGGGCACCTGTGCCGTTTCATAATGGAAATGCTGTAATGCCTTAATGATTTCGTCCCGTTGCCCCTGATAGCAGACTACCACATCTCCCGAACGCTCATAAGCCTTAACCCCGGTGATCAAAGGATGCTGCATTAACGCATACTCCACCGCATCTGCCTGTCCGGCAGTCATGGCACCCTGCATAAAATGTACGCGGACTCTGCCGCGGATTTCATCCTTAATTCTAAATCGCATTGTTATCCCTACTCCGTAACTTCTGCGTCTTCTTCATCCAGATACTCGGCTTCCTCTGCTGCTCTTTCCTCATTGATCTGTTTGGCAGCCGCGTAAATATCTTCTGCATTCTCCTGAATATTGCCTGCTACATCAAGCACACATTTCTTAGCCCGAAGCGCTGCCGCGGTGCAGCTTGTATATACCTTTTTGGCATCTTTACCGGATAAAATCTTAATGCCCGCTGTACCAAATAAAACACCGGCAGCAAAAATACCTGTCTTTTTCCCATCAATTTTTTTAAAGCATTCCAAACACTTTAACATATCCTTTCCTCCCAATCTAAAATTATCTGCCTATCATTTCCGAAACTGCTTACGCAGAAGCAATTATCATTTCTTTTAAAACAGTCTACTGTACGACTCCTTGATTTGTCACGGCTAACAGTTCTTATTGATAAATCGTATCATTTGCGTGCTAAACAGCTTTATCCAAGCGCCACATCCAATATCATCATAAGCACAAAGCCGACTGCCACACCGATCGTTCCGATATTGCTATGTTCTCCGGCTTGTGACTCCGGAATCAGTTCCTCCACCACCACATAAATCATGGCGCCAGCGGCAAAAGCAAGCAAAAAAGGAAGCGCAGGCACGATCTGCTTCGCCAGTAGTATGGTAATCAGAGCGCCGATTGGCTCCACGATTCCCGATAATGCCCCATACACAAAAGAGCGCATACGGGAAGTGCCTTCAGAGCGAAGCGGCATGGAGATAATAGCGCCCTCCGGAAAGTTTTGGATGGCAATACCTATCGCTAACGCAAATGCACCCGCCATCGTAATACCGGTATCCCCGATCATGGCGCCTGCAAAAGACACGCCCACGGACATACCCTCCGGAATATTATGAAGCGTCACGGCAAGGACAAGCATTGTTGTTTTTTTTAAATTGGATTCTATGCCCTCCGGCTTGGCACTCTCCAAATGTAAATGAGGAATCAGACTATCCAAAACCAGTAAAAATGCCATACCGCCTAAAAAACCTACTGCTGCCGGTATCCACGCCACCTTGCCCTGCTCCTGCGCCATATCAATCGCCGGAATCAGCAGCGACCACACAGAGGCGGCAATCATCACCCCCGCCGCAAACCCCAAAAGCAGCTTCTCTATCTTTCTATTCATTTCTTTCCGCATGAAAAAAACCATGGCGGAACCGAGCGCGGTTCCCAAAAACGGAATCATCAATCCAAGTGTTAGCTGCATATTCTTTTCCTGCCTTTCCTCATCTGATTCTCTGCACGAGCATTGTCTGCCGCGTTTTCTCGTTATTGTATCCTATGTATTTCTTAATTTTTTGTGCTGTGTCTCTTTGTCCTATTTTGAGTTAATTTTGACTATTCTATACGTTAGCCTTTTGTTATTCCTCTGGTGCAGATCCTTCATAATTAGTTAAGACTAACCATACTCATAATATTATAACCCGATCATACCAAATGTCAACATACCGGATAAACAAAGCCATTCAATGGCATTTTCAAGCTCCGAAGTTCTGCCGACCGGGTTATTTATTGACATGCACACCGCCTTTTTTCCAACATATCATATTAGAAACAGCAGAAGCCAAATACAGGAAACAACTCTGTGACTTTCCGTTTCCGGCTAAAGCGCTTCTTGTATGGAGATTCCTTATGAAAGAATATTCTTACCCCTCTGCCTATGCCAAGCTGTCCGGCAATGCCGATAATCCCGGTCTCCAGGGCATTGCGTACTTCTATCCCGCACCTTTCGGCGGTGTGCTGATGGAAGTGGAAGTTTATGGACTTCCTTATCAGAATATACCGATCAACAGTCAGTTCTATGCCCTGCATATCCATGAATACGGTGACTGTACGCCGCCTTTTGACAAAACCGGCAATCACTACAATCCGAACGGTCTGCCGCATCCGCAGCACGCCGGTGACCTGCCGCCCCTTCTGGGCAATCAAGGGTATGCGTATTCCGCATTCTACACAGACCGGTTTGAACTGCCTGATATACTCGGGCGCTCTCTTATCATCCATAGCGCCGCAGATGACTTCACCACGCAGCCGTCCGGCAACGCCGGTGTAAAGATTGGCTGCGGAGTGATCGTGCAGAATATACTATTTCCCTTCT
>CAZPSD010000091.1:0-2948 GCA_964589055.1 uncultured Bacteroides sp.
GCAATATTGATATCTCTCTGGCTGTTCTCAATTACCTTGGCAGCCTCCGCCACCTTGATGGATTCCGCACGGTACACGCCCACTTCCACAACTAACTCATAGACCTTGGCGATCGTGTCCAGTGTTTCCGCATCCATACCGGATACGATCTTGGTAATCGTCTCCAGTCTATGTACTTTGTCGCCCGGATTGATACGCTCCGGCGAATAACCGATCTTAAAGTCAACACCGCATTTTAAGCCGGACTCCTTCTCCATGATCGGCACGCAGATATCTTCCGTAACTCCCGGATATACGGTGGACTCAAACACAACAACGGAACCCTTCGTCAGGTTCTGTCCTAATATGCGGCTGGCGCCCTCTACCGGCGTCAGATCCGGCGTATGGTCATCATTTACCGGAGTAGGCACTGCCACAATGTGGAACTTTGCTTCTCTCAATTTGGAGGGATCCGCCGTAAATGCAACCTTCGTATTTTTAATAACCTCATCGCCCACCTCATTCGTAGGGTCAACACCGCCTTTGTACAGTTCAATCTTCTTCTCATTAAGATCGAAGCCTACTACACTAATCTTTCTTGCAAAAGCAACCGCAATCGGCATACCTACGTATCCCAGCCCTACCAGTGATAACTTTTCTTTGCCGCTTACCAAATCTTCATATAATCCCATAGTTTCCTCCATTCTCAGGCGTCTTACGCCAACCTTTTATTTTATCTTTGTTACATTAACATTTCGGATTTATTTAACCACTGCAAAAACTTGGAAGAATCACCCGCGATTCTTCCGGGAATGATTTATTCCCTATTCCCCAGTATCTGATGCACTTCATCCATATATTCTCCGGTAACTGACTTCCGGTCAAATTCCCTCTCCATCTTCTCTCTGGCTCTTCGTCCCATAGCGGCACGTTCTTCCGCAGGCAGCGCCAGGAACTTCTCCATTGCCCTGATCAACTCTTCCGGCTTACCCGGCGTGAACCCGAATCCGGTCTTACCTTCCTCAAAAGCCTCCATGCATCCGCTGATGTTAGACGCGATCACCGGTCTGCCCGTTGCGGCTCCCTCAATCAAAGCATTGGACATGCCTTCATGAAAGGATGCCACCACAATGGCGCTTGCCGCCGCCAGATATTCATGCACCTCGGTATGGAAACCGATCTGATGCAGGATCCCCTGCTGTTCCAAATTATCAAGAAGTTCCTGATAATCTTCATCACAGTATCCCATGATATCGAAGAAAACCCGGTCACTGTGCAGCTTCTTAGCCGCCTCAATAAACTCCAGAATACCCCGCTCCTTCATTACACGCCCTACAAAAAGGAAATGTGTCTTATTTCCGGCAGGATATTCTTCATAGCGATGCCTGTCCAGATTTACCCCGGAGCCCATAACCATCCGGCTTTTCTTCGCCGTAATGCCGAAATTCTGAAAAATCCCCCGGTTCTCCTGATTCTGGAAAAATACACACGCGGCTTTCTTAAGTCCCATCCGGTACATCGTCACAATTACTTTAAGCAGTAATCCGGTTTTATCAAAAGCCCCGCCAAGCCCGGTAATCGTAGCAATATAAGGGACCTTACGCCTGCCTGCCGCAAAGCCGCCGTATATATTGGGCTTGATCGTATAAGTTACGACCAGATCCGGCTTCAACTCTTTTATCATCTTACTGTAAATATGGTATAACTTCAAGTCTTCTGCCGGATTTATTCCTCTTCGGTTGATCGCTGTCTTTATGATCTGACAACCCTCTGCCTTTAACTCCTTCTCCTTCGTATCATCCGGCATACTGATGAATACTTCATGTTCAACCAGAAGCGCCTGCACAAATTCGTTACGGAAATCATACAAGCCGCCGGACGAGTTCGTGAGTATCAATACTCTCCCCATGTTCCTCTCCATTCCGAAGCTTTTTATCATTCAATATACGTTCTATTCTCCACACATGATATCCTGCCGCTGCAGCTCGCAGCAAATACATCTTACGGTACGATCTCAATACCATTCATGTCGCGGACAGCAATTTCATTATACTTCATCATGCAGATATTTTCCCGATAAGCTCCGATCTTCACTTCATTTTCCTGTCCTGCCAGATTGCGGATAACCGCCCCGGGCATATTAACTCCACAGGCATAAGCATGAGGATAACCGCCCCCGAATCTGGGGTTGACCTCCGAAATGTAATAGGTGCCGTCTATCTTGAAAATATCTATATCTATCATACCACGGAATCCACATTCTTCCACAAATTTCCGTATCAGGGCAAATAATGCTTCATCCTTATAGGACACCGATTTATCCGTCTCCCCGGCGCGCATCTTGATTTTCTTTTTCACAAAGATATCCGTACATTTACCGGATAACATATCGATATAGACATCCGCCCCGTACTCCTGCCCATCCATATACTCCTGAATCATCAGGTCATCATACAAATCAAACAATACTTCCACTTCTTTCCTGCTGCTGACCTTATTGATATGGATACTGGCGCTGCCTCTTACCGGCTTGACAAAAACCGGATAAGATATCTCTCCTGCTTCCACAGCCTGATAAAAGAGTTCTTTATCCATATAACATTTTCCCGTAGGAATCTGCATTTTCTGTAACAATTCAAACATTCTGTATTTATCAAAGCAGGTCTCTACCAGATCATAGTCTGATATGACCGGTATGGTTCCTGCCGCGAGGAATTTCTCTTTTTCTTTCGCCAACAGGCTTAATTCGGGATCGATCAGAGAAAATACTCCCTTAATCTGTTCCTTCTTACAAATATCCAGAATTACATCCAGATAATCCGGCGCTGTAATTCTCGGCACCAGATAGAAGGCATCCGCATCATATACCGCCGGCGCAAGATTAGAACAGTCGGTAGCAATAATCCTGCCTCTGTCCCCGATTTCTTTCCTAAAATACTGCACTACCTTGTCGCGGGTTCCCGCGCTCA
>CAZPSD010000091.1:3048-9533 GCA_964589055.1 uncultured Bacteroides sp.
TTCTCTACATATTCTACGTCCTTTTCCATTCTTCTATCCCAGTCGATAAAATTGCGTCCGCTGACCTGCGCCAGCCCTGTCAAACCGGGACGCACGCTGTGACGCTGCTTCTCCCGCTCAGTATAATAGGGCAGATAAGATACCAGCAAAGGTCTGGGCCCGATGATGCTCATATCACCCTTTAAAATATTGAAAAGCTCCGGCAGCTCATCTAAACTGGCTGCCCGCAGAAACTTACCGAATTTGGTAAGCCGTACCGAGTCCGGCAGAAGTTCTCCGTTTTCATCCCGTTCATCCGTCATGGTACGGAATTTGCAGAGGGTAAAAATCTTCTCATGCCTGCCCGGTCTCTCCTGATGGAAAAAAATGGGACTTCCAAGCTTCACACGCACCAGAATACAAAGCAGAAGCAGAACAGGGCTTAATATGATAACAGCGCAAAGTGACAACAAAAAATCTAAACAACGTTTGATACATTTTTTATACATATTGTCACCTGCATCCTTCCTTTTTTGTATGCTAAAGCCTTATCCGCTTTCGGAATTCTTTCAGCTTTCCTCTGTCAATCCCTGAATTTTCCTTTATGATTCATCCAATCTTACCATTCTGCATGGTCATCTGCCAAAACACTTTCTCACCGTTCCGATAATCATTTCCATATCTTCCGGCGTATTTTTGATATCGCTTGGCAAGCACAATCCTCTGTTAAAAATATCCGCGCCCACGCTGCTGCCATCCGCATTGTGCGCAATAAAATCATATTGTTCGAAAACGGGCTGCAGATGCATAGGCTTCCAGATCGGCCTGCTCTCCGCATTTTCATTTTCCAATGCATCCATTACCATATCAGGCGTTACTTTGCTGCTTTCATCAATAGTCATACAGGACAGCCAGTTGTTGGCATCTCCATCCGGATTCATAGGATTCATGGTGATTTCCGGAATATCCGCAAATGCTTCCTGATATTGTCTGTAAATCGCTTTTTTTAATGCCTTATGCTCTTCCAAATGTATAAGCTGTCCGCGCCCGATTCCGGCAGTAATATTGCTCATACGATAATTATAACCGATCTGTGAATGCTGGTAATGCCTTGCCGGGTCACGTGCCTGCGTAGCTAAGAAAGCAGCACGTTTCGTAGCTTCCTCATCGGAAGATACCAACATACCGCCGCCGGAAGTGGTAATAATCTTATTTCCGTTAAATGAATAAATACCATATTTACCGAAAGTACCTGTATGCTTTCCTTTGTAGGTGCTGCTTAAAGATTCTGCAGCATCCTCAATCAAAGGCGTCTTATGCTCTGCACAGATTGCCATAATTTCATCAAGCTTGGCGGGCGTGCCGTAGAGATGGACGCAGATAACCGCTTTGGGATTGGGATATAACTCGAAAGCCTTTCTCAGCGCATCCGGGGACATATTCCATGTATCCGGCTCCGCATCGATAAATACAGGCGCAGCTTTCTCATAGACAATCGGATTGCAGGTAGCTGAAAACGTCAGATCGGAGACAAACACCACATCCCCCTGTTTTACATCCAATAATTTTAGCGACAGATGAATAGCCGCCGTTCCCGCACTCAGCGCAGCGGCATGTCCGCATCCCGTATATTCTGCCATTTCTGCTTCCAAAGCATTCACATTAGGTCCCAATGGCGCCACCCAGTTTGTATCAAAAGCCTCTTTGATAAATTCCTGTTCCTCACCATGCATGGTGGGGGAAGATAAGTAAATCCTTTTTTTGTCCATTACACTTACTTCCTTTCCTTTTCCTGCAATCTTCTTTGTCCTGGCCTTACTCTTTATCTTAAAGACTGTACTGTTGCAGTCTTGAAATAACTCATCCCCTATCAGTGTAATGATACGTAGGAACAATCTTCCGAATGAGCGGTCTGATATCAGAGCTTTCTATCTGACACTCGTCCTTTAATTCTTTCAACTGCATGAAAAATTCCTGTTCATCCAATTCGATCGGTTTACCGATATGAATCATCTTATTCGCCGTATCCTTCATACCTTCTTCATCCATCAGAAGCTCCTCATAGAGTTTCTCCCCGGGACGAAGCCCTGTAAATTCGATCTTAATATCTTCACCCACACGGAAGCCGGACAGCTTGATCAGGTTCTCCGCCAGATTTAAAATCTTAACCGGCTCTCCCATATCCAGCACGAAGATTTCGCCGCCCTTTGCATAGGCGCCCGCCTGCAATACGAGAGAAACCGCCTCCGGAATGGTCATAAAATAACGGATAATATCGGGATGAGTGACCGTAACCGGACCGCCTGCCGCAATCTGTTTTCGAAACAGCGGGATCACGCTTCCGTTACTGCCCAGCACATTGCCGAACCGCACCGCCACAAATTCCGTATCATAATGCTTGTCAAAGGTCTGAATGATCATTTCGCAGATACGCTTGCTGGCGCCCATGATATTGGTCGGATTCACCGCCTTATCCGTGGAAATCATAACAAACCGCTGCACGCCGCTCATGGCTGCTGCCTGCGCCGTCTTAAAGGTTCCGAACACATTGTTCTTGACCGCCTCTGTGGGGCTGTCCTCCATCAGCGGCACATGCTTATGGGCTGCGGCATGGTATACAATATGCGGGCGATACTTTGAAAAAATAAAATTCATACGGTTCGTATTGCGTACCGATGCAATCAGCACCACCAGATCAAGATCCGGATAGTTCTTCTTTAATTCCTGCTGTATATCATAGACCGTATTTTCATAAATATCTACAATAATCAACTGTTTGGGCTTATGCGCCGCAATCTGCCTGCACAATTCACTGCCGATGGAACCGCCGCCTCCGGTTACCAGCACTACCTTGCCCCGAACATAGCCGGCTATGGAATCCATATCTACACTGATCGGATCTCTTCCCAGCAGATCTTCCACTTCCACGTCACGAAGTTTGCTGACATTCACTTCCCCGTTTACCAGCTGATACATACCCGGCAGGGAACGCAGCTTACAGTTGGTATCCTTACAGATTTCCAGTATTTTTCTGATTTCTGTTCTGCTGACAGAGGGCATGGTCACAATGATCTCGTCCACCTCGTAGACATCCGCGCACTCTACGATCCTGTCCCGGCCGCCAACAACCTTGATACCCTGAATATATCTGCCCCATTTTCCCTTATCATCATCAATAATACATTTGATGACCATCGTGGAAAAGTTACTGTTCACAATTTCCTTAATGATTACATTGGCCGCCTCTCCGGCGCCGATCACCATAACCGAAATACGGTTCTTTTTATTCTGCTGCTTATGCTTCATGCTTCTGAAAAATCGATAAGAAAACCTGCTGACAAAGATACAGGTAATCAGCAAAAACATATATAACAGATAATAACTCTTAGGCACTGCCTGAGACGTAAATTTAAAAAACTGCATACCAATACCGTTAACCAGCGTTGATAAAACACAGGACACCACGATATTCTGTAACTCCGTCTCTCCGGCAAATGCCCACAGACTGCTGTACAAGTGCAGGCAATAGAAAATACCCAGTGTCAGTATAATGTTCAGCGGCATAAACAACTCAACCGGACGCATAAAATGATCCGGAATCTGATCCACATGAAATTCATAACGGACCAGAATCGCCAAATAACTTGCCAGAACAATACTAATGATATCGTATATGATAAGACAGGTTCTTCTATAAAATAATTTTACATTAAAAGGATTTCTCTTTTTCTCCATAATGGTATCCCGTTCTGGCGTACTGCCCCGCTATCTTACAGCACGCCGGGCTTCCTCCCTTTTATGTTAATATAAGTTTCTGTTTTGCATGTCAAACAAAAGCGGCGCCAGCGTTACCAATAAACAGTACGCGACCGGGCAGCAGGGATGGAAAATCCACTCTGTCAGCCCCGCCACGGCGAAAAGAATAAGAATCGCCAGCGGCAGCGCCGCACACACGGTATCTTCCCTGCGCCTGTGATAATAAACCGCCGCCTGCACAAGTGTGCCGGCTCCCAGCAGAATAAATACGATTCCCACATAAATACCGTGATCGTACGCCACCTGCAGGTATATGTTATGTGCATGAACGGTAAAGGTGCCGTCAGGCTGCATAATTCCCATATCATCATGCCCTGTTTTGTTCAGGTTCTTATAATATAACGTAAAAATTTCGATTCTGCCGTTGGCATAAGAATCATCTTCCTGTTCCTCTTCCCCCGCCGCCATATCTTCTTCCGATGCCAGCAGCAGCACCCCGCCGTTCTCAAAATACGGGTTGATATAAGCCGGCTCTCCATCCTCCCGTACGATACAGTTGGCTTCCACACATTTTTCCTCCGGGATACCCAGAACCTTCATTTGGAAAACCTGTACAAACCGCTGAATCGTAATATAATAATTCGAATCCATTACCCTGCCATGTTCGATTTCCGTAGGCAGTTCCTCGATCTCATGGAGGATCGGTCTTGCTTCTATGGAGGGTATAATCCTCTGCGCCGTGAAGACGGCCGGAAAGCACACTGCCGCTGCCGCAAGCATCATACCGATGCCCTGCAGCATCCTCCGCCACCTGTTCTGCATCGCAAAGCAAACAACCGGAATGATAACGGCCGCCGTTACCAAAACCGCCAGATAACCGGTTCTCGACAGGGTAAACAGCAGATAAACCGCCGAAACGCCCAGTATCACAAGTTCCTTGTAAGTACCCGCAAGGGTGGGATATCTGCGATAGCGGTCCAAAAACTTCACCATCGCCGCACAGACAACAAGCGCAAGATAAACCGCCGAAATCGTCACCGTATGGAAAATAAACGGATATCTATAGTATTGGTAAAACATGTACGGTCTATGAAGCAGACAATAAATTACCATGGCGCCAAAATGAAGCAAAACACCATTGCATATATTCTGCAGCAGTTTTGCTTTATTATGCCATGCCCCCATTCTCAAATAGAACAGGGTAAAGGCACATACAAGATAAATGGGCCATCCTCTTGTATTGCGGTACACAATGATGAGAACAAAAAACACTGCTACTAAGATACCGTATCCTGCGGATATTTTTCTTATTTTTCTTCTGAATAAATCCCGGATAACATTGACGATCACAAACCCGGCAAGAATCCCAACCCAGGTCGTCAGCTTCACGACCAGATATTCCAATTCTTCCGGTTCTTCCAATGCCGCCATGGCATCCATATAATAGAGCCGTCCGATCACTGCCGCCGCAATCACATAGATCAGGTTCACCAAATTGAACAGTTCCGATCCTTTATAGCTTACAATAACCGCCAAGGCGAAAAAAATCAGCATCTGCCTGTAGGCTACCGTATGATGGATCTCATATAAGCCGTTCATATAATTACAGCATGCCCAAAGCGCACCCGCAAACATGACTGCCTGCAAACAGTCCTGCCATTTCTCACCGAAAACATCAAAGAAAGACCTGTCCGAAGCATAACCGGCTCTGGAATGGTTAACGGCATACAAAGATACCAAAACCGCCAGCACAATGCCCGTTTCATAGAAAAGAATGGACACCACATCTTCCGTAAACAATTTACAGGGATACACGGCGATACATGCCGCTGCTCCGGCTGCAATTACCAACGGGTCCATAACTGCCTTATATGCTTTTTCCACCGTAAGCAGCATATTCCGCTCCGGTCTTTTCCGATAATAAATTCCGGTCAGATAAGTGACCAAAATTCCAAATAACACAAAGAGAGCATCACATACTAATGTTTTGCCCTTACGTAACGGTACTTCATAATCATACTCGGCAATCATACAATGCTCTGTGTCTTCCACATTTCCATAGTATAATGTGCCGTTATAGATATTGCCGCAATCCTCTGTATTCTCATATGCAACACGGAATTCCGAATCCACTCCCTGGATCAGATAATAGTATTCCCTGCCGACCTCCGTATCGATATTTACCTGCACCGTGCAATAGCCCGGTATCTGCTTCATGTCCTCCGTGCTGATGACCTGCTGCATGATAATATTCATCGCCGCATCGTAGAGCACGAAGTTAAACTCGCTTCCGACCGTTCCTTCCGTAAAGTAAATATCTATATTTTTCAGTTTATCATACTGGGCGATGAACATCTGCTTTACCACATAGTCAGATGTGACCGTCTCAGATTCCATGACCATCTGCTTGTTGCTGGCGGATACTACCGTCTCGTTGATAAGCCTGAGTGGCCACAGCGACAGCACAATACATATCACAATGATCCATACAGTACCGCAGACAGCTTGTCTTCTATCAATTATCCGATTCATATCATTTCCTGTAATTATTCCCTAATATTTGGTATTTTCTTCCTTTCGATAAATCCCGTGCAGCCTGCTGAAATGTAAGGGCACACTGCGCCAAAATAATCACTGTTTAGTATATCACGATTGGTTTTTTTTTACAACTAAGCTGCCATCTGCGTTTACCTGCGCCCTGCTAAACGATATTTCTAAACCGTTCCTCCTCCAAAAGAAGCGCTGCAAAT
>CAZPSD010000092.1:0-9520 GCA_964589055.1 uncultured Bacteroides sp.
GAATCTCTTACAAATCGGGAATTGGAAGTATTGATTCAAGTTGCAAATGGTATGTCTAATAAAGAAATTGCTACTAATTTGAATATTAGTGAAAGGACGGTTAAAAATCATATTTCCAATATATTTAAAAAGATAGATGTCTCTGATAGAACACAAGCTGCGGTTTTTGCAATCAAAAATAATATTATAAAGCTCTTTTAGACGTGTTTCACGTGAAACATTTTTGAATTTTATAGAATAGGAACACAAGATAATGTTTCACGTGAAACAATTTAACCCAAGATATTGTGAAAGATTCCGTGAAACATTTTTAAATATACTAAATTTAGTCCGTGAAACATTTTTTTCTTTTATACAATATTAGTTTTTATCCAGAAGTTTTATATAGATTCTCAAGTTGTTTAGTGTTATAATCGTTAACGGACGGAAAAGAATGAAAAATATGTTCTCGGAGAGAATGTTTTGTCGAAAATACAAAACGAAAGGTAAGGAAAACTATGGGAAGAACGATTGCGATTGCGAACCAAAAAGGTGGAGTCGGTAAGACAACAACATCTATTAACTTATCTGCTTCATTAGCAGTGAAAGGAAAGAAGGTACTGGTAATTGATACGGATCCACAGGGTAATACAACAAGTGGATTTGGAATTGAAAAGAATGATTTGGAAAATACAATCTATGAATTGATATTGAGTGAATGTTCTATTAACGAATGTATTATCAATGATGTGATTCCGGGAGTTTCTATTATTCCATCTAATGTAAATTTAGCAGCAGCCGAGATTGAATTGATTGGTGTAGATAAAAAGGAATTTATATTAAAAAATGAAGTAGACTGGGTTAAGGATAAATACGATTTTATTATAATTGATTGTCCTCCGTCATTGAATCTTTTAACAATAAATTCAATGACGACAGCGGATACAGTGTTAGTACCGATCCAGTGTGAGTATTATGCTTTGGAAGGTTTAAGCCAGTTGATCCACACAGTTAATCTGGTAAAGGAAAGACTAAATCCGAAGCTTGATATGGAAGGCGTAGTCTTTACAATGTATGATTCCAGAACTAATCTGTCCATGCAGGTAGTGGAAAATGTAAAGGATCATTTAAATCAAAACATATATAAAACTGTAATACCTAGAAATATCAGATTAGCAGAGGCACCCAGTTATGGAATGCCCATCAATATGTATGATCCCAAGTCCGCAGGAGCTGAAGCATATATGTTATTGGCGGATGAAGTAATCAATAGAAAGGATGTATAAGGTATGGCAGCAAAAAAAGCGAGGGGTTTGGGTAAAGGATTAGATACTTTGATTCCTGTGACGGAAGCAAAGACAGATGTAAATCAGAAATCTTCAGATAAGAAGAGTGATGAAAAGGGTTCTGAAACAATCGTCAAAATAACAATGGTTGAGCCAAATAGAGAACAGCCCAGAAAGAATTTTGATGAAGATGCTTTGCAGGAATTAGCTGATTCTATTAAGCAGTTCGGATTGTTGCAGCCTATCCTTGTTCAGGATAGAAAAACATATTATGAGATTATAGCGGGAGAGCGCCGTTGGCGTGCTGCCAAACTGGCGGGGTTAAAAGAGGTTCCGGTTATTATCCGTGACTATACGGATCAGGAAATCGTAGAAATTTCTTTGATCGAAAATATTCAGCGTGAAGACTTAAATCCGATTGAAGAAGCACAGGCATATAAGAAACTTCTGACAGAGTTTAATTTGAAGCAGGACGAAATAGCAGAGAGAGTATCTAAAAGCAGAACTGCGGTTACGAATTCTATGCGTCTTTTGAAATTATGTGATGAAGTTCAGCAGATGATTATTGACGACATGATTTCTACCGGACATGCCAGAGCGCTTATTTCTATTGAAGATCCGGAACAGCAGTACACTATCGCTCAGAAAGTATTCGATGAAAAGCTTAGTGTACGAGACGTAGAGAAGCTTGTTAAAAATTTGAATAAACCGGAGAAACTCAAGAAAGAGATATTGGAAGATAAAAGTCTTGAGATTATTTATCAGGATGTGGCGGAAAAGTTAAAACAGTCTCTTGGAACTAAAGTATCTATCTCTTCTAAGGGAAATGGTACAGGTAAAATTGAGATTGAATTTTATAATCATGATGATTTAGATAAAATTATTGATTTACTGTCCAGCGGTAAATAAACTGTAAATAGAAAGGCATAAGATAAATGAATTATAATTTATTAGAACAATTAGGATTAAGAGGTATTGATCTTACATATTTATTTGTTGTATCCTATGTTTTGATCTTGATCCTGATAATCCTGACGATCGTACAGACAGTCAGATTGAATAAATTATCTAAGAAATACAAAAAATTTATGTCGGGCAAAAATGCAAAGAGTTTAGAGAAGGATATTATTGGTCTTTACGAAGATAATAAATTCATGAAGGCTTCCGCGGAGAAGAACAGGAAAGACATTCAGACATTATATAAGAAATTCGAGAGTGCATATCAAAAAGTCGGAATTGTGAAGTACGATGCATTCAATCAGATGGGTGGACAGTTAAGTTTTTCACTTGCTCTGTTAGATGAAAATGATAATGGTTTTATTTTAAATTCTGTACATAGTACAGAAGGGTGCTATTCTTATACGAAAGAAATCAAAGGCGGGCTATGTGATATTTCATTAGGTGATGAGGAAAAGAAAGCACTTGATATTGCTATGGGAATTGAGACAGAGCTATAAATCGAAAATGTGATAGGGTAAACAAATGAAATTATGTAAGGTCGATGATTTAACAGGAAAAGAAATTCTGGCGAAAGATGTTATTACATCAGAATATCAAATTCTGCTTTCTGCGGGAACCCTTTTGAAACTGGATTATATCCAGAAGCTTAAAGAACTGGAAATTAAAAATGTTTACATTAAAGAAGATGAACCGGATACAAAGACAGTTGTAATCCTCAGAGAAGAAGTAGAAGAAACTTTAAAATCCAAAGTGAAAGATATTTTGGAGAAACATATTTACAGCCATAACGAAGAATTGGTTGAACTGTGTCAGACAGCTGATCATATTATCACAAACATTTTGGAAGAAGATGGAGTGATAGAGAAGATATATGATATTAAGGGCAGAAGTTCAGATATCTATGAACATTCAATCAGCATTTGCAGTTTAGCTACTATTGTAGCTTTAAAAATGGGTCTTTCCCAGGAAACAGTACATGACATTGGTGTCAGTTGTTTATTACATGATTTAGGATTGAGGTATCTGACGATAAAATATGAGAATCAAAATTTGTCGGATCTGTCTGAGGCAGAGTATGCTGAGTATAAAAAACATCCGGTATATGGCTATTCGGCGCTGCGCAGTGAAAATTGGATTTCCAATGCAAGCAAAAATATGATATTATATCACCATGAGCGCCTTGATGGATCAGGGTATCCGCTTCGGGCGACAGAAATTCCGAAAGAATGCCGTATTATACAGGTTTGTGATGCTTTCGATGAAATGATTTGCGGTATAGGATGTGAACGTGCGAAAGTATATGAGGCAATAGAATATCTGAAAGCATATAGGAATATTAAATTTGACGGAGAAATAGTCGATATCTTTTTAGAGTTTACCGCAGTATATCCTGCGGGATCGATCGTTAAGACGAACGATGGAGAGATTGGCGTTGTTTTGTACCAGAATAAAGAATTTCCTGATAGACCCGTTATCCGTATTACGAAAGATAGAAAAGGAAAGAAGACAGATGTAGTTAAAGATCTGGTTCAGGTCAATAATATTTTCATAGAAGAAGTTATTGAATAGAGGCTTGCGAAACTCATTCCGAGTTATTGAAATTGCACAAATTTTATAACCAACGCAGACACGCTTGCGTTCCGTTTCCGGCGTAACGGACACTAAGCTCGACAGAACCTCGCCAAGTGCCGACGCCTGCAAAGGGTCTGCTTATGGTTATAAAATTTGCACAATTAACGATAGGCTATGTAGAGTTTCGCAATTACCTGCAATGTTAGATAAAATAAGAGGAGGGACCTTATTATGATAGACATTAAATTTTTAAGAGAAAATCCTGACGTTGTCAGGGAAAATATTAAGAAGAAATTTCAGGACAGCAAGCTTGGTCTGGTAGACGAAGTCATTGCCTTAGATACGGAAGCCAGGGCTGCACAGCAGGAAGCAGACGAGATTCGTGCCAACAGGAATAAGATATCCAAAGAAATCGGCGCACTGATGGCTCAGGGCAAAAAGGAAGAAGCAGAAGCTAAGAAAGCGGAGGTTGCTGCCAATGCGGCAAGACTTGCTGAATTGGAACAAAAAGAAAATGATCTGCGCGAGAAAATTAAAAAAGACATGATGACCATTCCGAATATCATCGATCCTTCTGTTCCGATCGGTAAAGATGATTCTGAAAATGTGGAGATTCAGAAATACGGTGAACCGGTTGTTCCGGATTTTGAAATTCCTTATCATACGGAAATCATGGAGAAATTTAAAGGAATCGATATGGATGCCGCAGGACGTGTTGCCGGCAATGGCTTCTATTATCTGATGGGTGATATTGCAAGACTTCATTCTGCAGTGCTTGCCTATGCCAGAGATTTTATGATCAACAGAGGGTTTACTTACTGTGTACCGCCTTTTATGATCAGAAGCGCGGTAGTAGACGGTGTTATGAGTTTTGCCGAAATGGATGCCATGATGTATAAAATCGAGGGAGAAGATTTATACTTAATTGGTACTTCCGAACATTCCATGATCGGTAAATTTATCGATACGATTATTCCCGAGGAGGAACTGCCTCATACGCTTACCAGCTATTCTCCATGCTTTCGTAAAGAAAAAGGTGCGCATGGAATTGAAGAGAGAGGCGTATATCGTATCCACCAGTTCGAAAAGCAGGAGATGATCGTGGTATGTAAACCGGAAGAATCTCCTATGTGGTTTGATAAATTATGGCAGAATACGGTAGATCTATTCCGTTCCATGGATATTCCGGTCAGAACGATTGAGTGCTGCTCCGGTGATCTGGCAGACCTAAAAGTGAAATCTTATGATGTGGAGGCATGGTCGCCCAGACAGAAGAAATATTTTGAGGTAGGAAGCTGTTCTAACTTAGGTGATGCACAGGCAAGAAGACTTCGTATTCGTGTGAATGGAAAAGATGGCAAGTATTTCGCACATACTTTGAATAATACGGTAGTTGCCCCGCCGAGAATGTTAATTGCATTCTTAGAGAATAACTTACAGGCTGACGGATCTATCCGTATCCCTGAGGTACTTCGTCCGTATATGGGCGGTATGACAGAGATCAGATAATTCCGGCGGAAAATCTTTTACGGAATCATAGGGAGGTGAAATCTTTGCATAAGTTTATGCGGGCTATTGGTTTTAGTAAATTGACTGATAGACGGGAACAGCAGAAGTTGATCACAGATATCATCGTAAATGCGGCACGTCGTTCTTACACGTCCAATGGGGAAGAAACCATACTTGCAGAATTTTGCGAAGATTTTGCCAAGGATTTGGGGATTGCTGTCTGCGGTGAATTTGATGCGGAAGATAAATTTACATATGATTATTTTTATCCCTATCTGCGCGGTACAGGCGTAAGTTCTTATGAAGATGTATCCGTGGAGCGTCATGCGGAGAAAGAGTCCTACGCTGGAATCTGTGATGATATTAAAGTAGGTGTCACTCTGATCTTTTATTTGCAGAATATTGTTCCCTATGTAAAAGCGCAGTATACGGATATGCTGCCGGTCAGGGGAACAACTTTGACATTGTCAGGATTGTCAATTAGTGGTAATATTATATTGCCTATCGGTAAAAATGAGAAAGAGAAACAGATCATACAAAAGGTTTCCATGAACAGAAACCAGTTGATTGCCGCAGCGCGTAAAGGGGATGAAGAGGCAATCGAAAGTCTTACTTTGGAAGACATGGACACATATACATCCATTTCCAAGAAGATTCAGACGGAAGATGTTTTTAGTCTCGTAGATACGTATTTTATGCCTTACGGTGTGGAATGTGACCAGTATTCCGTGATGGGAGAAATACTGGATATTGCATTGAGGGTAAACAGGATTACCGGGGAAGAGATTTATGTGATGCGTCTTAACTGTAATGATCTGCAGTTTGATATCTGTATCAATAAACAGGATCTGTACGGTGAGCCGCAGATCGGCAGAAGATTTAAAGGTATTATCTGGATGCAGGGATATATCAATTATCCTATGTAGTGCTTTTGATTGCCAGAGTAACGTAGAATCAACAATTTCATAGCTGAATCACTTGCTTATCAGCAGGTTTTTCATACAAGTCCTCGTAGCTCAGTTGGATAGAGCGATCGCCTCCTAAGCGATAGGTCGGACGTTCAAGTCGTCTCGGGGACGTTTCAAAGCATTGAAAATACTGGATTTTTCAGTGCTTTTTTTAAACAGCGATTTTTCGCTGTTTTCTCAAAGAGAAAAAAATATTGGCATGAAAATTCGGTTTGGTATACAATATATAACAGATATTGTTGGGAATTAGCTGTATATCGGAAGAAGGAGAAGATTACCGGGGCGATTTATAAAAGCTTAGACAAATATTATCCAAATAGCGCTAAGGAGTCTGCATTATTGGAGGAATTCCGGTGGCTGACGAGTATCGGGATAACGGAAAAGAATGCAGAGAAAAGGGCAGAAACAATAGGAGGAAAAGCGGATGAAAAGAAAAACAAGAGGAATTGGGATACGGGCGAAGATCGTGTTCCCGACAAGCATAGTGATCTTTTTGCTGTGTGCGGTTATGGGATTTAATTCCTATCAGCGGACAAAGGAAGGTCTTATTGATATGGGCGTGGAGGAAGCGCAGATGGCGGCGGTTGTTTCCACAAAGACGCTCGATGCGGACCAGCTGGCGGAGATGTCGGCCGAGAAGGAAGGAAGCGAAGAGTACAACGCGCTGCTGGAATCCATGTTTCAGATCAAAGAGGATTGCGGAATAAAGTATTTGTATACGCTGTTTACGGATGGAGAAGGGGTATATTATGGAATCGACGCGGACGATACGGAGAGCGCATCTGATTTCGGAGAACCTTTTTCATCGTCCTATCAGGAATTACAGCCTGTATTTGAAGGGAATATGTATGTGCAGGATTATATTGATTCCACGGATGACGGCGATCTGATTACCGCATATATGCCCCTGACTGACAGCAGCGGGAATATAGTCGGCATCGTCGGCTGTGACTACGACGCGTCCGAAGTGGTGGCGCGCCTGAATCTGGCATTAGTGCGTTCGGTGCAGATTACGGTCGTCTGTCTGGTCATTGCGCTGCTCGTCCTCAATCTGGTGGTAGGAAGGGTGATAAGAAGGCTGCGCCAGGTGGACGGCAAAATTTATGAGCTGGTACATAACGAGGGTGATCTGACACAGACGCTTGATGTCCATACGGGTGATGAGATGGAGATGATCGCGGAGAATGTCAATGAACTGCTTCAATATATACGCGGGATCATGTTAAACATATCTGAAAATTCGGAGCAGTTGAAAGAGTCTTCGGGCAAGGTATCCGCTAATCTGTCAAGCGCGGAGGAGGAAATCGGTGACGTTTCCGCCACAATGGAGGAAATGAGCGCTGCAATGGAAGAATCCAGCGCTTCACTGGATCAGATCAACGAGGCGGTCAAAAGAATCTTCGAATCCATAGAGGAAATTTATGAACAGGCCGACAGCGAAAGCGTATCCGCCGATAAAATCATGCAGTCGGCCCTGCAGGTTTATCAGCGTGCCGGAGAGGAGAAACAGGAAGCTGTGCGGCAGGTCGCAGACATTGCGGAGACTGTTCAGAAGAAGGTTGAGAAATCGAGAGAAGTAGAAGAGATCAGGGAACTGACAAACAATATTATCAATATTACCGAGGAGACAAATCTTTTGGCGTTAAATGCGAGTATTGAGGCCGCACGGGCAGGAGAAGCCGGAAGAGGATTTTCCGTGGTGGCGGACGAGATTGGGAAGCTGGCGGCTAATTCTGCGGCGTCCGCGACAGAGATCCAGAAGGTGACCGAGAAAGTGATCCAGACGGTGGACGAACTGGCGACAGAGGCGGAGAAGATGATAGCCTTTATGAATAAAACGGCAATGAGCGGTTTTGAGAAAATGTTAGAAACCAGCGAGAGCTATCAGAACAACGTCGCTAACATGAGCGAGATGATGCGGAATTTTGCAGAAAAAAGCAAAGATTTGAAAGTCAATATGGATAATATCCGGGAGACAGTGGACGGAATGAAGACGGCTGTTGGAGAGTGCGCACTGGGCGTAACGAGTGTAACGGACACTGCAGTAAAGCTGACGGATAATGTGGGCGATATAGGAAAAGAGGCGGAGCTCAATCTGGATATTGTTGTCAGATTAAATGATGAAGTAGGGAAATTTAAATTATGAATTTAAATTATGATATGAAACAGATATAGCGACAAACATTCAAACCGGCGCCACAGGGCGATTGACACCCTGTGGCGCAAAGCAGTAATTACCTGGAAATCGGCTCCACTGTCCAGCTTACAGTGATGCGCGGGCAGTCTGTCATGCCGCTCCAGTCCCCGTCCGGATTGCAGCAGCCTGTCAGCGCAAAGGAACAAATGCCTGCTTCACTCTCATTTCCGTATGCGGGAAGCACCATCCGGGCAACCGCTTTCCCGTCCGCATCCACAGCTGTCTCATTTCCGTCGCTGTCCAGCAGGGCAAGATACATGGAGCATTCACCGCCGGAAAAGGATGCGCTCCGGGCAAAGCTTATGCTATATGCATCTTCCACGGTAAGCTCCACTGTCACGCACACCGGGATATTGCTGCGGCTTTTAATACTCAGCCAGTCGCTGATATGGGAATACTCATAATCCCCATCCGTGTTTTTAAAATAGAGCGTTGCACCCTCCTCGAAGCTTACGCCGCCGTATTTGGCGGCATTGGTTTCCGTAATCAGTCTCTGCGGATCCATGATGAAATCAAAGGGAGAAGTTTCAGAGCCTTCCAGTACGGGAAGTTCAAGGTCAATCCTGCTTTCCTCCGGTTCGGCTTCAGCATCCTCATTCTCCGCAGCGGAAGCGGTTTCTTCCGTCTCTGTCCCTGTTGCCTCTGTTTCTTCTGTTCCTGTTGTCTCTGTTCCTGTTTCTTCTGTTTCTGTTTCTTCTGTTCCTATTTTCCCTGTCGTCTGCTCCGCAGTTCCTTCCTGCGAATCTTCTCCTTCTCCCGGCGGATTGCCTTCTTCACTCTGCCCGCCGGAAAGATTGTCATCCGTCTGCCCCTCTTCACTATTGCCATCCGTTTCTTTTGTATCCGACGGTTCTTCCACAGGCTCTGCCTGTCCTTCCGCAGGCTCCGTGCCCGCCTGTTCCTGAACCGCGGGCTCCGTGCCGGATTCCGCCGCCACGGCTGCGGCGGGCTGTATCAGCAGTATAAACGCCATAAGGGATATCAGTAATTTGTTCCGTTTCATATGCATACACACTCCTTCCTTCTTTGCACTGCGGTCTGCCGGAAAC
>CAZPSD010000093.1:0-9505 GCA_964589055.1 uncultured Bacteroides sp.
AGTGAAAATGTATATTCCGCCAACTTATGAATGGATGGCTGAACTGTTACATTTTTCTTCTAAAAAAATAGGATAAATAATGGAAATTGACACAAATCGGGTGTATACTAAAGATAAAAGTTAAGCAAAAGAACGGGGGAAAAGAATTGAAAGAAAAAACAGAAGCAACAGAAAAAACAGAAGCAACAGAAACAACAGAAACAACAGAAACAACAGAAGCAACAAAAGCAACAAAAGCAACAGCCAGGGTCAAAAGCCTGAAAACTACATTGGTAAGTATTTGTGTTCTTTTAGGTGTCATTATCTGTGTTGTCATCGGAATGATTGGTATTCTGACAACGAAATCTATTTCCAATGATGCATATAAAAAATATGCGGCGGCAATGGATGACGGTTACCGCATGGAAATAAAGTCACAGGTGCAGAGTGTACTGGCAGTTTTACAGGCAGAATATGATAAAGCATCTGCCGGGGAAATGTCCGAGGAGGATGCGAAAAAGGAAGCCGCAGAGATCGTCCGTTCCATGCGTTACCGGGATGATGGAAGCGGCTATTTCTGGATTGACGATACGGAGTATACTTTGGTCATGCATCCGATTCTTCCGGAGCAGGAAGGCAACAACCGCTATGAGCTGGAAGATCAGAACGGCGTCATGATTATTCAGGAAATTATGAAGGTATGCCAGTCTTCTGAGAAAGGCGGTTACAATGAGTTCTACTTTACGAAAGCCGATGGCGTTACGGTGGCGCCGAAGATCGCTTATTCCGGTTTTTTTGAACCTTGGGGCTGGGCGGTTTCTACCGGAAATTATGTAGATGACATGGAAGTAGAGATGCAGGAGATGCGGGGGAATATCACGTCAGAGTTTCATAAGTCCTGCATGTTCATGTCGGTTTGCTGTGTCATTTTACTTATTATTACGGCCGCGGTATCTCTGGCGGTCGGTGAAAGGGTAGTGATACCGCTTAGGAATGTGCAGCATTTTGCAGTCAGTCTTTCCGAAGGCAACCTGACAGAGGACGTCATTGTAAAGCAGAAAAATGAACTTGGTGTGGTGGCAAAGAATTTGAATGCTGCCCGCAGTCAGATCAATAGTCTGATTAAGGCGATTGCGCAGGTGACAAATGAGATCGGAAACGTGATCGAGGAATTTGAGGGAGATTTCATGAAGATGGAAGGCTCCATCGCGGAAGTGGATACCGCGGTAGAGGGGATTGCCCAGAATATTACGAAACAGGCAGGTTCAACGATGGAGGCAGCGAATGAAGTCAATGCGATTGCAGCCGGTATTGACAGCACTTCCAGAGAGGTTGCAGATTTAAGTGATAATTCCGATGTCATGCGGAAGTTGAGTAAGGAATGCTCCGACAAAATCAAGGAACTGGTACAGGCGAATGTGAATACAAAAGAGGATGTCGTCAATATGCATGAACAGGCGGAAGCGACTAACATAGCGGCAGAGAACATCCGCAAGGCGGCAGGCTTAATTGAAGCCATTGCAGAGCAGACCAATCTGCTGGCATTGAATGCATCGATTGAGGCGGCGCGTGCCGGTGAAAGCGGCAAAGGCTTTGCCGTAGTTGCCACAGAAATAGGCGGACTGGCTAACCAGTCTACGCAGGCGGTAGTAGAGATATCTAAAATTATTGATGATTTGATGGACAACTCGGCTAAATCATTGGCGGTAATGGATAAGGTAAATGGAACTGTGGAATATCAGGTCAATGTCTTGAACGATACGCAGGCTATCTTTGATGATTTGTATGCGGATTTAAATCGTTGTATGGAGTCGATTGCTACGATCGGTACGATGACAACTGAAATAGAGAATCAGCGGAAGGGTATTACGGACGTGTTGGATACCTTGAATTCTTTGGCACAGGATAATGCGGCTTCTTCAGAGGAAACTTCCGCCATGACTGAGGAACTTGCGCAGACAGTGAACAGATCCAGGGATATGATAGCTGATTTGAAGAAGGATATTGAAAAATTACAGATTGATGTAGACCGGTTTTCTGTATAGGAATGGATATACATAGTTAAGGGAGTAAAGGTATGGGCAAGAAAATAGTATCAGTATTATTGTCTGCGGGCATAGTGTGTGCTGTGGGGTAGGTGCGATTGCAGAGCGGACAATATGCAGTAACTTATATGATTGCGTAAAACGACAGAGGTGTCATACTTCTGTCGTTTTGCAGGGTAGGAAGATGGATCATTTCATTTATAAAGATCAGAAGAAACTGAGATTAGGTTATACTACGGGTACCTGTGCAACGGCGGCAACGAAAGCGGCGGCACAGATGCTGCTGGGCGGTGAACGGATAGAAAGGGTGGAGCTGATTACCCCTAAGGGAATACCGCTGCAACTGAAGGTAGAGCAGATAGTTATGGAAGAAAATAAGGTGTCCTGTGCGATCCGTAAGGATGCAGGGGATGATTATGATGTAACCAACGGCGCTTATGTCTATGCCAGTGTTGAAAAAATCAATCAGGGTTATGAGATAGACGGTGGCGAGGGCATCGGAAGAGTGACGAAGCCGGGATTGGATCAGTCCGTAGGAAATGCTGCCATCAACACGGTGCCCCGGCAGATGATGGCGGAAGTGATGACGGAAGCGGCGGATGACTATGGATATGAAGGCGGGCTGCGCACCGTGATATCTGTGCCGGAGGGCGCGGATATTGCCCAAAAGACATTAAATGAGAAGATGGGAATTGTAGGGGGGATCTCGATTCTGGGTACTTCCGGTATCGTGGAGCCTATGAGCGAAGCCGCATTGACGGACACGATCCGCGCGGAACTTAGTATGTATTGTGCACAGGGACAAAAAGATATTATTATTACGCCGGGAAATTACGGAGAAACTTTTTTGACGGAAAAACTTGGACTGGATCTGGAGCATACGGTTAAGTGCAGTAATTTCATTGGGGAAACTATTGATATGGCATACGAATTCAAGCTGTCCAGCCTGCTTTTGATCGGACATCTGGGTAAGCTGGTAAAACTGGGCAGCGGCATCATGAATACCCATTCCAAGTATGCGGACGGCAGAATGGAAACCTTGTCAAGCTGCGTTTTGCTTGCCGGAGGGAGCGGAGAACTTGCCCGCAGGATCTTGGACTGCAATACCACGGACGAGGCGGTGGAAGCGCTGTGGATGGCGGCTTTCCTGCAGCCGACCGTAGAGCAGCTGATGAAGAAGATTGAGAGTGCATTGCGCCAGCGTGCCTATGAAGGATTGGAGATTGAGGCAGTGGTCTTTTCCAATCGCTTTGGTGTGCTGGGTAAAACCAAGGGTGCGGATCAGCTGATGATGTTACATAGGAAATGAGGTTATCGCTCTTCCCGATGGGGCGTGTGGCGGATAGCGTAGTTGAAATGGCAGGGTTGAAGAAAGGTGCGGTTGTTGATATGATAGATTTCGTGGGAGCGGGACCGGGAGCGGAAGACTTGATTACGGTGCGGGGAATGAGATTGCTGCAGGAAGCCGACTGTATTATTTATGCGGGTTCTCTGGTCAATCCCGGCCTGTTGTCTTATGCGGGAGAGGATTGTGTGATTTATAACAGCGCCGCCATGCATTTGGAGGAAGTCCTGGAGGTCATGGAGCATATGGAGGCGCAGGGGAAGCATACGGTCAGACTGCATACAGGCGATCCATCCCTTTATGGCGCCATACGGGAACAGATTGACGCGTTGAAGCACAAAGGAATCGCTTATCGGATTTGTCCGGGTGTGAGCAGCTTCTGCGGGGCGGCGGCGGCTTTAGAAGCAGAGTATACTTTGCCGGCGGTGAGCCAGAGCGTGATCATCACACGCATGGAGGGCAGGACACCGGTGCCGGAACCGGAGAAACTGCATTTGCTGGCACAGCACGGCTCCACCATGGTGCTTTTTCTAAGCAGCGGGATGACAGAGCAGGTGCAGGAAGAATTATTACAAGGCGCCTATACGGAGAAGACTCCCTGTGCGATTGTCTATAAGGCAACCTGGCAGGATGAGAAGGTAGTTCGCGGTACTGTTGGAGAATTATGTAAACTTGCAAAAGAAAATGACATTACTAAGACTGCACTGATCGTTGTGGGGGATGTGCTGGGGAGTGGCTATGAGCTCTCGAAGCTGTACGATAAGCATTTTACTACCGGGTTCAGGCAGGGAGCTGATGCAGGCCAGAGCGGATGAGCGGGGAACAGCAGTGATGAGTCGGATAAAAAGAGGTTGGAGCGAGGACAGTGGGAACAGCAAAAGAGGATATTACAATTCGAGCAGCATCAGTAACGGATGCGGAAGAACTTTTGGCAATCTATGCACCTTATATAGAGAAGACCGCAGTGACCTATGAATATGAAGTCCCCACAACAGAGGAATTTGCAGCCAGGATCGGGCATACTTTGGAGAAGTATCCCTATCTGGTGGCAGAGACCGGAAAAGAAATCGCAGGCTATGCTTATGCCGGTCCTTTGCATGAGAGGGCCGCTTATGACTGGTCTGTGGAATTGTCTATCTATGTGAAGCGGGAGCGGAAAGGACAAGGCGTAGGCAGAAAGCTGTATGGGAGTTTGGAAGAAATTTTACGAAAGCAAGGGATTGTACATGCGGCAGCCTGTATCGCTTACCCGGAACAAGAGGATGAATATTTAAATTATGACAGCGTGCATTTTCATGAAAAGCTGGGATTTACTATGGTGGGACAGTTTCATGCCTGCGCCTGCAAGTTTGACCGGTGGTATGGCATGGCCTGGATGGAAAAACAGATCGGAGAGTGCCGGGAAAAACCGCCGGCTATGATTCCTTTTCCGAAAATTTGTTAAGATGGGGAAGTATGCAGAATGCATCCCAAAGCGGTAAGCAAGGCAGTAGAACCGGAATAAAGAATATGACGAAATAGCAGGAAAAGATAGAGGAAAGTATATTGTGAAAGAAGGAACGCCATGCGCAGAGTGATCGTTTTCTCTTATACGGAGACAGGGAGACAATTAACCGCCAGGGTTGCTGCTTATTTAGGCGGGAAAGGTGAAGTCGCAGTTTCCTTCTATTGCGGAAACGGGAAGAGTGTTATGTCAACCGATGAAATCCTGCGGCAGGAATGGAATAAAACCAGTGCCTTTGTCTTTATCGGAGCAATGGGGATTGCTGTGCGTCAGGCAGCGCCTTTCCTGAAAAGCAAAGTATGTGACCCGGCTGTACTTGTTCTGGATGAAAAAGGGCAATATGTGATACCGGTACTGGCCGGACATATCGGCGGCGGTGTCGCACTGGCAAGGGAATTGGCCGGAGCGATTGGCGGACAGGCGGTAATAACCACGGCTACAGATGCGGAAGAACGGTTTGCAGTGGATGTGTTTGCTGATCAGAATCATTTGTGGATCGAGAATCCGGGCAGAATTAAGACAGTTTCGTCGGCACTTTTGCAGGGCAGGACGATAGACGTGTGGACAAATCTTTCTATTGAAGGCGAGACGCCGGATGGTTTGCGGGTCCTGAAGGGTTTGGCAGCGCAGAGGACGGCGGAGCAGAAGGCGGTATCAGATATAGCTGTCCTTATCGATTTGCCGTCACAGCTACAGGAAAAGATCAGCAAATACTATGACTCATCACAGGTGTGTGTTCTCAAACCTCGAAGATATATTCTCGGTATCGGATGCAAGAGGGGGAAGACCGCAGATGAAATGGAAGCTTTTCTGCAGAAGATTTGTGAGGGACTAAACATCGATATGCATGAGATCGGAGCCATTGCTTCTATTGACATAAAGAAAGACGAACCCGGTATCTGGGAGTTATCCCGCAGATTGGGAGTTCCTTTCGAGGCGTTTTCGGCACAGGAATTGGAGCGGGTAGAAGAAGCGGTAACTGTTTCAGATTTTGTAAAAGAAATGGTAGGAGTAGATAATGTCTGTGAACGGAGTGCATACTGTCTTGCCAAACGGTGGACACAGGCGGATGCCCCGTTAGAAGCCGTGCAGCGGACAGATGATTACAGTCTGGCGCTGGGAAAACAGGCGCAGGATGGCATGACCATGGCGATTGTGAAAACTGTGCCGCGGCTTGTGTGGGAAAAGGGAATGAAGTTATATTAAAACTGCAAAGCACGCAGCCTCAGCAAGGAGAAAAATTATGTTAACTATAGTCGGGATCGGGCCGGGTAAAAAAGAAGGAATGACTATTGAAGCTTATCAGGCATTGGAGAGAAGTGATTGTGTCGTTGGCTACACGGTGTATGTGGAACTTGTGCGGGAGCTTTTTCCGGATAAAGAGTATTACACGACTCCCATGACGAAGGAAGCAGAACGGTGTGAATGGGCAGTTGCGCAAGCCGGGGCAGGGAGAGAAATCACTATGGTGTGCAGCGGAGACAGCGGTGTATATGGCATGGCGGGACTGGTCTGTGAACTGGCTGATGACAGTGTGGAATTGGAAATTCTGCCGGGGGTGACTGCCGCGTGCAGTGGTGCGGCTGTGCTTGGCGCACCGCTCACCCATGATTTCGCCGTAATCAGTTTAAGCGACAGGCTGACACCATGGGATACGATCCGGAATCGGTTACGGGCGGCGGCTATGGCTGACTTTGTGATCTGTCTCTACAATCCGGCAAGCAAAGGACGCCCCGATTATCTTCAAAAAGCCTGCGATATACTGCTGGAGGAAGGGCTGGACAGGGACAGAGTCTGTGGCATTGTACAAAATATTGGAAGAGAAGGGCAGAGAAAACGGATTATGACATTGGCCGAACTGCGGAATCATCCGGCTGATATGTTTACCACGGTGTATATCGGCAATGCAATGACGCAGAAATACGGGGGAAGAATGGTAACGCCGAGAGGATATCGCTGCGGCAGGGCAGAGCAAACTGATAAACGACACAAGGACAGATAGAAACAGATCATGGAACAGAGAAAGAATAGGAAATGTATCATATTTGCGGGGACAAGTGAAGGAAGACTGCTGTATGAATTTTGTACGGAAAATCAAATAGATGCCGTATTTTGTGTGGCGACAGAGTATGGGAAAGAGACATTATGTAAACTTGGAGAAAGCCAAAAACTTTCCTTTGGGCGTTCGGGCAGAAGGAGAGAAATCAGAAGCGGAGTAATAGACAGATCCCGCGGGGATAATATCCGTGTAGGAAGAATGAATGCGGAGGAGATGGCTGGCTTTTTCCAAAAAGAAAAGCCAATGCTGATTATTGACGCCACCCATCCGTATGCGATAGAAGTAACTGGAAATATTCAGAAAGCTGCTGAAGCCTATCGGCAAGAGCAGAAAATTGAGGAGCAGATATATTACAGAGTGTTGAGAAATCTGGCAGGGGCAGAAGAAACTATAAAAATCAGCTGTCATGAGGATATCAGCCGGGCGGTCGCTTACCTGCAAGCCACAGAAGGCAATATTCTTGCCACCACGGGCAGTAAACAGGCGGAAGAATTATGTAAACTAAAAGACTTTGAAAAGAGAGTGTACATGAGGATACTGCCTAACGTAGAAATGTTGTCTAAGTGTCTGGGACTTGGTTTTTTGCCGGATCATATGATTTGTATGCAGGGACCCTTTTCCGAAGAGTTTAATGAGTTGATGCTGCGGGAGCATGATATTAAGTATCTGTTGACCAAACAATCCGGCGGGGCAGGCGGGTATCCGGAGAAAGCAAAGGCAGCCCGTGCATGTGGAGTTGAACTGGTGGCGCTTATACCGCCGCAGGAAACGGAGGGTGTAAGCGTGGAACAGATGTGTGAAATCATAGGGAATAAAGTAATGGGTATAGCCGGCAGTGTGTATGATGTGAGGATACAGGTTTGAAGAAAGCAGAGCATATAATCAGAGCGGTCTATCCGGATTCCATTGCGCAGGAAATGGGAATTGAGCCTGGGGACATTCTTCTTAAAATCAATGACAATGAAATAGGGGATGTGTTCGATTATCGATATCTCATTAAGGATGAGTATGTGGAAGCGCTGATCCGTAAGGCGGACGGCGAGGAATGGCTTTTGGAGATCGATAAGGAGTATGACGATGATCTGGGAGTGGAATTTGAAAATGAACTGATGAGTGACTTCCGTTCCTGCAGCAACAAATGCATTTTTTGTTTTATAGACCAGATGCCGCCGGGGATGCGTGACAATCTGTATTTCAAAGATGATGATTCCAGACTGTCTTTTTTACAGGGCAATTATATCACCTTGACGAATATGTCCGATCAGGACGTGGAGCGTATTATTCAGATGCAGCTTGCGCCCATCAATATCTCCGTACAGACAACGAATCCAGAGCTTCGCTGTAAAATGCTGAATAACCGCTTTGCGGGAGATAAGCTGAAATTTCTGGACAGGCTGTATGAAGGGCATGTGGAGATGAACGGGCAGATCGTGTGCTGTAAGGGCGTTAATGACGGAGAGGAGCTTCGGCGCAGTATTACCGATTTGATGAAATATCTTCCTTTTATGCGGAGCGTGTCAGTGGTGCCTGCGGGAATCACCAAGTATAGGGAAGGCTTGTATCCCATTCCGCTTTTTACCAAAGAAGAGGCAGGGGAGATCATCGATATGATTGAAAGCTATCAGCCCGTGTGCTTTGAACAATACGGGCTCCACTTTATTCACGCCAGCGATGAGTTCTATATCACGGCGGAGCGTGACTTTCCGGAAGAAGAACGGTATGACGGTTACATTCAGTTGGAAAACGGTGTGGGCATGATGCGCTTATTCCGGGTGGAATTTGAGGAAGCGCTGGCACAGGCAACTCATGGAATGAAATACCATGTGCAGAAGCACAAGCTGAAAAGGATGATCACCGTAGCAACCGGACAACTGGCACACGGGCTGGTGCAGGAGTTTGCAAGACGGATGATGCAGGCTTATCCGGGGCTTACTATTCAGACCTATGGGATACGGAATGATTTCTTTGGGGAAACGATTACGGTAACCGGATTGATTACGGGACAGGACTTAATTGCACAGTTGAAAGAGCAGCAGACACAAGGCGTTAACTTGGGAGAAACGCTGTTGATTTCCGCTGCCATGCTTCGCAGTGGAGAGCAGGTTTTCTTAGATGATGTGACGATACCGCAGGTGGAAGAGGCGTTGGGACTTCGGGTTGTTGTGGCGGAATCTGCCGGTCAGGATTTTGTGGATGCCATCCTGCATCGGGATTATTGTATGGAGCGGGCGAATGAGAATTTTGTTTATGTGCAGGCGTATGGCAGGGATAAGCAGTCAAAAATATAAAAATGAATGGATAAGTCTTCCATAGCAGAGTGAACAGTGTATCATACAGAAAACTATACAGTGCGGGAAGAAGGGTAAAAGGTACATGGCAAAGCAGAACGTAGAAAATCATATTTATATCATCGGCATCGGCATGGGTGATCCCCGAAATCTGACCGTAGAGGCACGGGATATTATAGAAGAGGCAGACCTTTTGATTGGGGCCAGGCGTATGCTGGCACCTTATATGACAGGACAAAGATGCATCGTCTCTCATCGGACAGAGGAAATCCTACAGTGGTGTCT
>CAZPSD010000094.1:0-9420 GCA_964589055.1 uncultured Bacteroides sp.
GCACTCGGCTGTTAACCGAGGGGTTGTAGGTTCGAGCCCTACTCGGGGAGTTTGGTAAAAGAAAGTTGTTTAGGAAAAGTCTGTAAACATCAGTGTTTATGGGCTTTTGTGCTTTTGTGCTTGGTAAATCCAATCACTACCCGGAATTCACTGCAGTGTTTGTGCTCTGAGATTTCTGAAAAGAGCGGTAAAACCGGGAGCGCCTACAGTGATTGACAGAGTCGTATAACAGACAATCGCACTTCGCACTGGGAAAGGAATAATACGAAGAAAGCTGCCCTTTGATTGTTCAGGGGAAACTGACTCATGAACGGAATATGCCGGCGGTTAGGATAAGAAGGTGCGGCTTTTCACATCGGGGGGGGGCACGGCTATATGATCAGAAAAATTTCGGTAAGGGGAAGCATGCGGAACAAGATATTGTTGATTTGTATTTTGTGCACGCTGATTGCCCTGGTTTTGCAGACAGCCTTTCTTTTGAATGTCAGTTCCGGCATGGTTTATGAGCAGGCGCGTGATATTGCTTACAATTCTCTTGATAATATGGAAAATGAACTGGGAAACTATATTGAGGGAATCGAGAACAATATGGTCAATATCTACAACGATAAGGCTTTTCTTGGCGCTCTGCGGGATTATGGGACGGTGGAGAAGCTGCGGCAGGATTACTATCGTTATGCAAGGGACTATGCGGAGGAGCATTTTACGGCAAACGACGGTATGATGGCGCTTTATTTTTATAACAGCGACCATGAAATTTTCAGTGTATACAGAAAGGCCGATACGCCGAAACGAAACTATGCGGCGGATATTTATGAGGATGCGGAAACCTACAATGCGCAGCGGGTAAAAGACTATACGGAATCCGCCGAGAATGAAATGCTGGTTTCCAGTTATCATAATCCTTCTACCGATGCTGATATGGTAAGGTTTGTGCTGAAGATTTATGATATCTCAAGCACAAAAAATATGATCGGATACATTGTCTGTGATACGGACGTAAAAATGACGCAGAAGATTATGCAGAAGTATCAGCTTGGCGAAAATACCTTTATCTGGCTGCAGCCTGCGGGGGATCGGGCCTTTGCCCTGGTGGGAGAACCCGGTAAGAGCTACGTTGATTTTTATGAGCAGACGATGAAGGATATATGGGAGAACAGGCAGGCGGCGGTGGATATGGCGGATTCGGAGAAGGTTTTTTTTCATCTGCCGTTCAACAAATATGATTTGGACATTTATGCGGTTATGCCGCAGTCTGTGCTGAAAGCAAACCAGAAAATGCTGGCGAAAACACTGGTTATGAGTGTGACGGCTCTAAGCGTCCTGATGATTATTCTGTATACATACATCACAAAACGACTGACAAATCCCCTGGCGGATTTGATGGATACGATTGGCAGGATCCGCAGCGGCGAAACGAATCTCCGGGTTAATTATCAGGTACAGGATGAGATTGGCAAGCTGGGAGAGGAGTTTAACTATATGCTGGACTCCATTGAAAATCTGATCGGACAGAGATATCAAGACAAGCTTTTATTAAACAGGGCGCAGTATCAGGCCCTGCAGGCACAGATTAACCCGCATTTCCTGTATAATACCCTGGATACCATGAGCAGCATCGCCAGCATTCAAAACTGCGATTTAGTAAGCGATTTGTGTCAGTCGCTCAGCGACATGTTTCGCTATAGTCTGGATATGAAATATCCTTATGCTACCATATCGAGGGAAATCGCTCATCTGAAAAACTATATTTTTGTCATGAATGTGCGTATGCGGCAGGAAATCCGTTATCATTTTGATATTGATGAAGATGCTCTGCATTACTCCGTACCGAAGATTTCCATACAGCCTCTGGTGGAAAACGCCATCAATCACGGCTTGAAAAATAAGCGTGGGGAAAAGAATATTTACATTAAAATATGGCAGGCAGATGGAAAGCTGTATGTTATGGTCAGGGATGACGGCGTGGGAATGGATGCGGAAAAATTTAATTATCTTCTTAAGGAAAATGACATGGGACTGGTGGAGGAAGGAAATTCCATTGGATTGTTGAATATTAACGCCAGATTAAAGATGATCTACGGAGAAGAGTATGGGCTTTTCATCGAGAGCGAGCCGGGCAAGGGTTCCTCCGTGTATCTGACGGTAGCGGCAAGGAAAGAGGATGAATTGTATGGAAAGGAAAATGTATAAATTACTGGTTGCGGATGATGAATACTGGACCAGAGAAAAAATCCGCAGCATGATCTCATGGGAGGATTATCAGATTGATTTTATGTCTCCCGCGCAGGATGGAGAAGAGGTATTGCAGATTATGATGCGGGACAGGCCGGACATTTTAATTACGGACATTAATATGCCTTTTTTAAATGGCGTGGAATTGGTAAAAAGGGTGAAGGAGCAGTATCCGGAGGTTGTGGTTCTGGTTCTCAGCGGTTACGATGATTTTGCCTATGTCAGGGAAACCTTAATGGCGGGCGCGATCAATTACCTGTTAAAGCCGGTGTCGAAAATTGATTTGATTCAGGCAGTTTCAAATGCGCTTGGGCGGATCAGCGAGAAGGAAGAAAATGAGAGACAGAATCTGAAAGCGGCTTCTCTCTTACAGGATCGGGAACTGAGCCTTCTGGTTGAAAAGGAGCGGATCAGGTTTTCCATGATGCCTGCCGCGGAAACACCTCTGGATCCCGCAGGCTGCAGCCTTATGCTGGTCAAGATTCACGATCTGCAGGCGCTGATGGCGAGATATCAGTATGACATGAACTATTTATCTTATTCGATCAAGAAAAAACTGGGGGAGGTGGATTCGCAGCAGAAGCTGATTGTTTTTAATTATATCAACAGAAGTAATGAATTTCTGGTGGTAACGGAGCTTGACGCCGGCGGGCAGCAAGTGCTGGCTTTAAAGATTATGAAGCAGCTGTGCGGGGAGACGGACAGTCCCATTACTGTTGCCGTCAGCGAGCAGGCATATTCCATGGACAGCCTGCATGATGCCTATGTGCAGAGTATTTCCGTGCTGATGACCAGACCCTATAATAGAGAAAATGTTATTCTTTTCTTTAATAAGGAAAAAAACAGTATGAATACGCAGGTAGTTAACTGCATTAGCCAGGAAATGGAACGGCGGTTAAAAACTGTTTTAAAAACGGGAAGTGAAAAGGCGTTGAAAAGTTTTTTGATGGAGGAGGCAGGGTTGGACTCCTGCGAAAGCTTCAACCTTATGGAAATGAAGCAGATTGTGAATCGAATTTCCGCCGTTTTTCTGGATTATCTTGCCGGGAAAGGCGCTTCTGAGGCAGGCATCAGGGAGCTGGGACGGTTGGAGCAGATGGCGGATAAAGCGGTGGAAGGACTGGATGTGGAGGAACTTTTATCGCTGCTCACAGAGATGCAGAATGTGGTGCTGGGCGAAAAGAAGAGTGAAGTGATCGGCAATATCAGAGATTATGTGAAAGAGGCGGTGGATTATATCAATGAAAATTATTTTGAGGAGCTGACGCTTTCAGGCCTTTCCGAAAAATATGCGGTGGAAAGTTCTTATTTCTCCAGGCTTTTCAAGCAGGAAACCGGAGAAAACCTGATGCTGTACATCGCGTCAAGGCGAATGGAAAAGGCGAAGGAACTGATGCGGAGGGAAGATATCAATATCGCCGAGGTAGCCTTTATGGTGGGGTATGACGATTACACATATTTCAGCAAGGTGTTTAAAAAGCATACCGGGGTAAGTCCCAGAGAGTACCGTAATCGTTTGTTTCAAAATTTTACAAGTTAGATTTTCAAAAATGGCATAGTTTTTTTTACCGTTGAAATTATATAGTAATCATAGCAAAACAAATCTATTATTTTACGGAGGGAGAGAACTATGAAAAAGAAAGCTTTAAGTTTACTTTTGTGTTCAGCAATGACAGCAAGTATACTGGCAGGCTGCGGCGGTTCGGAAGACAACGGCACGGCGGGAGAACCTGCGGCGGAGGAATCCGGGGAAACGGAGGCTCCTGCGGCGGCGGAGGAAACCGAAGAGGCGGAAGCGCCGGAGGCGTCCGCGGACGGCGAGAAGGTTACTCTGACAGTGCTGGCCGGACAGTCCACTACGGATGCGGGCATTGAGGACATGATCGATGAGGCGTTAGCTGAGGCATATCCCAATATCACGCTGGAGTGGGAATGCACAGGCTGGGACGGAGAGTTTCATCCCAAGATGCAGCAGTATATGCAGTCCGGTCTGCCCGACATTATCATCGGCAAAGCGCAGGATGTGAATACATACGCTTCCCAGGGGCTTCTGGGAGAAATTGATGATATCTATCTTGACCGGGGGCTGGATGCGGCGCGGGAGAATGTGACGATTGACGGCAAAACGTACGGTTTAGTATATAACGCCTTATATCAGGGCGTATATTATAACAGGACCATGTTTGAGGAGAACGGCTGGTCTGTTCCCACAACGCAGGAGGAGCTGCAGGCGATCATTGACGACTGTAATGCAAAGGGCATTGTACCTTTTGCAAGCCATATGGTAGATACCTGGTCTATCGGTAATGTGACCATGCAGTTTATGATGAACGATGTCTTTAATAACACACCTGACTGGGGCGACCAGTTCAGAGCGGGCAAGGTAAGTTTTTCCGAGGACAAAGCGGCACAGACGGCTTACTCCTACAATAAACTGATCTTTGACAATACTTACCCGGAGACCTTCTCCACAGAGCAGACAGACTGCGACGCGAGAATGGTGCTCGGCGAGGCGGCTATGAAGGTGTCCGGTTCCTGGTCTATCCAGAACTTCCTTGACATTGATGAAAATTTTGATTTTGGCATCTTCCCGTTCCCGAACCAGACGGGTGATTCCAAGCTGATCTTTGAGCCGAATATCGCGATAATGACGAGTGCGGAGACGGAGCATCAGGATGCGGTAAACTGTGTGCTGGACGTGCTTTCCGGCGATAAAGAACTGGCAGTGGAAATTTTGGATTTTACCAAGACAGCTTCCATGTTAAAGGATGTAGCGCCCACATTTACGAATCCCAGTCAGGCGGATATTGACAAATATGCCGCCGAGGGAATGATTGTTGATGTGACGTTGGGCAACAACCAGCTTGTATGGGGCGGCTTCCAGGAGGAGAATGCGGCAGACATTGCGGCATATCTGCAGGGGGACATCAGCTTTGAGGATTGTCTGGCAGCCTCCGATGCCAGAGTCGGATCCAGCAGCGCTCAGTAAAACAGTATGTATGTGTAATGGAGGGGAGGAGAATTTTTCTCCCCTCTTTTCTATAAGTAGAGACTGGATGGAGAGGATTTGTATGAATAAAAAGAAAACGATGCAGGATAAAATGAACCGTCAGTATTTCTTTCTGATTGTGCCCGGTATGTTGATTTTTACGATAGGTGTTATTTTGCCGCTGCTGTTGGCGCTGCGGTATTCCTTTACGAGCTGGGACGGCATGACTGCGAAGAAAGAGTTTGTCGGTGTTTCCAATTATATTAATCTCTGGAAGGACGCCAATTTCAGACAGGCGTGGTGGTTTACCATCAGGTTTACCATTGCCAATACGATTGTGCAGAATGTGTTTGCCCTGTTGTTTGCGGTGGCTTTGGACAGCGGTATCAAAGCGCAGAAGATATACAGGACGATTCTGTTTATTCCCTGTCTGGTCAGTGCGGTAATTGTCGGTTTCGTCTGGCTGAAGCTGTACTCTAATGTGCTTCCTGAACTGAACGAAATCTTTGGAACGAATATTAACTTTTTGCTTTTTGGCGATGGCAAGACGGTTTTAAGCGGTCTGGTAATTGCAAACAACTGGCAGTGGATTGGTTATTGGATGTTAATTTATCTGGCGGGGCTCCAATCCGTGCCCTCTGAGCTCTATGAAGCCGCAAAGGTGGACGGGGCGAGTGCGGTACAGCGGTTTTTCAACGTAACGATTCCCATGCTTGCACCGGCAATTACCATATGTGTGGTGGGCATTACCACGGGTTCCCTCAAGGTATATGATCTGCTTGTATCCTCCACGGGCGGCGGTCCGGGAAGAGCTTCCACTTCCGTCATACAGATGATCTATGCGACAGCCATCAGCGGCAGGCAGTACGGCTATGGTTCCGCCATGTCGGTAACGCTGGTAGTGATTCTTTTGATGGTGGCTATGATACAGGTAAAGGGCTTAAAGAGCAGGGAGGTGCAGTCATAATGGCAAAGTTCAGACATACCGGACAGGATGAAAAGACCGCGGTAAAATCCTATACGGCAGCCACTCTTGTGGTACAGATTTTGATGACGGTTGTGGCTGTGCTGTTTCTCTTTCCGCTGTTTGTAATACTGAATTATTCTTTTAAGACGAAGAAGGAGCTGTATCTGACCAGTCCTTTGACACTGCCGGATTCCCTGCAGTGGAATAACTATGCGGCAGCGTTGAAGAAGCTGAATCTGACGACCACTTTTACGAATACCTTTATTTACACCGCGCTCAGCGTATTGATCCTGGCGCTTCTGTGCGGCGTTACAGCCTGGGCGATTTCCAGAGGAAAGGGCAGATTTTTTCAATTTTCCTTTGTCTATTTTGTAATCGGAATACTGATTCCCTTTCAGGCGCTGTTTTTGCCGATTTATACGATCGGTTATAAATTGCACTTAACAAACACAAGGTATGGTATTATATTTATGTATATCGCCACAGGCATTTCTTTTGGCGTATTTTTGATGAACAGCTTTATGTCTACGGTTCCGCTGGAACTGGAGGAAGCGGCGCGTATAGACGGCTGCTCTGTGGTAAGAACTTATTTTGTGATTGTGCTCCCTCTGTTAAAACCGGCTTTCGCCACATTGATTATTATGCAGTCATTCCAGATTTGGAACGATTATCTGCTGGCGAGCCTGTATGTGAGCAAGAAGGGGCTAAAGACGCTGACGGTGGCGATACAGTCCTTGTTCTCGGCGCAGGTCAGCGATTACACCACCGCTATGGCGGCTATTGTCGTGTCGGTGCTGCCCATTTCGATTCTGTTTCTGAGTCTGCAGAAATACTTTATCAAAGGCATGACTGTGGGAGCCGTCAAAGGATAATGCGCAAAAATATGGTTTTGCAGGCTGTGAGAAAGGTATGGTAATAAAATGAAAAAAATTTATAGTGAATTTGTACTGGGCGATATGCAGGCCTACTATGTACAGGATGAGGAGACGGGGAGTATGGAACTTGTTCTGCTTCCCGCAGACATGCCCTATCATACGGCATACAGGGAGAAGCCGTATCCGGATTCATTGATACAGGTAAAGCTTGTGGGAGATACCTATGCGGGCGGCTATGCCGGGGGCAGAACCATGCGTCAGAGCGCTTCCGTGGAAGCGCTTGCGTTTGAAAAACAGGAAAAGAAACAGGAGAATGGAGAAACGGTAATCTGTACGGCGCTGTCGGATCCCAGAGGTTATTATTACAGGCATTTTCTGCGTTGGAAGGAAGGCAAGAAAAGCCTGATCTCCTGTACGGAGTTTGAAAACGCATCCGGGAAAAAGGTTGGGTTAGAGCTGCTTTCCAGTTTTTCCCTGGGAGGGATATCGCCCTTCGTGGGAGCGGATGAGAGCGGCAGACTGAAGCTGCACCGTATCAGAAGCGTATGGAGTATGGAAGGAAGAGCGGAATCCGCGCTGATCGAGGATTTGCAGCTTGAGCCCTCCTGGGGCGGTCACGCGGTGCGCTGTGAGCGTTTCGGGCAGGTTGGCTCCATGCCGGTAAACGGCTATTTTCCTTACGCGGTAATGGAAGACGTGAAATCGGATTTGTTTTGGGGCGCACAGATCATGCATAATGCAAGCTGGCAGATGGAGGTTTACAGAAGGGGGGACGATGTCAACCTTTCGGGCGGGCTGGCGGATTATGATTTCGGCCACTGGATGAAAGAAATTGCGCCGGGAGAAAGGTTTGTGACTCCCGCGGCTATTCTGTCCGTATGCCGGGGAGGCGGTATTGACATGATTTCCCAGAGAATGACGGCCGCAGTGGAGGACGCAGTGAATTGCGGTCCCGCTTCAGAGCAGGAACTTCCGATCATTTTTAACGAGTATTGTACTACATGGGGCTGTCCGTCCCATGAAAATATCTGCGGTATTTTGGAGGCAATTAAAGATAAGGGTTTTTCCTATTTTGTGATAGACTGCGGCTGGTATAAGCAGCCCGGCATTCCATGGGATGTGGCAATGGGAGATTATTCGGTGTCAAAGGAATTGTTCCCGGAGGGGCTTGGCAGAACCGTAGATGCGATTAACGCCAGCGGCATGAAAGCCGGTATCTGGTTTGAAATTGATAATGTGGGTGAGAAAGCGCAGAACTACCGGAAAACGGAGCATCTGCTTACGAGAAACGGCACGCCGCTTACGACATCCATGAGACGATTCTGGGATATGAGACAGGAATGGGTACAGAACTATCTGGAAGAACGGGTAATCGGCATTCTGGAAAAATATGGATTTTCATATATGAAGATGGATTATAACGATACCATTGGCGTGGGCTGCGACGGGGCTGAATCCCTGGGCGAAGGGCTCAGGCAAAACATGGAGGCGTCCCTTGCTTTTATCCGCAGGATCAGGCAAAGGGTACCGGGCATTATTTTGGAAAACTGTTCTTCAGGCGGGCACAAGCTGGAGCCGCTTATGATGAGTGAGTGCAGTATGGCTTCTTTTTCAGATGCCCACGAATGTGAGGAGATCCCGATTATCGCCGCGTCCCTGCATCGTGTGATCCTGCCGAGGCAGAGCCAGATTTGGGCGGTAATCCGCAGGGATGATTCCGTAAAGAGAATTGCCTATTCTATGGCGGCGGCTTTTTTGGGAAGAATGTGTCTGTCGGGGGATGTGACGAATTTAACGGCGGAACAGTGGGATATGATCGACCGCGGAATTGCGTTCTACAAGAAGGCGGCATCTGTCATAAAGAACGGTTACAGCAGACTGTACGGACCGAAGGTTTTAAATTACCGTCATCCTGCGGGCTGGCAGTGCCTTGTGCGGACTGAGGGCGGCGTGGAGCAGGAAAAGAAAGACGGGCTTTTGGCTGTGTTTCATTGCTTTAACGGAGAGCATGACGGCGCTTTGGAGGTTCCGCTGCCCACAGACGGGGATTACCGGATTGAGACTGTTTATTCGGATGCGGATGCGGAACTTGTTGTGACAGGAGGCAGGCTTACCTGTTATATCCCGGAGGATATGCGCGCGGTAGCAGTCTTAATGAAAAAAATTTAAGCAAAACGAGGCAAAACCGGGGCAAAAAGCGGGCAAAAACCGGGGCAAAAAAATGAGCGTTTTTCTCTTGCCAAATGCCGCAGGATATGATATTATATCATTCGTTAAGGCTGCATGAAGCCTTCCGGAAGGCTCCATGGTCAAGCGGTTAAGACATCGCCCTTTCACGGCGGTAACACGGGTTC
>CAZPSD010000095.1:0-9290 GCA_964589055.1 uncultured Bacteroides sp.
CGGCGTGGATTCCCTGTACTCCATCGTGCAGATGCCCTCCGGTATTCCGGTGGCTACCGTTGCCATTAACGGCGGACAAAATGCGGGGATTCTGGCAGCGAAGATTCTGGCGGTCTCAGATGCGGCTTTGTTACAGAAACTGAAAGATTATACCCGGAGCCTGGAAGAAAGTGTACAGAAGAAGGACGCAAAACTGCAGGAAGTGGGATATAAAAACTATCAGTAAGCTGCAGACGCAAACGGGAATGATTTACTGATAAATAATATTTGGAGGAAAAACAATGGATTACAAGACAGCAGGCGTCGATATTGAAGCCGGTTACCAGTCAGTGGAATTGATGAAAAAATATGTAAAAGAAACGATGAGACCGGAGGTCATAGGCGGACTGGGCGGTTTCTCCGGCGCTTTCTCTATGGAAAAGATCAAAGATATGGAGAAACCGGTATTGTTGTCCGGTACAGACGGCGTAGGAACGAAGATTAAACTGGCATTTCTGATGGACCGGCACGATACGGTTGGAATCGACTGCGTGGCAATGTGTATCAATGATGTTGTCTGTGCAGGCGGTGAGCCTCTGTTTTTCTTGGATTATATTGCCTGCGGCAAGAACTACCCGGAGAAGATTGCAACGATCGTCAAAGGTGTGGCAGAGGGCTGCAAACAGGCAGGCGCAGCCTTGATCGGCGGTGAGACAGCGGAGCATCCGGGACTGATGCCGGAGGACGAGTATGATCTGGCGGGGTTCGCGGTAGGCGTAGTGGATGAGAAAGATCTGATTACGGGAGCGAATATTAAGGTCGGTGATACATTGATTGGCATTGCCTCCTCCGGCGTACATAGCAACGGATTCTCCTTGGTCCGTAAAGTGTTCGAAATGACAAAAGAGAGCCTGGATACTTATTATGATGAACTTGGCGCCACACTGGGCGAAGCGTTGATTGCACCGACGAAGATTTATGTCAAGGCATTACAGTCTGTGAAAGAAGCAGGCGTGGCCATTAAAGGATGCAGCCATATCACAGGCGGCGGTTTTTATGAGAATATTCCGAGAATGCTTCCTGACGGCGTGGCAGCAGAGATTCAGAAGGACAGCTATCCGGCGCTTCCTATTTTCAAACTATTGCAGAAGACCGGTAATCTGGAAGAAAAGATGATGTACAACACTTACAACATGGGACTTGGCATGGTATTGGCAGTAGATCCCGCAGATGCCGATAAGACGGTTGAAGCGATCAGGGCGGCAGGGGAAGAAGCTTATGCGGTCGGCAAGGTTGTGAGCGGAGAGAAAGAAGTTATATTGAGATAGTGATAAAAGATACGTTAAGAAGATATAAGAATATAGGATGAAAGAAAACCGGTCTGTACAAACGAATGTGCATGGAAATGAGGAAAAGAATGCTTAAAATACTTGTATGCGTATCCGGCGGCGGAACGAATTTACAGGCGATCATTGACGGCGTAAAACAGGGTGCCATTACCAATACCGTGATCGCAGGTGTGATCAGCAATAATAAAAATGCCTATGCATTAGAGCGGGCGAAGCAGGCACAAATTCCTGCTGTCTGCGTATCTCCTAAGGATTATGCGGACAGAGAGCAGTTTAACGCGGCTTTAATGCAGGCTGTTGATGCACTGAATCCGGATCTGATCGTGCTGGCGGGGTTCCTTGTAGTGATTCCGGCGCAGTTGATTCATAAGTACGAGAACCGGATTATCAATATCCATCCGTCCCTGATTCCTTCCTTCTGCGGTACGGGCTATTACGGATTGAAGGTACATGAAGGGGCACTGGCGCGCGGTGTGAAAATTACGGGCGCAACGGTTCATTTCGTAGATGAGGGAACGGATACCGGGCCGATCATTATGCAGAAAGCAGTGGCGGTGCGGGATGATGACACGCCAAAGGCGCTGCAGCGCAGAGTCATGGAAGAGGCGGAATGGGTGATCCTGCCGCAAAGCATTGACCTGATCGCCAATGGGAAAGTAACTGTGGCGGACGGTAAGGTGAGAAGAACCGGGTGAGCGGATAACTGTATATATTCCGCTGCTTTCTGAATCCATAATGTCTGACGGAAAGCAGCGGGCTTTACAAGGAAGAAAGACAGATAAACATAAAGAAAGGCCAGGAATACCAGATGAAAGTATTGATTGTAGGAAGCGGCGGCAGAGAACATGCCATAGCAGTCAGCGTTGCCAAGAGCCCTAAAGCAGATAAGATTTACTGTGCGCCGGGTAATGCGGGAATCGGACAGATCGCGGAATGTGTGCCTATTGGCGCTATGGAATTTGATAAATTGACAGCTTTTGCCAAGGAAAAAGCGATTGATTTAACGATTGTCGGTATGGACGATCCGTTGGTAGGCGGTCTGGTAGACGAGATGGAAGCGGCAGGTTTACGGGTGTTCGGCCCCCGCAAAAATGCGGCGATTCTGGAGGGCAGCAAAGCGTTTTCCAAGGATCTGATGAAGAAATATAATATTCCCACGGCAGCCTATGAGAATTTCGATGATCCGCAGAAGGCTTTGGCATACTTAGAGACGATTGACATGCCGGTGGTACTAAAAGCTGACGGTCTGGCGCTGGGCAAAGGAGTTCTTATCTGTGAGACGTTAGAGGAAGCCAAAGAAGGCGTCAAGACCATTATGGAAGATAAGAAGTTCGGCAGTGCAGGCAACCGGATGGTTATTGAAGAGTTTATGACGGGACGTGAGGTTTCCGTGCTTTCTTTTGTGGACGGCAAGACGATTAAGATCATGTCCTCGGCACAGGATCATAAGCGTGCGCTGGATGGCGATCAGGGCCTGAACACAGGCGGTATGGGTAACTTTTCCCCCAGTCCGTTCTATACAGAGGAAGTGGATGCGTTCTGCCAGAAGTATATTTATCAGCCCACAGTGGATGCTATGGCAGCGGAGGGCAGACCTTTCAAAGGCGTTATCTTCTTCGGGCTGATGCTCACGGAGAAGGGACCGAGAGTGTTAGAGTATAATGCCAGATTTGGTGATCCGGAGGCGCAGGTTGTCCTGCCGCGTATGAAGAATGACATGATCGAGGTGGTGGAAGCCTGTATCGACGGTACGTTGGATCAGATAGACCTTCAATTTGAAGATAATGCTGCGGTTTGTGTGGTATTGGCATCGAAAGGGTATCCGGTATCCTATGAAAAAGGGTTTCCGATCAAAGGCTTGGAAAATTTTGACGGAAAGGAAGGATATTATTGCTTCCATGCAGGAACGAAGCTGACTGATGAAGGGATTGTGACCAACGGGGGGCGTGTGTTAGGCGTGACGGCTACGGGTGCAACACTGAAAGAGGCGAGGGCCAATGCTTATGAAGCAACCAAATGGGTAAATTTTAAAAACAAATATATGAGAACCGATATCGGAAAGGCTATCGACGAGGTTTAAGCTTTTGTTTATATAGGGGATATGTCTGAAAGCTTGGAAGGGGGCGTCCGTATGGCAGACAGAGCAGAGAAAGCAGAGCAGTTCCGAAGGGAATTTAAGGAAATCAATACCTACAACCGGCCGACTTATTGTAAAGAGTGCGGCGGGGTCATGGTTTTTAAGGGCGTAGGAGAATATAAGTGCGAAAAATGCGGCTGCGTGGAATACGATGATTACGGTAAAGTTCGCAATTATGTAGAGAAGCACCATGGAGCCACCACTGCGCAGGCATCTGAGGCAACAGGCGTGAGCCAGAAATCAATCCGGGATATGCTTAAGGAGTCCAGATTGGAGATTACGACGGCATCTAAGACTTTTCTGCAGTGTGAAATGTGCGGCGCCAGCATTCGGGGCGGGCGTCTGTGTCCGAAGTGCGAGGTGAATTATCACAGAAATCTTGAGTCTCAGGCAAGAATGGGACATAAGAGCAATTTCTCAGGTTACAGTACACAAAGACCTGTCGGAGAAGACGGCTCCAAGCGGTTTACAAGGGAACGGTAACAGAGCGAAAAGAGACAAAGGGCATTTGAGCAGGAGAAAGGCATGGTTATCAAAATGAATATGCTTAAGAGAAAACAATTCATATTGGGATGTGCGGCGGCGGTCTGTGCGGCAGCGCTGGTTTGGCGTCAGCCGATAATCAGTCTGGCGGATTCTGAGGGAAAGGTAATTGCTGAGTCTGCCAATATACGTGAGAAGGCGGACGCTTCCAGCAGTGTGATCGGCAGTACCGCCCAGGGAAAGACCGTTACGATCAAAGATCAGGTGACGGACGCATCCGGTACCGTATGGTATCATGTATATGTCAATGCGGATACCTTAGGATATATCCGTGCTGATCTGGTAGAAACAGATGACGGGGATATTCCGACCGGCACGTCTGATACGGGAAATCAGAATACTTCGGATAATGCACAGGATGACAGTGCGGCTGCCGGGGATGCATCCGCTGATACGGCAGCCGCGGGAACAGCAGGCGGCGCCGAAGCAGAGGCGGAGACTGCCATGGATGCACAGTATGCTGCCGTTTCCGTTAAAGCGGCGAAGATCAGGACAGCGCCTTCTACGAATGGCGGGGTGGTAGAGACTTTGGCAGAAGGCAAGCAGGTGGTAGTGAGCGGCAAATCTGACGGCAGTGACGGTAAAGAGTGGTATTACGTGACATTTACCGGAGCAGACGGCGCGGAGAAAACAGGATTTGTCCGTTATGACCTGGTAACGCTGGGAGATTTGCTCCCGGTGGAGGAAGAAATCCCGGAAGCGCCTGTGGAAGAGCCGGAACAGGTACAAAACACCAATAATGATTTCGAACTGAAATATGAGCAGGACGGAGACGGATTTGCCTGGTATCTGTATGATAACCGTGGCAGTCAGGGGGCAATCAAGCAGAAGCTGGAGCCTCTTTTAGAGGCTGCGGCGCAGGCGACGGCGAATACAGAACCGGCAGATACCGATAAAGTAATAAAACAGCGTATTATTATCGTTGTTCTTGGTGTGCTGGCGGCCGCGTTGGCGATAGCGGTGATCATTATGGCATTTAAGCTTCGTGATGTATATTATGAAGATTACGAGGATGAAGAGGAAGACGAAGATGAGCCTGAGGAGGAAGAAGTAAGACCTGCAAGGCGGAAGGTGCGCCCTGAAATCAGTGGGGAGGAAGAGCCGGAACCGACTGAAAAAGCACCTCGCAGGAAGGATGCCAAAGAAGAAATGCAGGTGAAGCAGCGGGAAGAGAAGGAGCCTTTGATGCGGGAAGTGACTTATGAGGAAGAGCCGGATGTAAAAGCGCCGGTGAAGACCGCACCAAAGCGCAAAGCGAAAAATTTCCTCATAGATGATGACGATTTTGAGTTTGAATTTTTAAATATGGATGATAAGGACTTCAAGTAATAGGATTGATTGGGAATGTTTATAGAAATAGACTTTAATAGTGATGAAGCAATCTATATGCAGTTGAGAAACCAGATTATCATGGGAATTGCCGCCTCCAGATTAAGCGAAGGGGATATGCTGCCGTCGGTCAGACAGATGGCAGATGATATCGGAATCAATATGCATACAGTCAACAAGGCATATACTGTCTTAAAGCAGGAGGGATATGTCAAAGTAGACCGACGGAAAGGCGCCGTGATTGCTGTGGATGTCGATAAAATGAAGGCGCTTAAAGATGTGCGGGATGACCTGCTTGTCACTCTGGCAAAGGCAAGTTGTAAGAATATTTCCAGAGAAGAAGTGCATGCTCTTATAGATGAAATCTATGAAGATTACGGGAAAGGAATGGATGATTGATGCAGCCACAATTTACGGATAAAGCAAAAGCAGCATTGATGTTAGCCGAGAGAGCAGCCAAAAGCCTGAGACAGAGTTACGTGGGAAGCGAACATATTCTTCTCGGCTTGATTCGGGAGAATACCGGGGTGGCGGCAACTGTTTTACAAAATAACGGTGTGGATGCTGCACAGCTTAAAGAGATGATCAAAGAACTGATCGCGCCGGAAAGTTCCGTGCTGATCGCCGAGAGAGACGGATATTCTCCGAGAGCGCAAAGTATTCTGGAAGAAGCACACAGACAGGCGGATCGTTTCCGCAGTGATAAGACGGGAACGGAACACATCCTGTTGGCACTTTTAAAAGAAGGCGAAAACGTAGCGGTCAGATTGCTTAATACGATGGGAATCTCAGTACAAAAACTGTATGTGGATGTACTGGCAGCAATGGGGGAAGACAGTTCCCTGTATAAAGAAGATTTAAACAGAAAGCAGAATAAGAAAAAAGGCGGAACCTCCACTTTGGAGCAGTACAGCCGTGACCTGACAGCGCTGGCGGAAGACGGCAGGTTAGATCCTGTCATTGGCAGAGAAGATGAGATAACGCGTGTGATACAGATATTGAGCCGCAGGACGAAGAATAATCCCTGTCTGATCGGTGAGCCGGGCGTGGGTAAGACTGCAGTCGTAGAAGGATTGGCGGCAAGAATTGCAACCGGTGACGTACCTTTCACGGTGCAGAATAAGAGAGTTCTGACGCTGGATTTGTCGGGTATGGTTGCGGGCAGTAAGTACCGCGGTGAGTTCGAGGAGAGGATCAAGAAGGTCATCAAGGAAGTGATCGAGGATGGAAATATTATCCTTTTTCTGGATGAAATGCATACCATTATCGGAGCAGGAGGCGCCGAGGGAGCTATCGATGCTTCCAATATCTTAAAACCTTCTCTGGCAAGAGGAGAGATCCAGCTGATCGGCGCTACTACTATAGCCGAATACCGCAAATATGTGGAGAAAGATGCGGCGTTGGAGAGAAGGTTCCAACCGATAACGGTGGAGGAACCGACCATAGAGGAAGCGGAGGCGATTCTGTGTGGTATCGTGCACAAATATGAGGAGCACCATCGCGTTACCATTACAAGGGAAGCAATCAGCGCGGCAGTGGCACTGTCGGCAAGATACATCAATGACAGAAATCTGCCGGATAAGGCAATTGATCTGATCGATGAAGCGGCAGCGGCTGTGCGCCTCCGGGTGAAGAAGCAGCCGGATCAGCTGCGGGAGTTATCGGATGAGATTAAGAAAATAGATTTGCAGATAGAACGTTCAATCCGTATGGAAGCGTTTACCCAGGCGGCGGAACTGAAGAAAAAGCAGGAAGTCTGCATTAAGAAATATGACCGTATCGTCAAGAAGATGGCGAAGGAAGAAGAGAAGCGTTCTTATGTCGTAGGCGAGAATGAAATTGCCGAGGTAGTGGCTCTCTGGACGAAGATTCCGGTCAAGAAGTTAGCGGAAAAAGAGAGTGAGCGGTTATTAAAGCTGGAGTCCATTCTGCATAAGCGCGTGATCGGTCAGGACGAGGCGGTCAAAGCGGTTGCCAAAGCGATGCGCCGGGGAAGAGTGGGATTGCAGGATCCCAACCGTCCTATCGGTTCTTTCCTGTTCTTAGGTCCCACCGGCGTAGGAAAGACGGAGCTTAGCAAAGCGCTTGCCGAAGCGATGTTTGGTTCGGAGAATGCGCTGATCCGGGTAGATATGTCAGAATATATGGAAGGACATTCCGTATCGAAGATGATCGGTTCTCCACCGGGATACGTAGGCTTTGAGGAGGGCGGACAGTTGTCGGAGAAGGTTCGCAGAAATCCATACTCTGTGGTACTGTTTGATGAAATAGAGAAAGCCCATCCGGATGTATTTAACGTTCTGTTACAGGTGCTGGATGACGGTCATATTACGGATTCCAAGGGCAGGAAGGTAAGCTTTAAGAATACCATACTGATCATGACATCCAATGCGGGGGCACAGCGTATTATCGATCCCAAAAATCTGGGCTTTGGTGCGGCTGAAACAGAAGAGCAGAGTTACGATAAGATGAAGTCCAATGTGATGGAAGAGGTAAAGCGTCTCTTTAAGCCGGAGTTTATCAACCGGATTGACGAGATTATGGTATTCCATCCGTTAAATAAGGATAACATGAAGCAGATCGTTTCCCTGCTTTCTAAGAATTTGGTGAAACGCTGCAAGAAGCAGATGGATATTGATCTGACCGTCAGTACATCTGTGAAGGATTATCTCATTGAGAAGCATACGGATGTGAAGATGGGAGCCAGACCCATGAAGAGAGCGATCCAGTCCGAAATCGAGGACGCACTGGCAGAAGAAATTCTGCTGGGCAGCGTGAAGCGCGGAGATAAGGTGACGACAGGACTTAGGAATAAAAAAGTAGTGTTTGCAGTACGCAATGATAAATAATAGCAAGACTTAGGAGGAAAACACAATGGCAGTCGTAGAAGAGTTGCTGCGCACCGAGGAGAACGGTGCAATCAGTTTTGGTAATCATAAACTGGATGCCAAAGCAAAAGTAGAGGATTATGAACATGGCGGGGATCTGTATAAGGTTAAGACCTTTCGGGAACTGACCAAGTTAGAGAAAAACGGTATGTTTGCTTATGAGTCTGAACCGGGAACCAGTGTTACTCGGTTTACGGAGACGGAGAAAGGCGTAGCTTTTACCGTAGAAGGCGATGAAGATGCGCAGATCACAGTCGGTCTGGAAGAAGATGCGGAGTATAAAGTATTTGTAGATGACGTGAATGTAGGTAAGATGAAAACCAACTTAAGCGGCAAGCTGAGTATCAGTGTTGAGTTAGCCAATGTCGGAGAAGTGGCTGTTAAAATTGTGAAACAGTAACAACGGATCATCGGACAGAATGATTGTCAGACGATAAGAGGAACTTCCAAAATGACACGCGTGTCATAGAACGCGGCGCCGGCTTGGGAGTTCTGATTTTGTGTGATAGAAAATGGTTAGGAGCAGATATGGCAAAAAGTAAGATGGCGACAGTGTTCTTCTGTCAAAACTGCGGATATGAATCTTCCAAGTGGATGGGACAGTGTCCCGGTTGTAAGGAATGGAACAGCATGGTGGAAGAGAAGGTGGTATCCAAAGCAAAAAGTACGGGCGGCAGTATTCGTAAGAACGAAGGTGTGAAACCCTCGAATCTGTCTGAGGTCAGTATACAGGAAGAGGAGCGAATGACAACCCATATGGGCGAGCTTGACAGAGTATTGGGCGGCGGCATTGTGCCCGGTTCCCTGACTTTAGTGGGCGGCGATCCCGGTATCGGCAAATCCACGCTGCTGTTGCAGGTGTGCAGGCATATGGCGGCGGATGGTCATAAGGTATTGTATATTTCCGGCGAGGAATCCTTGCGTCAGATTAAGATCAGAGCCAACCGTTTGGGAGACTTTTCCGACAATCTGCTGCTCTTGTGTGAAACCAGCCTGGAAATCATTGAGGAAACCATACGGAATATCATGCCGGATATCACAATTATCGACTCGATTCAGACCATG
>CAZPSD010000096.1:0-9131 GCA_964589055.1 uncultured Bacteroides sp.
TAACCACAGGGGGTTGCTGGATTTATCTCAGATATTCACTTCAAAACTCAGGAGTAGATTGACAAAGGGAAAAAAGCGTAGTATAAGTAATCATATAAAAAAAGTAGGAAAATAGATATTTGTACCGGATGAATCCGTCTGAATGAACCTGCCGTTACAGTTGCTGCTATTGAAGAAGGCAAATTGGTTCAGGAGTATATAGCAAATGCAGTTACAGGAATCTGGGCTATGGATAGCGTTATTCCTGTTGCACAGGGGGGAGATGTGATTCTTGATGGCAAGCAGTCTAACGTTACATTCCCTGTTTTAAAACCTGAGTTATCCCGTGTTTATTCTGCAAAAGATTTTGCTGCTTCTTTAGGCGGAACAGTATTAAATGTAATCAAGACTGAGACACATGTAGGTTTCGGCGTTGCAAATGTAAACTTCTATCTGCCTGGCATCACGGGTGAAGAGAATATTCATGTTTATACTTACAATGAATCCAGCAACACATGGGAAGAGCTTAATGTTACTGAGAAAAGAGCAGACCATGTCGTAGTTGATTTAACCGGTACCGGCGTATTGGCATTCATTGTAACACCATAATTTTTAATGACTATAACTTCCAGCGTTTTTTGTAATCATAAATATGTAATTATGTTGAAACCATATATAATATTCCTGTAAGCTGAGTGAGAATATCCAGGCTGAGAGAGGCGTTATTATATATGGTTTTTTCTATATTCATGAAATTAATTCTATAAGAAACGGGTTGCATTTTTTCTTCGAGTGTGATATACAATAATATATGTAAATGCATTGAAGGAGACTCTCCTTAGGGAAAGCGACAGGAATACAACGTCACCGACTGAGAGCGTTGTTTGCAGGAAGTAAGGATCGGGAACACTCCGGAGCAGATTATCTGAACCATCTGAGATTAGACGGAAGCGTTACAGCTACAGGAGCAAGGCGGCTGTATCAGCAGGAGTCGGAAGCGAAGGTGCTAGGGTAATACGTTACACGCGTTAAGTGTCAGAGTGGGCAGGGCGATGAAACATCTTGTTGGAGATGGCGGCTTGTCAATGCGGGTGGTACCGCGGATATGTTATGATTATCCGTCCCGGAATACTGAAAATGTATTCCGGGACTTTTTTATGTGCGACTAAGCAGAATCGGAAGGCTTTAGAAGCATACACAGTGCTCGCACGCAGGCTTTATGCCGATACGAAAAGTTCCGGAAGCAAGCGAAAAGGAGACCAAGACGATGACAACAAAAAACATTTACAGAGACGTAACATTGCAGCAGATTAGTGAGCAGGACATCGGAACGGAGCTTCGGGTTGCGGGATGGGTTGAGAATATCCGTGACCACGGCGGTGTATCTTTCGTGGACTTGCGGGATATGTACGGCGTATTACAGGTCGTTATGCGTGACACTTCCCTCTTGGAAGGACTGACCAGGGAAATGAGTGTTTCCATCGAAGGGCTGATTGAGAAAAGAGATGAAGAAACTTATAATCCCCGGATTCCCACCGGAACCATTGAGTTAGAGGCTCATAAGGTAGAGGTACTTGGTAAAGTATACAAACAGCTTCCTTTTGAGATTATGACTTCCAAAGAGACGAGAGAGGATGTCCGTCTGAAATACCGTTATCTGGATTTGAGAAACCAGAAGGTAAAAGACAACATTATATTCCGTTCTCAGGTAATTAGTTTCCTGCGGGAGAAAATGACGCAGATGGGATTTTTGGAAATCCAGACACCGATTCTGTGTGCTTCCTCACCGGAGGGAGCCAGAGATTATATCGTGCCTTCCAGAAAATTTAAAGGAAAATTCTATGCGCTGCCGCAGGCGCCGCAGCAGTATAAACAGCTTTTGATGGTATCCGGTTTTGACAAGTATTTCCAGATTGCTCCCTGCTTCAGGGATGAAGATGCCCGTGCAGACCGTTCTCCGGGTGAGTTCTATCAGTTGGATTTTGAAATGAGTTTTGCCACACAGGAAGATGTGTTCCGTGTGGGCGAGGAAGTATTGTCCGCCACATTTGAAAAATTTGCACCGGAGGGCTATGAAGTGACGAAAGCCCCCTATCCGATTATCAGCTACAAACAGGCAATGCTTGCATTTGGCACAGATAAGCCGGATTTAAGAAATCCCCTTCGAATCATAGATTTGACAGACTTTTTCCAGAAATGCGATTTCAAACCCTTCCATAAGAGGACAGTTCGGGCGATCAAAGTACATGCAGATATGTCCAATGGCTTCCATGAGAAGCTGTTAAAATTCGCTACGGACATGGGAATGGGCGGTCTTGGCTATCTGGAAGTGGAGGAAAACCTGTCCTACAAGGGACCGATTGACAAATTCATTCCGGAGGACTTAAAGAAAGAACTGCTTTCTCTGGCTTCTCTGGAGACTGGGGATACCATTTTCTTCATCGCTGATAAGGAAGAGCGCGCCGCTTACTATGCAGGCGAGATCCGCAAGGAGCTGGGGGAAAAATTGGATTTGATCGAGAAAAACGCATATCGATTCTGCTACGTCAATGATTTCCCGATGTTTGAATTAGATCCGGATACAAAGCAGATCGGTTTTACCCACAATCCGTTCTCCATGCCCCAGGGCGGTCTGGAGGCTTTGCAGACCAAAGACCCGTTAGAGATTCTGGCTTATCAGTATGATATCGTCTGCAACGGTGTGGAGCTTTCTTCCGGTGCGGTGCGTAACCATGATATGGAGATTATGGAGAAGGCATTTGAGATTGCGGGTTATGACAAAGAAACCTTGAAAAACAAATTCGGGGCGCTCTATAACGCATTCCAGTTCGGTGCACCGCCCCATGCAGGCATGGCGCCGGGGGTAGACCGTATGATTATGCTGCTTCGCAATGAGGAAAATATCAGAGAGGTTATCGCTTTCCCCATGAACGGCAACGCGCAGGATCTGATGTGCGGCGCGCCCAATGATGTAACAGAGCAGCAGCTTAGGGAAGTGCATATTAAGATCAGACAGTAATAGATATGATAAGTTAGAAAGGCGGTAACGATGGCAAATATCATCAGCGATGAAACAATTGAATATGTTGGAATCCTGGCGAAGCTGGAACTATCTGAGGCAGAGAAAGAACAGGCAAAATCCGATATGGGAAGAATGCTGGACTATATTGATAAGCTGGGAGAACTGGATACCACAGATGTTGAGCCGATGTCTCATGTGTTTTCGGTACAGAATGTATTTCGGGAGGATGCGGTAACAAACTCTGACACGAGGGAAGAGTTACTGTCGAATGCACCGGAACAAAAAGACGGTATGTTTATGGTCCCGCGGACGTTCGAATAGGGAATGTCTCTAAAGAGCCATTCATGTCCTGATACAGAGAAAAGAATGGAGGAAGCTATGAGCGATATTCTGGATATGACTGCAGTAGAACTGGCAGCCGCCATTAAGGCAGGAAAAACAACTGCTGTACAAGCCACGGAGGCGGCGCTTGCCAGCATTGCGGAAAAAGATAAAGAGTTAAATTGCTATGTGACAGTGTGCAAAGAAGAAGCGCTGGCACAGGCAGCAGCGGTACAGGCAAAGATAGAGGCGGGAGAACTGTCAGGTCCCCTTGCCGGAGTGCCGGTAGCTATAAAGGATAATATGTGTACGGAAGGCTTGCTTACCACCTGTTCTTCCAAGATTCTGGGGAACTTCGTGCCTGCTTTCTCGGCGGAAGCGGTTTTGAATCTGGAAAAGGCAGGGGCAGTGATCTTAGGCAAAACCAATATGGATGAGTTCGCTATGGGTTCTACAACGGAAACATCAGCCTATGGTGAGACTAAGAATCCATGGAATACAGAACATGTGCCGGGCGGTTCTTCCGGCGGCTCTGCGGCGGCAGTGGCGGCAGAGGAATGTTTCTATGCACTGGGCTCCGACACCGGCGGGTCGATCAGACAGCCTGCCTCTTTCTGCGGTGTGGTCGGCATGAAACCCACCTATGGAACTGTGTCCCGGTACGGGTTGATTGCTTATGGATCTTCTCTGGACCAGATCGGGCCGCTGGCGAAAGATGTAACTGACTGTGCAACCATTTTAGAAGTGATTACATCCCATGATGAGAAAGATTCCACCTCCGTTGTCAGGGAAGATACGGATTTTACTGCGGCGTTGGTGGAAGATGTGAAAGGAATGCGCATCGGTATCCCTAATGATTATTTCGGAGAAGGATTAGATGAGGAAGTCAAGACGGCTGTCCTGCAGGCTGCCAGGGTACTGGAAGAAAAGGGCGCCGTTGTGGAGCGGTTTGATTTAAGCCTTGTGGATTATGCTATTCCTGCCTACTATACCATTGCCGCAGCGGAGGCAAGCTCCAATCTGGAACGTTTCGACGGTATCAAATACGGCTACCGTACACCGGAATATAAAGGGCTCCACAATATGTACAAGAAATCCCGTTCCGAAGGATTCGGAGAGGAAGTAAAACGCCGTATTATGTTAGGCTCCTTTGTGTTAAGCTCCGGCTATTATGATGCCTATTATCTGAAGGCTCTGAAAGTAAAGGCATTGATTAAGAAAGCCTTTGATGAGGCATTTGTCAAATATGATGTCATTTTAGGCCCGGCAGCGCCCAACACGGCGCCGAAGCTGGGTGAGAGCCTTGCCGATCCGATTCAGATGTATCTGGGTGATATCTACACGATTGCCGTCAATCTGGCAGGTCTGCCGGGAATCAGCCTTCCCTGCGGCCAAGATGCTAAGGGACTGCCCATAGGATTACAGTTGATCGGAGACTGCTTCCGGGAAAAGAAACTGATACAGACGGCGTATACCTATGAGAAGATAAGAGGAGTGTTCCCCAAAGCAGCGCAGAAGGAATAAAAGCTCAGGATATATATAAATACGATGCATTTTGTGAATAAAATAAGTAGGTTTGCAGATTGAGAGAAAGGCATGGTTATCAATATGGCGAAACAATATGAAACAGTGATTGGTCTGGAAGTTCATGTAGAGCTTGCCACCAAAACAAAGATTTTCTGCGGCTGCTCCACAGCCTTCGGCGGGGCGCCCAATACCCATACCTGTCCGGTATGTACCGGTATGCCCGGTTCCCTGCCGGTTTTAAATAAGCAGGTACTGGAGTATGCGATTGCAGTAGGGCTTGCAACCAACTGTGATATTACCAGATACGGTAAGTTTGACAGAAAGAATTATTTCTACCCGGATAATCCGCAGAATTACCAGATTTCTCAGCTTTATCTGCCGATCTGCAGAAACGGCGGGGTGGAGATTGAAACCGAAGAAGGCGGAAAGAAAACCGTCGGTATCCATGAAATCCACATGGAGGAGGATGCCGGAAAATTGATCCATGATGAATGGGAAGACTGTTCCCTGGTAGATTATAACCGTTCCGGCGTACCCCTTATCGAGATCGTTTCGGAGCCGGATATGCGAAGCGCGGAAGAAGTTATTGCTTATCTTGAAAAGCTGCGTCTGATCATTCAGTACCTTGGCGCATCTGACTGCAAATTGCAGGAAGGCTCCATGAGAGCGGATGTGAATCTGTCGGTTCGTGAGGTGGGAGCGAAGGAGTTCGGAACAAGAACCGAGATGAAGAACTTAAATTCCTTTAAAGCAATCGCAAGGGCTATAGAAGGAGAGAGAGAACGCCAGATTGATCTGATCGAAGAAGGTAAGGCAGTTATACAGGAGACGAGAAGATGGGACGATGCCAAGGGTGAATCCTATGCCATGCGAAGCAAGGAGGATGCGCAGGACTACCGCTATTTCCCGGATCCTGATCTGGCGCCGATTGTGGTAAGCGACGAGATGTTAGAGGAAATTCGGGCGAAGCAGCCGGAGTTCCGTACGGAGAAAATGGCGCGTTATAAAGCGGAATATGACATCCCTGATTACGACATTGAGATCATTACCGGAGCAAAGCATATGGCAGACCTTTTCGAAGCCGCCGTCGCCATTTGCAATCAGCCTAAGAAAGTATCTAACTGGCTGATGGGTGAAACCATGCGCCTGATGAAAGAGAAAGAAGTGGAAGTTGAAGATCTGCGTTTCTCTCCGGAGAATCTGGCGAAGCTGATTGCGCTTGTGGACAGCAAGGCGATCAACAGCTCTGTTGCCAAGGAAGTCTTCGAGGTCATGTTTGAAGAGGATGTGGATCCGGAGATATATGTGGAAGAAAAGGGCTTAAAGACGGTCAATGATGAAGGCGCCCTGCGTAAGTCCATTGAAGAAGTGATTGCAAATAATCCCCAGTCTGTGGAGGATTACCACAATGGTAAGGAAAAAGCCATCGGATTCTTAGTGGGGCAGACCATGAAAGCCATGAAGGGAAAGGCTGATCCCGGTATGGTGAATCAGATCTTGAAGGAGTTATTGTAATAGGATTCAGGCAGCACTGCCGTTGCAATAGCCGGATTGCCGATAATATGAAGTATTGAACCGGTTCGGGACCATATGATGAGATCTTTTTAATCTTATGGCGATGAGGTTCGGGATCCGGGAAGATGGATATTTCATTTTACAGTTCTGCGCCGTGCACTCTTTATTCCTCCATAAACTCTAAAAATTTCAGTACCGTATCCAGCTTCGTAGAAGTAACGGGAATGCCCAAAACTGCCTCTGACGGATATCCCTGATAAGTAGTATCCAGATCGCTCAGATAATCATAACACCCTGTATCTATGATCTTATTTCCCTCCGGAAGGCAGATACCCACCGCGACCGGATTTTCCATGGCAGACGGATCATGATGATTTATGACATATGTGTCAGGATCGACCAGCTCGTCTGCCGTATAAAAGGTATCATCATCGCCCGTGTCAACGGTTGCCAAATCGGTATAATACAGGCAGTCCTCATATTTGGCATATACATCTGCAGGAAGGGCGGCTTCCAGATTCATAAAACATTCGTTCTGCGCATAATTTTCAAACGTGGCGGTATCTGCCACAATCACATCAACGATTCCGGTCTGCAGCATGGCAAGAAGCTTCTCTGTATTGGATAGGGAATACTGGCTGGAATCGCTGTCAGAGAGAGCAATGGAAGTATCGATGTATGCTTCATATTCTTCCGTATCGATGCCCGCGTATGCTTCGAATTCAGTGCCCCATGGATTGGTTTCGGGTATATAGGTGATATCCGCATTGATGATGGCGGCATAGAAACCGTAATCCTTATTGGTCACATATTGATAAATAAACAAAGTGATGAGACAGACAGCCGCCACGGCAACAATAGTGTGCATTTTATAATAATCCCAAAAGTAGGATAATTTTTCTTTGGCGTTCATCTCCTTTAATGCTTTCTTCTGTTGTTCTCTGATTTCTTCTACAACTGACATGATACTCCTCGTTTCTGCGCCGGTTTGCGCATTTCGAACTTAAGCCGTTAGAATTATCTTATCGGGTCAGAAAAACAATGTCAATGAAACTTGTCTGAATAAATTATGAATTTTTTATAGAATCCATGCATTCTTTCTGCATATTATAATTTTTTGTGTCCGTTTCAGGGAGTAACAGAAAGCAGTAACAGAAAGCTTGAGGATTGGGTTGAAACTTTTTCTGATTTGTTATATGATATTTTTAATATTTTGCGGAGTGTATGATAGTAAAATATATTTTATGCTCTTATAGAGGGAAATAGAATGCAAACATTATAGAACTATGGAGGACTATAAGATGAGTGAAATGTATGTGGAATGTCTCGTGGCCAGAAAACCGTCAGCAATTCTTTCTTTTTTCAAAGTGCTATTGATTATGATGACAGTGGTATTTGTATTTCTTGGGCTGATGTTTGTTCCGGCATTGTTAGTGGCAATTATTACAGGCGTAGGCGCTTATTTTGCATATATGAATGCTGATGTGGAATATGAGTATTTATATTTGGATAAGGAAGTCAGCGTTGATAAAGTCATGGCTAAGAGCAAGAGAAAAAAAGCCGGCAGCTTTTCTATAGATCAAATGGAGATCATGGCGCCGCTTAATTCCCATAGACTGGATTCTTATAGGAATCGTGAAGTGAAGAAAGTCTATGACTTCAGTTCCGGTGTTGCTTGTCAGCCGGAGAAAAGGTATATGTTGTTTTTTGCCGGAGAGACTAAAGTAGTTATAGAACCAAATGAGGAGATGATTAAGGCAATACAGACGATAGCACCCCGTAAGGTGTTTACGGATTAAGTAAAAAGCCTATCATAATAAAAAACAGGAGGAGAGAAAATGGGTCAGATTATTGGCGAAGGTATTACATTTGATGATGTGCTCTTAGTGCCGAGCTATTCTCAGGTAATTCCGAATCAGGTAGACTTAACAACATGGCTTACGAAGAAAATCAAACTGAACATTCCCATGATGAGTGCGGGAATGGACACCGTAACCGAACACAGAATGGCGATCGCTATGGCGAGACAGGGCGGTATCGGTATTATCCACAAGAATATGTCCATAGAGGCACAGGCCGAAGAGGTCGATAAGGTTAAACGTTCAGAAAACGGTGTCATTACAGATCCATTTTCATTGACCCCGGATCATACATTAGCCGATGCCGATGCGCTGATGGCTAAATTCAGAATTTCCGGCGTACCGATTACAGAAGGCAGAAAGTTAGCCGGTATCATTACCAATCGTGATTTAAAATTCGAAACAGATTTCACTAAGAAAATTAAAGAGTCCATGACTTCGGAAGGACTGATTACCGCGAAAGAAGGCATTACTCTGGAAGAGGCAAAGCAGATCCTTGCGAAAGCGAGAAAAGAAAAACTCCCGATCGTGGATGATGACTATAACCTGGTAGGGCTGATTACCATTAAGGATATCGAGAAGACAATCAAATATCCGTTGGCAGCCAAAGACAGCCAGGGCAGATTGTTATGCGGCGCGGGAGTCGGTATCACAGCCAACGTGCTGGACAGAGTAGGCGCTCTGGTGGATGCCAAAGTAGATGTGGTCGTATTAGACTCAGCCCATGGTCATTCTGAGAATGTACTGCATTGCTTACGCATGATTAAAGAGAAATACCCGGACGTACAGGTTATCGCAGGTAACGTGGCTACGGGAGAGGGAACGAAAGCCCTGATTGAAGCAGGTGCGGATGCCGTTAAGGTAGGTATCGGTCCCGGTTCCATCTGTACTACCCGTGTGGTAGCAGG
>CAZPSD010000097.1:0-8901 GCA_964589055.1 uncultured Bacteroides sp.
TAAAAGAAGCATAAATGTAAATTGGCTTGATTTCCCCGTAAGTTTGTGTAAAAATAGATATGTCTACTTACGGGGATATTTTTGCAAATAGATTGTGAAAATATTAACACAATTTCCTATAAACTATGAATACACCTGTCAGCAGGCTTTTGGAATGGAGGAAAGTATGAGAGGTATTGATACGCAGGTTCGTAAGAACAGAAGACGTATATTTAAGGAAGTAGCCAATCTGGCATATTATTCGGAGAATCTGAAAGATGATATTGAAGCGCTTCCGTATAAGATTATAGATTACGATGAATCTGAATATGAAAGTATCTACCGGGAACGTGCGATTGTACGTGAAAGAATTCGTCTTGCCATGGGATTATCACTTCGTCCGGAGAATCAGCCCGTACACTTGACGCAAGGGTTGGAAGAAAGTAATATATCCGAGAAATACTATGAGCCGCCCTTGATGCAGGTTATTCCTTCTGCCTGCAATGCCTGTCCGGAGAATTGTTATCATGTAACGGATCTTTGTATGGGATGTGTTGCGCACCCGTGCAGGGAGGTATGTCCGCGCGGCGCCATTTCTATGAAGAACGGCAAATCTGTCATCGACCAGGAGAAATGTGTAAAATGCGGTAAATGTAAGGCAGTCTGCCCTTACGATGCCATATCCCATCAGGTAAGACCCTGTGCGGCTGCCTGCGGTGTGAATGCGATCAAAAATGATAATAAGAAAAGAGCAGTTATTGATAATGAATTATGTGTATCCTGCGGTCAGTGTATGGTAAGCTGCCCGTTTGGTGCGATTGCTGATAAATCCCAGATTTTTCAGCTGATCCGCGCCATGCAGTCCGGTCATAAGATCATTGCACAGGTTGCGCCGGCTTTTGCGGGGCAGTTTGGCCCGGATGTTACGCCGGATATGTTTAAGACTGCATTAAAAGAATTAGGCTTCTATGATGTCTATGAGACGGCAATCGGCGCCGATATGGGTGCAATGGCAGAAGCGGAGCATTATGTCAAGGAAGTGGCGACAGGCAATCTGCCTTTCAGTCTGACATCCTGCTGCCCGTCATGGTCTGTGCTGGCGAAGAAGTTTTTCCCGGAGACCATTGATAAGATATCCAATGCGCTTACCCCGATGGTGGCGACCGCGCGTGTGATTAAAGCTGAACATCCGGATGCCAAGGTAGTTTTTATCGGTCCCTGCGCATCTAAGAAGCTGGAAGCGTCCAGAAGAACCATACGTTCAGATGTGGACTTCGTTATTACCTTTGAGGAATTGGTTGGTATTTTTGAAGCGAGAGGTATTCTGCTGAAAGAAATACAGGCAATGGACGAGTTAAAAGGCGCTACCGGAGCCGGACGTGGATACGGCGTAGCTGGTGGTGTGGCAAGCGCCATTGAAGAATGTGTCCGGGAATATTATCCCGATGTGGAAGTCAATATTGAACATGCGGAAAGTCTTGCAGAATGCAAGAAGATGCTGATGCTTGCGAAGGCGGGAAAGAAGAACGGCTGCCTGATCGAAGGTATGGCGTGTCCGGGCGGCTGTATTGCCGGAGCCGGAACCAATATCCCGATCACGGTTGCGGCAAAAGCAGTAGGAGCGTTCCAAAACGCGGCAGAAAAGAAACTGCCGGAACCCGAAAAATAAAATGACATTGAGTTTAGGTATAAGAAAAGCAAAAGAAAGGAGCAATCGGGAAAGAAGGATTGCGAAGGCTGTTAACCATGAAAAAAATCAGAACAAGATACGCACCGAGTCCGACCGGGCGTATGCATGTAGGGAATCTCAGAACCGCATTATATGCCTATCTGATCACAAAGCATGAAGGCGGTGACTTTATCTTACGCATCGAAGATACCGATCAGGAACGCTATGTGGAAGGCGCTGTGGAGATCATTTACCGCACTTTGGAAAAAACCGGATTGATCCATGATGAAGGACCGGATAAAGATGGCGGTGTAGGTCCTTATGTACAGAGCGAGCGTCAGAAACAGGGCATTTATTTAAAATATGCCAAGGAACTGATTGACAAAGGAGAGGCATATTATTGCTTTTGTGATAAAGAGAGACTGGCAGCCCTGACACAGACCGTTGCGGGAAAAGAGATCAACGTTTATGACAAGCGCTGCCTGCATTTGTCCAAGGAAGAAATTGAGGCAAATCTTGCTGCCGGTAAGCCATATGTGATCAGACAGAATAATCCTACGGAGGGTACTACCACTTTCCATGATGATATTTACGGTGATATTACGGTAGATAATGCGGAACTGGATGATATGATCCTCATTAAATCCGACGGATATCCGACTTATAATTTTGCCAATGTAGTAGACGATCATCTGATGGGAATTACCCACGTGGTACGGGGAAATGAGTATTTATCTTCCTCGCCCAAATATAATCGTCTTTATGATGCATTCGGATGGGAAGTCCCGGAATATATTCACTGTCCGTTGATCACGGACGAGAATCATCAGAAACTGTCCAAACGGTGCGGACATTCTTCATATGAGGACCTGATCGGCCAGGGCTTTTTATCGGATGCCATCGTAAATTTTGTGGCGCTGCTTGGCTGGAGCCCGGAAGATAATAATGAGATTTTCACATTGGAAGAACTGGTGCGGAAATTCGATTACCATCATTTGTCCAAATCCCCTGCGGTATTTGACTATACCAAGTTAAAATGGATGAACGGCGAGTATATGAAGGCAATGGACTTTGACAAGTTCTATGAGATGGCAGAGCCTTATCTGAAAGAAGTGATAACGAAGGATTTGGATCTTAAGAAGATTGCTGCCATGGTTAAGACCAGGATCGAGATTTTCCCGGATATCAAAGAACATGTAGATTTCTTTGAAGAACTTCCGGAATATGATGTGGAGATGTATACTCATAAGAAGATGAAGACCAATGCAGAGACATCGTTGGAGGTTCTGACAGAACTCCTTCCGATTTTGGAAGTGCAGGAAGATTACAGCAATGATGCGCTGTATCAGACTTTGTCCGCTTATGTGGAGCAAAAGGGATGTAAAAACGGTTATGTAATGTGGCCCGTCAGAACCGCGGTATCCGGCAAACAGATGACACCGGGCGGCGCTACGGAACTGATGGAGATTTTAGGAAAAGAAGAGTCCCTTAAAAGAATCCGCAAGGGAATTGAGAAATTACAGAATGCCTGAGAGGACAAGCAATCCCAACCAAAAGAAAGCAATTCAACACACTGTGGGGCCGGCAATGATCTTAGCCGGTCCCGGCAGTGGTAAAACCTACGTTACCGTTCACCGCATCAAACATCTCATAACACATCATGGCGTCGATCCCGCCCACATCTTAGTGATCACTTTTACCAAAGCGGCTGCCCTCGAAATGCAGGAGCGCTTTTTTCACCTTATGGAACCTTCAAAATCACCTGTGTGGTTTGGCACTTTTCATGCCGTATTCTATCATATTCTGAGACAGTCAGCACAGTATCGCGGCTATACCATCATTACAGAGCCTGAGAAAAGAAAACTGATTGGAAATATTGTTCGGATGCAGAAACGCTTCGTCTATGTAAAAGAAGAGGATTATGATAAACTCATCAAAGCAGTCAGTGCAGCTAAAAATATGTCTGATTTTAGTGCTTTGGATTTCAATGCTCCAAGTTCTTCGGATACACATCTTTGGGACACACTTCCGGAAACTGTCCATATGAAGTTTACAAAGCAGGAACTTCCGTTGTCAGAGATGACAGGAGAAGATTTCATTTTCCTGCTATTGGAATATCAAAAATATCTGACAGAATTTAAACAAATGGATTTCGACGATATCATGATCCGCTGTGAAGCCTTATTAGTGCAAAACCCGGAGCTGCTTAAAAAATGGCAGGCTCAATTTCAGTACATTCTGGTCGATGAATTTCAGGATATTGCGCCGGGACAATACCGGATCCTGCGCCTTTTAGCGGCGCCGGATAACAACATATTTATCGTGGGGGATGATGATCAGTCTATATACCGTTTCCGCGGAGCAAGTCCTGCAAATATGCAGCAGTTTTTGAAGGATTATCCGAAAGCTGAACAGATTCTTCTCAATGTCAATTACCGTTGCCACAGGCAGATTGTAGAGGCTTCTTTGACCGTTGTATCGGAAAATAGAGAGCGGTTTGGAAAAGAAACAGAGGCAGTTCATACAGACGGAGAAGGCGTATGCTGTAACATCTTTGATACGCAGGAAGAAGAACAGGATTATCTGATTGACAGATTGAAAGCGCAGGTACAAGATAAAACGCTGCAGCAGTCGGCTATCATCTGCAGAACGAATTATGAGTGTGCTTTATGGGCACAGGTCTTGGAACAGAACAAAATTCCATATCAGTTAAAAGATGTACCAAAGAGCAGATTTTCACATTTTATCATAAAAGATTTGTTAGCTTATCTGGAACTGGCAGCCGGGAGCAGGCGGCGCAGCCTGTTTCTGCGTATCATGAACCGCCCGGTGCGTTATCTCAGAAGAGAAAGCCTGACCACGGAAGAGATTTCGGAGCAGCTATGGAAGGAATATTATCGTGATACGCCTGCGATACAAGCGACTATAGACACTCTGTTCAAGGGCTTAGAGGGTATCCGCGGCAAGAAACCATATCTGGCTGTCCGCTATATCAGAAATGTTATGGGATATGATTCCTATCTGACAGATAAGTATGGTGCGGCACAAGCTAAGGAATTGCTGCAGATCGCGGATGAATTTCAGGAGTTTGTACGACAGTTTGCTTCTTATGAAGAGATAGAACACTATATCAGTGAATACGAAGAACTGTTAAGCCGGCAGAAGGAATCTGCTGAAATTGTCTCTAATGAGGATAAGAAAGGAATTGAACTGCTTACCATGCATGCATCCAAAGGACTGGAATATGACAGCGTATATCTGCCCGGATGCAATGAAGGTAAAATCCCCTCGAAGAAGGCTGTAACAGAAGCCGAACTGGAAGAAGAGAGGCGTATGTTCTATGTGGCAATGACAAGGGCAAAGAACAGTCTGTATATCAGCGCGGCAAAAGGAAAAACCGGAAAAGATGCGCCTTCCCGGTTCCTAAATGCCATCTGTAAAACAGAATGAATCAAAATCCGTTCCGTCAGGAATCAGGATTCTTCTTCCTCCATCAATTCATCAAATTCAGAAGTATCTAAGTATTCATCGAAAGCATCTGCCACAGCTTCATATTCGTCATCGTCATCAATATAACCTAATTCCGGTTCCTCGTTGGGATCGTCGGGATTCTCACTGTAACGGTAAAACCAGACTTCACCGTCGGAATTTTCGCCGTTTTCATCAAGCGGCAGTAGTGTGATGTAATCCTGACCGTATACGGTCAGGATGGTAACGATGGCACAGGTGACACAAGTGCCGTCCTCTAAATCCAGTTCTACTGTCATTTCTTCTGCATCATAGCCGTTGTCTGTTTCCTGTTTGCCCATAATCATGTCTCCTTTTGTATTGGAATAGTTACATTTTACAGAAAGCAGAGCAGATATTCAATCAATAAATAAATAAATTTTTGTACAGGAAATGCAGTTTCTATGGTAATATAAATATATTGACAGATAATAAGACATAAATCAGCGGAGGTTTACATGCAAAAAGCATTTCAGATAGAAAAAACACAGGCATATCCGTTAGGTGTCTGCTTTTGGCCGGAAGGCATGCACATTTCAGCCGTGTTTGAACAGACAGATTTAAATGGTGTGCGTCAGGAAATCGGTGTGCTGCTTTATGATAAACGACACAAAAGCGGAATTAAGATTCCATTTCCGGAAGAAAGCAGAACAGGTTCTGTCTATTCCATGCTTCTTAGAGATTATCAGGATCGTGAGTGCAGTTATCTGTTTTATCAGGGAGAGCATATTTTTCAAGATCCATATTGCAGAAAACTGGAGAATCCCAATCGGTACGGTGCGGTTAAAAAGAATCTGCCGAAATGTAAAGTCCAGGATTCCGTTTATGCGTGGGAGGGTGACGCTTCCCTTCGGACGCCTTATGAAGATATGATTTTATATTCGCTGCATGTCAGGGGATTTACCAAACACAGGTCTTCCAATGTGAAATGCAGAGGAACATTTGCGGGCATCGTAGAGAAGATCCCGTATTTAAAAGAGTTGGGAATCACTTCATTACTGTTAATGCCTGCTTATGAATTTGATGAACTGCTGGTTCGGGAGAATAATACCCAGCCGATGTCCATGGAGCAGGCTGTCGCATCCTACATGCAGGAGCTGCCCGCACAGAATGACGGCGCGGAGCAGGAGATTACCTATAAAATCAATTACTGGGGATATCAGAAGGGGCTCTATTATATTCCGAAAAACGGATATGCATACAGTAAGGATGCGGTAACGGAATATAAAGATATGGTTAAGGCAATGCACCAAAACGGGATAGAGGTACTGATGCAGTTTTATTTCCCTACCGATGTTTCGCCCATAGAGATGATTGATATCATGAAATACTGGGTATTGGAGTATCATATAGACGGGTTCCATGTGATGGGCGTGAACCTTCCTATAGAATTGTTTATGCAGGAGCCGCTTCTTGCCGAGACGAAGATTCTTACAGAACAGGAATTTCAGCCGCAGCAGGATCATAGCATTGGGCGCCGTCATCTCGGACGGATGACGGAAGGATTTCTGTATGATATACGTAAATTTTTAAAAGGCGACAGCAACATGATGAACCCTTTCCTTTTCTATATACGGAATAATGGTTACGGGACAGGCGTTGTAAACTATATAGCGAAATGGGATGGCTTCAGGCTGGCGGATCTGGTAAGCTACAATCACAAGCATAATGAACCAAACGGTGAGGATAATCAGGACGGCACTGATTATAATTGCAGCTGGAACTGTGGCGCGGAGGGACGGAGCCGTAAGAAAAATATTTTGGAACTCCGGACAAGGCAGATGAAAAATGCCATGACATTGTTGTTTTTATCACAGGGCACCCCGCTGATTTACAGCGGAGACGAGTTTGGCAATACGCAGGAGGGCAATAATAATCCATATTGTCAGGATAACGCTGTGGCGTGGATTAAGTGGAATCAGACAGAAAGCGGCAAGGAACTGCTTGCCTATACCAAAATGTTGATCCGGCTTAGAAAAGAACATCCGATTCTGCACAGCGCCGCGCCGCTGAAAGGGATCGATTATTTGTCCTGCGGCTATCCGGATATTTCCTTCCACGGCAGAGAAGCCTGGAGACCGGATACCGGTTCCGCAAGCAGAAGTATGGGAATCATGTACTGCGGTTATTACGGACAGATAGACGGCGTCAAAGACGATACCTTGTTTTATATCGGCATCAATATGCACTGGGAGGCTCATAATCTGGGACTTCCACAGCCGCCGAAAGGGAAAATGTGGACCTTGATAGCTTCTACTTTTCCAAAGGATGATGCCTGTCCTGTAACCGATGGAAATGCACAGGAAATCCGGATCGCACCAAGAACGATAGAGATTTACACACTCAAGGATTGTCCGGTATCGGAAGCGCCTAAAAATAAAAGAAAATCTGTAACCAAAGGAAGTATGAAACATGAATAAAGCATGGGAACATTTCAAAACGATTACCAATCATAAAATATTGGTCATGGAAGGCTGCTTTAAAGTCGGACTCTATAAACAGGGATTACTGCATGATTTATCAAAGTACAGCCCTACGGAATTTAAGGTTGGCGCCAAGTATTGGCAGGGGGACAGAAGTCCCAATAATGCAGAACGCGAGGATATTGGCTATTCTTCGGCTTGGCTTCATCACAAAGGACGCAATAAGCACCATTATGAGTATTGGATCGACTATAGCTGCAAAGAGATTCCGGGAGGTATGGCGCCTGCGCCTATGCCGAAGCGTTATATTGTAGAGATGTTCATGGATCGTATTGCGGCATGTAAAGTGTATCATAAGGAAGCCTATACGGATAAAGATCCGCTTGCATACTATGAAGCAAGTAAGACACCGCCGCCGCTGCATCCGAAGACCAGGCAGCTTTTGGAATTTTTGCTGCATATGCTGGCAGAGCAGGGAGAAGAGAAGACATTTCGTTATATCAGGGTAAGAATTTTGAAAAACAATAAAAGATAGAGTGGCAGAGACTCCTTTTTCTGCATAGTATATCGTATGAGAAAAAAGGAGATGAAACTATGAACAGTTATATTATTTTATTCCTGTTATTATTCTGCAATAGTAATGGATTTGGCGGCCGGAATAATAACGAATGTGGCTGTGACAATGCAGATTCGCGCCGTGGGGAGAGAGAGTCTGATAAGGATTCCTGTTCTTGTAATGAATCCAGATTTGAGCCTCGTTTTGAAAGCAGACCATTCGGCGGATCAACCTGTGGATGTGAAGAACAGTAGATAGTGTTTTGGACGACACATGCATCTTGTTATAGAATGCCGGAGCCGCTAAATACATTGCAGAAGGAAAGGCGCAAGTTTTATGCTTGCGCTTTTTGTATGGGAATGATACACTTAAAGTCGATATATTATATATGTTTGGAGGCAGTATTATGATAGATGGAAATAAAGTTTTGTTCAGCGGTATGCAGGCAACCGGCAATCTGACGCTTGGTAATTATCTGGGCGCACTCAAGAACTGGCTTACCTTATGCGATGAGTACCAGTGTTTTTATTCTGTAGTGGATCTCCATTCCATTACGGTCAGACAGGATCCCGCCGAGCTTCGCAAACGCGCCAGAAACCTGCTTACTTTATATATTGCGGCAGGACTGGACCCGGAGAAGAATTGTCTGTATTATCAGTCTCACGTGTCCGGACATGCTGAATTATCATGGATTCTGAATTGCTTTACCTATATGGGCGAATTGAACCGTATGACACAGTTTAAGGATAAGGCAGCCAAACATGCGG
>CAZPSD010000098.1:0-8807 GCA_964589055.1 uncultured Bacteroides sp.
AAAGTAATCAGCGATCTCAGCTAAGAGATTCTGATCATAGCCTGTATCATAAGGCGTACCTCTGAAGGTCTCAACCATAACCTCTGTGGCAGGCTGTGAAGTACCCATAGCAAAAGGAGAAATTGCACAGTCAATTACATCTACTCCGGCCTCAACAGCCTTCAGATATGTCATGCTGGCCACACCGGAGGTATAATGCGTATGTAACTGAATCGGGAGTTTGGTTCCCTCTTTCATAGCTTTGATCAATTCAGCAGCCTTATAAGGGACAAGCAAACCTGCCATATCCTTGATACAGATGGAATCGGCGCCCATTTCCTCGATCTTCTTAGCCATATCTACCCAATAATCAAGAGTATACGCATCGCCTAAGGTATAGGAAAGAGCAATCTGGGCATGTCCTCTTCCTTCCCGTGCTTTGATTTTATTGGTAGCATTAACTGCTTCCTGTAAGTTCCTCAAATCATTCAAGCAGTCAAAGATACGGATGATATCAATACCGTTAGCAATAGATTTCTCTACGAAGCTGTCTACTACGTCATCTGCATAAGGTCTGTAACCTAAAATGTTCTGACCCCTGAAAAGCATCTGTAATTTTGTGTTCTTGAAACCATCTCTTAACTTTCTGAGCCTCTCCCACGGATCCTCTTTTAAGAAGCGAAGAGAAGCGTCGAATGTAGCGCCGCCCCAGCACTCTACTGCATGGTATCCGACTTTATCCATTTTCTCCACGATGGGAAGCATCATCTCGGTAGGCATTCTTGTTGCGATCAGAGACTGATGTGCATCACGGAGAACCGTTTCCATAATCTTAACCGGTTTTTGTTCTGCCATAATTATAACCTTTCCTTTCTCTCAATAAATTTATATCATGTACTCTCTTAAAACCAATTACATTTAGAATACTCCGAATACCGCCATAAATGTACCGGCTGCAACCGCAGTACCGATAACTCCGGCTACGTTAGGCCCCATAGCATGCATTAACAGGAAGTTGGCCGGATCTGATTCTGCGCCAACCTTCTGGGATACTCTGGCTGCCATAGGAACCGCGGATACACCTGCGGAACCGATCAATGGATTTACCTTGCCCTTGGTCATTACGCACATCAGTTTACCGAACAATACACCGGCCGCTGTACCGAAAGCGAATGCGATCAGGCCAAGTAGAACGATTTTCAGCGTATCGGTGTTCAAAAATGCCTCTGCGCTGGTAGTCGCGCCAACGGAAGTACCTAAGATAATAACTACGATATACATAAGCGCATTCGATGCCGTATCTGTCAACTGTCTTACAACACCGGACTCTCTGAACAGGTTACCTAACATCAGCATACCTACAAGGGGCGCTGTGGTAGGAAGAATCATGGATACAACAATCGTAACCACGATCGGGAAAAGGATTTTCTCCAATTTGGTAACAGGACGAAGCTGCCCCATCTTGATCTTTCTTTCCTTCTCTGTTGTCAACAGCTTCATGATCGGCGGCTGTATGATCGGCACAAGAGCCATGTAGGAATATGCTGCCACCGCAATCGGTCCAAGCAGCGCCGTCTGTCCAAGCTTACCTGCAAGGAAAATGGATGTAGGGCCATCCGCACCACCGATGATGGAAATTGCTGCCGCCGCCTTATCATTGAAGCCCATTGCGATAGCCCCGAAATAAGCGGCGAAAATACCGAACTGGGCCGCCGCGCCAAGCAGGAAGCTCTTCGGATTTGCAATCAGCGGGCCAAAGTCTGTCATTGCGCCAACGCCCATGAAAATCAGGGATGGCAGAATTGCCCACTCATCTAATTTGTAGAAGTAATAGAGCAGACCGCCGCCGGCTCCCCCTTCTCCGTATTCCGCCATAATATCAGGATAGATATTAACAAGCAGCATACCAAAGGCTATCGGAACCAAAAGAAGCGGTTCAAATTCATGTCTAATAGCCAGATATAGAAAAACAAGCGCTACGACAATCATCAGGTAGTTGCCGACAGTCAGATTAAAAAACGCTGTCTGATGAATCAGATTGTCAAGCGTAGTTGTTACATAAGCCATTTTCTTAACCTCCTGTAGATTTTAATTCAGAAATATGTCTGAAAAGACTTCTTCTGAGAATTAGTTTAATGTTGCCAGTAATGCGCCTGCCTCAACAGCATCGCCTACAGCCACATTGACACTAGCTACAGTACCATCCTGAGGCGCTACTACAGGGATCTCCATCTTCATAGCTTCTACGATTACAACCGCATCGCCTTTCTTAACTGCATCGCCTACGTTCTTCTCAATCTTAAATACTTTACCGGCTGCACCTGCTTCGATCTTAACGCTGCCGGCCGCACCGCTTGCTGCAGGCGCTGCTGCAACAGGCGCCGGTGCTGCTTTCGGAGCCGCCTTAGGCGCTGCTGCAACAGGCGCACCGGATGTTGCTCCCTCTTCTACTACTACATCATATACGCTGCCGTTTACGGTAATTGTATAATTTTTCATTTTTATATCCTCCTATAACTCTTAGGCGTTCTGCCATTTACTCTTATTAGATTTTCTTATGGATCTTACTACAAATCCATCGGTGGAACCAGCGCCTTCATAAGCGGCGATTGCAGCCGCAATGACTGCCACTAATTCCGTATCATCAGCAAGTTCTTCCTTTGCTGCAATCTGTGTTACAACCGGATCTTCCCGAACGTCTGCACCCGCTGCAGCCGCTTTTGCTTCCGCTTTTTTCGTCTGCTTCTCCTGAATCTTAGAAACAATACCGAAACAGGAAATAATCAGACAGATCAAAATCAAAACAACAAATACGGTGCCCATACCGATCAGGGTATTTAAGGCTGCTTTTTTCATAAGTTCACCAAACGAATAATTTATATTCGTGCTGATGCTGACATAGCTGGCAGTGTTGGTAATCTCGTCATACTCTAAAATGATCTCCACCGTAGCATCATGATCCGAACCTAATACATTAACGTTAATAATAATCTGCTCATCGTCAAATTTCACCTCGGCGCCATCCGTACCTTCATAAGTACCGATTTCTTCCAAGGCTTCCTTCCAGTTTTCAAGTCCTGCATGTACACTTTCTAAAGCAATGTACTGATCGATAGCGTCCTGGCTCACAATGATGTTCATCTGTTCAACAGTATTGATACCATCCTGTATTGCCTGTTCCTCCGTGAGAGGACCGCTTACAGCCTCTTCCTGACCGCACGCGCTCAAGCCGGCCATACAGGTAACCATACCTAATATTGCTAATAATTTTCTCATATTAAGCATCATCCTTTCTAGACTGTACCGTGTTTTTTCTCTGGACGGCCTTCGCTCTTAGTAGCTAACATCTCGAAAGCGCCGATGACATATTTTCTGGTATCAACAGGCTCTACGATCTGGTCTACATATCCTCTCTTTGCCGCACTTGCCACATTGTTCTGAAGCGCCGCATACTCTTTTGCACAGGCATCGATCGCATCGGAGCCTTGTCCGTCACAAATGATCTTTGCTGCAAGCTTGGCATCCATCATACCGATTTCTGCATCAGACCATGCAATTGTGATATCTGCGCCGATTGCCTTGGAATTCATCGCAACATAAGCGCTGCCGTATGCCTTGCCGATAATCACATTAACCTTCGGAACGGTTGCGTTGGCAAACGCATATGTAAGCTTGCTGACAGCCTTAGCCATTCTCTTCTCAGAGCATTTGGTCGCTGAGAATCCTGTTACGTTCGTCAGGGATAATACCGGAATATCGAAAGCGTCACAGAAGTTGATGAACTCCGCTGCTTTCTCCGCACCTCTTGCGGATAATACGGCGTCGAATTTATCTGTCACTTCACCGTCTGCATTGTAAACTTCCGTCCGGTTGGCAACAGTGCCAATGGTGGCGCCGTTTAATCTGATAAATCCTACAACCATGTCTTTTGCATAATTCTGTTTTACTTCCACAAATACGCCGTCATCAGCAATCTGGGATAACGCGATGGAAGTGTCTCCCACACAATTGGCGATCTGTGCGCATGCTCTGTTTAAATCGTCTGTGCATTCTTCTAAAGCAATTTCCGCATTATTAGCAGGCAAAATAGAAACCAGCTGTCTGATCTGTGCCAGAATAGATGCTTCATCCGCTACCAGATCAACAAGACCTGTCTCTTCACTCTGGAATGCCGCTGCCGAAGTATCACATTTGGAAATTTCATTGCCTTCCAATGCATTCGGGGAGTTAACGAATAATTTCGCTTTCTTCTCTTCCATAAATGTAAAATCTGTCAAGCCGGGGATGATAGCCAGTCCGCCGCCGCAGCTGCCGAATACAGCTGTAATCTGCGGGATTACCCCGGACGCCAGTGTCTGTTTCATGTAGATCTCACCGAAACCGTTTAACGCATCTGTAGCTTCCTGTAATCTAAGTCCGGCAGAATCGATCAAACCGATCACAGGTGCACCTGTCTTCATTGCCAGATCATAGAGGTTTGCAATCTTTTTCGCATGCATTTCGCCAACAGATCCGTTCAGTACGGATGCATCCTGGCTGTATACATACACAAGATTACCATCAATTACTCCATAGCCGGTCACAACGCCGTCAGAAGGAGTTTCTGTCTGTTTCAGGTTGAAATCTGTTGCCCTTGCAGTTACAAGACCGCCGATTTCAACGAAACTGTTTTCATCGAGCAAAGCATTGATTCTTTGACTCGCTTGAGAAGTAGTACTCATTTTTCAGCCCTCCATTTATCATAATATTAAATAATTAAAACATTATCATTGTGTGGCACAACACACGAATGTAGTATAACACAGATTCCATATCTCGACCAGCCATTTTTCAAAAAAATACAAATCAAATACAAATTCCTGTAACAGTTCAGCCATGCAGAAACAAATCTAAAATGTAGTTGAAAACAAACCCAAAACTGCGCTCTTTAATTTCTCCCGCAGTGACTATAGGATACCGCTTGATCAGACTGCCGTTCAGATAATAAGAAACCGCTCCGATTTCTGTCTTATCCGCCACCGGCGCTTCCAATGTCCGGGCAATCTGTGTTGTAACCTCTATCTCATCCTCCTCACACAAAAGATAGGGAATTTCCGTTTCCCCGCCATCCTCCAGCACAACAGATACCGCCGCTTCCCCATAGGGCGTTGCACTCTCTCCCGCTATACCGTTTAGCACCGGAATATCGGGGAATGATTTCTTTTCATAGATATCCTTATATTGATAATGCTCCATTCCGTAGGCCGCAAGTTTTTTCATATCACTCCACTTATAAGTCTTATTATTGGGCCATCCGCAGGCAAGAAGCGCCACCGTAAAAATTCTGCCTTCGCTTTCTATGGCTCCCACATAGCAATAGCCCGCGTTATTTGTAAAACCGGTCTTGCCGGAAAGGGCTTCCTGCATCATCCCCAAAAAAGCATTATGATTGCTGCAGTGAAAACTCCTTGTTCCCGAAGCATCCGTAAAATCATAACTGACAGTTCTGGTAATCTCCAAAAACTGTTCCTTCATCGGCGAATCCGTCACACAGTATGCCATAATTTTGGCGAGATCCGTTGCCGTGGTAGAATGGATTTTACCGCTGTCATTAACTACCGCATCCAAACCGTTAGGCGTGATGAAACAGGAATCAAAGCAGCCGATATCCCTTGCTTTTTGATTCATCATCGCGGCAAACTCTTCCACGCTTCCTCCCACTGCCTCTGCGATTACCACCGCGGAATCATTATGGGATTCTAACATCAGCGAATATAACAGATCCCCGAGACGATATTGTTCTCCCTGTTTTACATACAGCTTGACCTTAGGCATGCTTGCCGCGTAGGAGGATACCTCCACGATTTCATCAAGATTTCCGTATTCCAGCGCCACAATACAGGTCATAATTTTAGTGGTGCTTGCCATCGGCAGAACCTCTTTTTCATTCTTGCCATAGAGCACTCTGCCGGAATCCGCATCCATGAGCACAGCCGCCTGTGCATACAGCTGCAGATCATTCTGCTCCCCTTCTGCCAAAACCGCAGTACGCGGCGCCAGGGAGCAAACCAGTATCGACAGAATAACAAGACAAGCTGCCCTTCTGCCTGTATCGGTCTTTTTTACAGATACAAAATGACGGAATTTTAAAGGCAAAAAACAAATAGAAATTATTAGAATGAAAAAAATGCACATATATTAACTCTCACAACATCCTCGTTAATATATATGCATTCTTTTGATACACATGAACACTTTCCGCGTTCAATTACCGGCAGGCAACCGCCTCCGCTGCAGTTAAATATCCAGCTGCATCTGTACTTCCGCTTCTGCCTGCTGCTTAAATTCCTCAATCTGCACAGCATTTAACTCCGGCAGTTCCTCCAAACTCTTTACACCGAAGCTTCTCAAAAATTGTTCCGTAGTTCCGAACAGCAAAGGACGTCCCGGCGCATCCTTTCTGCCCACCTCCGTGATCAGATCAAATTCTAAAAGCTTGTTGACTGCATGATCGCAGCTGACACCCCTGATCCGCTCAATTTCCAGTCTTGTGACGGGCTGTTTGTAGGCAATGATGGACAGCGTCTCTAAAAGAGCGTCTGTCAGGACGAATCTTTTGGGTGTTTTGGCAATTTTGATCAAATATTCATACAGTTCACCTTTCGTACATAACTGCACCGCATCCTCCAACGTGGTAAGACCGATCCCTCTGTCTTCCTTCCGGTAATCCTGCGCCATCTCCTCCAAAAGATCTCTGGTTGTTTTCTTATCTTCTTCTATCACACTGGCAAGCCTGTCAATCTCTACGGAATCGCCCATTGTAAACAGAATTGCTTCCAATACCGCCTTTGCTTTATTCTTATCCATACTTATACCATGCCTTTCTCCCAACCTGCAAGTTTGTAGAAGAATGCCTGTTTTGGCATTCTTCCGTGCGAAGCCCGAAAACACTTAGCGAGGTCTTTTCGAACTTAGTGTCTTCCTTCGCACTATCCCAGGGATGTAAGCTTCGTCGGCGCATCGTCCGGCACATCTTTCGCCGTAATGATGATATCTGAAAAAGTATCTTCCTGATCGATACTGATTCTGCCCGTCTTGATCATTTCCAGAATGACCAGAAACGTGACGATTACTTCCATCTTGCTGTTCTGCTTCTCCAACAGTTTCCTGAAACTGAACGTTTTATGGCTGCGTACATAAGCCTCCACAAATGTGGTCTTTAGATCCATGTCAATTTCATCTTTTTCAATCTGGCCGAAAGTGCTTCTGACCGGATCGATCTTATCTTCCTGCCGCTTCATCATCTGTCTGAAAATCTCGTGAAGCCTCTGCAGGGTCATATCCCCGATCAGCTCTTCATAATCTACCGGCTGTCTGTAGTTTTCCACTTCCTTCGGCAGCGTGGGCTTCTTATACAGATTTCTCTGGGCATCCACCATGCGGTCTTTAAGTTCATAAGACATGTATTTGCACATCTTATATTCTAACAGTTTCTCCACCAGTTCCGCTCTCGGATCTTCCTCTTCGCCCTCCTCATTGACTTCCTTGGGCAGAAGCATCCTGCATTTAATATCGATCAACGTTGCCGCCATGACGAGAAATTCACTCATCACGTTCATATCCTCTGTTTCCAGCTGTCTGATGTAATCCAGATACTGTTCCGTGATCTCTACAATCGGAATGTCATAAATATCCACTTTGTTTTTATCGATCAGGTGTAAAAGCAGATCCAGCGGACCTTCAAACACCTCCAACTTTACAGGAATCGCCATAACAGCTTGTCCTTTCCTCCTGCCTGCCATTTTCGCATATGCCATGTATCCGCTTTGCCAGGCACAAATTCCCACTACAGCAAACCGCTTCTCATAATTCCTTATTTACCCGGTTTTAAATTGATAACGATCAACTCTCCCGGATTAAAAATCCTCAAGGGAACGGTATGCGTTCCAAGTCCTCTGCTTACTATCATTGTGGCATGATTATCTTCAAATTTTCCGCCGTCATATTTGGGAAAAAGCGTCAGATTCGGTGACAGTACACCGCCCAGCGCCGGCAGTCTCACGATTCCTCCATGAACATGTCCCGATACCACAACATCTGCGCCCCATGCCGCATATTCTTCAAAATAATCCGGATTATGAGCGATCAACACCTGACAGGTATCACTTCTGGGCTGCCCCAAAAGCCTCGTAAGATACCCGGCATCCATCGGATACTTGCGAAATCTTTTATAATAGCGTCGTTCAATCTCCGCACCGCAGACAGACAGATTATACTCCGGCAAATAGGTATTCTCATTCACAAGAGGCGCAATTCCCGCCTCTGAAAGTCCCTTCCTATAGCCCTCATACATGCCTTCATACTGATCCGGATATAATTTCAAACGGTATTCGTGATTTCCCATACCGTAATAAATCTTATACTTGGATGCCAGCCGTTTCATCAAAGAAAGCGCCGGGGTAAAATCTTTTCCCTTTGCCGCCGTCAGCATATCTCCCGCCACTAAAATCCCGTCAGGAGATATACTGTCTATTTTCTCTGTCAGTTTCCCGTTGTCTTTGCCAAAAGACTTATTATGTAAATCTGACAATAAAACAAGCCTGCAGGGTCTTGTAAGTTTCTCAGATACAATCTCATACTCCACCGTGACAAACCGGTTACAGTCTATTACCGATATGAGCATACACAATATAAATATGATAATTATAAAAAAAACAATTCCCTCTATCATGCTGCTCTCCATATCAGAACACTTACTCGATTGCCAATACAACTTATAAAGTATATCATAGATATCCATGCTCCCGCAATCAGCGAACTTCTGTTCTGTGTCGTTCCGCATGAACATT
>CAZPSD010000099.1:0-7017 GCA_964589055.1 uncultured Bacteroides sp.
GGGTTCCTGTACGGGAAAGCGGAGAGTTGTAAAGTAATTTCCCTGTTTTATTTTTTTTATTTTTCCACGATTAATTCGGCGTAATACATTTCTTGACTACTCCCCATGATTATTTTATAATATATTTTGTATGCGTGGGTCTATTCGTGTACACCTACAATAGAGGAAAGAAGAATACAACTATGATAAAAAGCATGACCGGTTTCGGCAGATGTGAAGTGGCAGAGGGAGAACGGAAGATTACCGTTGAAATGAAATCTGTCAATCACAGATATTTGGATGTAAACATCAAGATGCCAAAGAAACTGAACTTTTTTGAAGCGGCGATCCGTAACGAACTGAAAAATTATATTCAGCGCGGAAAAGTGGATCTTTTCATTACGTATGAAGACCTTACGGAATCCAATGTTTGCGTAAAGTACAATAAGGAGCTGGCTGCAGAATACATGAAATATCTGACACAGATGGCGGAAGATTTTTCATTGGATAATGATATCCGCATATCAACGCTTTCCAGATATCCGGAAGTGCTTACCATGGAAGAGCAGACTATTGACGAGGAGGAGTTGTGGCAGCTTTTGGATAAAGCAGTCAAAGGGGCCGCAGAGGGATTTGTAAAGACCAGGATCAAAGAAGGCGAGAATCTGAAAAATGATTTGGCTGCGAAGCTGGACGGTATGCTTACCCATGTGGATTATATTACAGAACGCTCTCCGCAGATCATAGCAGAGTACAAGCAGAAGCTGGAAGATAAGGTCAAAGAATTGATTGAGGATACCAAGGTAGACGAGAACAGGCTTTTAATGGAAGTTACAATTTTTGCAGACAGAGTATGTGTAGACGAGGAACTGGTTCGTCTCAGAAGCCATATTGAAACAACCAGAGAAAATCTGATACAGGGCGGCAGCATCGGCCGTAAGCTTGATTTTATCGCTCAGGAGATGAATCGGGAAGCGAACACGATTCTGTCGAAGGCGAATGATCTGGAGATTTCCAACCGTGCCATTGAACTTAAGACGGAGATAGAGAAGGTCCGTGAGCAGATTCAGAATATTGAGTAGGGGATGAAAGCATTCTTCACGAAGCATTGACAGCGCATATGCGGCGTAACGGAGAGTAACATGGGCAGACTGATTCATATAGGATTTGGTAATGTGGTAAATACGGAGAAGATTATTGCTATTGTCAGTCCGGATTCTGCACCTATTAAGCGTATGGTGCAGAAGGCGAAGGAGACGGGGATGGCGATTGACGCCACACAGGGACGTAAGACGAAGGCGGTCTTAGTGATGGAGAACAGCCAGATTGTACTGTCAGCACTTCTTCCGGAAACCATAGCAGGCAGAGCACAGACAGAAGGCGGGGAGACAGAAGATGCGTAAGGGTATTTTGATCGTTGTTTCCGGTTTCTCGGGAGCAGGCAAAGGCACTTTGATGAAGAAACTGGTGCAGGAGTATGACGATTATGCATTGTCCATATCGGCAACCACCAGAGATCCCAGGCCGGGTGAGGAAAACGGCAGGGAATACTTTTTCTTAAAGAAAGAAGAATTTAAGCAGAAAATTGCGGAAAACGGACTGATTGAATATGCCCGTTACTGTGATAACTATTACGGAACACCGAGGGCGTATGTGGAGAAACAGCTTGCCGATGGTAAGGATGTGATTTTAGAGATTGAGATTCAGGGGGCGCTTAAGGTCAGGAAACAGTATCCTGACGCGCTTTTGCTGTTCGTCATGCCGCCCGGCGCGGAGGAACTTAGACGCAGACTGGAAGGCAGGGGCACGGAGACGCAGGATGTGATTGATAAGCGGATGCATCGCGCCAGAGAAGAAGCGGAAAGCATAGAGGAATACGAGTATATCGTTGTGAATGATGATTTGGAAACCTGTGTCAGAGAACTTCATGCGATTATTAAAGCAGCTCATAATACCCCGTTAAGGAATAAGGATTTTATAGAGAAAATGAGAAAAGAATTGGAAGGAGAAAAATAATGTTACATCCATCTTATGCAGAACTTATCAATGTAGTAAACAGTGAGGTAGAAGAAGGAGAAGATCCGGTAGTAAACAGCAGATATTCTATCGTGATGGCTACCGCTAAAAGAGCAAGGCAGATCATTGCCGGTGATGAGGCGTTAGTGGACGATAAAGGCAAGAAGGCTTTGTCGGTAGCTGTGGATGAGTTAAACCAGGGGAAAATCAAAATCTTAAATGATGAGCCGGAAGAAGATGAGCCTGCAGAGCCGGCGGAAGAATAGGCAGAAGCATTATCTTATTAGAAATGGGAAAGGATATGGTATAGGAAATGAAAAGCGCAATTAAAGCAGTAAGTGAAGGCAAAAATTTGTCCGTAGAAGAAGCGGCAAGAGTTATGAACATCATGTTAAGCGGTGAAGCGACACAGGCGCAGATTGCAGCTTATCTGACAGCCCTTCGTATGAAAGGGGAAACTATTGATGAGATTATTGGCAGTGCCAGCGTGATTAAGGAAAAGGCGGCGCATATCAATCCGAATGTGCCGATGTATGCTGATTTTGTAGGTACCGGCGGAGATTGCACTTATACCTTTAATATTTCCACCACATCTGCTTTTGTGGCAGCTGCAGCAGGGCTTCCGATTGCAAAGCACGGTAACCGTGCAATCTCTTCCAAATCAGGTGCCGGGGACGTGTTAGAAGCGTTGGGAGTCAATATTACACCCGATCTTGAAGTGGTTGAAAAATGTGTAGAGGAAGTAGGAATCGGTTTTATGTTTGCGCCTGCCTTTAACCAGTCTTTGAGATTCGTAGGTCAGGTGAGAAATGAGATTGGTATCCGCTCTATTTTTAATATTATGGGTCCCATGGCTAATCCTTCCGGCGCCAAATGTATGGTAATCGGCGTCTATGATCAGAAACTCTGCGAACCGATTGCAAATGCCCTGATGCATCTTGGCGTAGAGACAGGAATGGTAGTATCCGGCGCGAATGGTATGGACGAGATTTCTACCACATGTGAGACTACGATAGCAGAAATTAAAGATAATGTGGTAACTGTCTATACAGTGACACCGGAACAGTTTGGATTCAAACGCGCTGCGGAAGAAGATATTAAAGGCGGCGACGGCGAAGCCAATGCCAAGATTACGAAAGATATTCTAAGCGGTGCAGACAAAGGTCCAAAGCGTGATATTGTTTTACTCAATGCCGGCATGGCGCTCTATGTGGGCAAAGTGACGGAAACTGTTGAAGAAGGTATAAAGCTGGCAGCAGAGACCATTGATTCCGGCAAAGCACTGGAGACTCTTAATAAATTAGTGGAGTATTCCAATCGGTAATCTGTTTGAGAACGATAAAGAAAGATTGTAATAATATATGAAAAAGAGAGTATTGTTTGTATCCCTGGGGTGCGACAAGAATCTTGTAGATTCCGAGATGATGCTCGGCCTTCTCGCAAAGAACGGGTATGAGTTCACTGATGATGAAAAGGAAGCGAATGCAGTAGTGGTCAATACCTGTTGCTTTATCAATGATGCCAAGGAAGAAAGTATTAACACCATTTTGGAGATGGCAGAGTTAAAGAAAAGCGGTCAAATCGAGGCACTGATTGTGGCGGGATGTCTGGCACAGCGATACAAAGAGGAAATTCAGACAGAGATCGAGGAAGTGGATGCTATTCTCGGCACTATGGCGATTGATGAAGTGGTAAAAACACTGGAAGAAGTATTGCAAGGGACGAAAGAAAACCATTACAAGAGCCTGGATGAAAAGCCGCTTACCGGCGTAGAGCGCGTGGTGACCACCGGGGGACATTATGCTTATTTGAAAATTGCGGAAGGGTGTAACAAACATTGCACCTATTGCATTATTCCGAAGGTGCGGGGCAATTACCGCAGCGTACCTATGGGAAGTCTGGTCAAAGAAGCGCGGAAACTTGCAGAGCAGGGAGTAAAGGAACTGATCCTTGTGGCGCAGGAAACCACACTCTACGGGACGGATCTTTACGGACAGAAGATGCTGCCTGAACTGCTTCGCAGGCTCTGTAGGATTAACGGTATTTACTGGATCCGTGTTTTGTATTGTTATCCGGAAGAGATTGATGATGCACTGATTCAGACAATCAAAGAAGAAAGGAAAATATGTCATTATCTGGATCTGCCGATACAGCATGCATCTGATACGATTTTAAAGAGAATGGGCCGTAAGACCGGCAAAAAAGAATTGACTAATATAGTCAATAAACTTCGGACAGAGATTCCGGACATTTGTCTCAGAACAACACTTATCACAGGTTTTCCGGGGGAAACAGATGCAGACCACGAAGAACTGATGGCGTTTGTGGATGAGATGGAGTTTGACAGATTGGGAGTTTTTACTTACTCGCAGGAAGAAGATACGCCGGCGGCAGATATGCCGGATCAGATACCGGAAGAAATTAAGGAAAACAGACAGGCAGAATTGATGGAGCTGCAGCAGGAAATTGCTTTTGAGGCGGCGGAAGGCATGAAAGACAGTATCGTAACCGCCATGATCGAGGGCAAGGTTGCCGATGAGAATGCTTATGTGGCAAGAACCTATAAAGATGCGCCTAACGTAGATGGTTTCCTGTTTATCAATACAAGTAGAGAATTGATGACCGGAGATTTTGTGAAAGTGAAAATAACCGGCTCTTATGAGTATGATTTGATTGGAGAATTAGAAGATGAATCTACCTAATAAATTGACAATGTTTCGTGTGATATTGATTCCTCTCTTTGTGGTGTTTATGCTTGCGGATATCACCGCATATGATAAGTGGATTGCACTGGCGATCTTTATCATTGCCAGCCTGACAGATCTTTTGGATGGCAAGATTGCCAGAAAATATAATTTAGTAACAAATTTCGGTAAGTTTATGGATCCGCTGGCGGACAAATTACTGGTTTGTTCCGCGCTGATTTGTCTGGTGGCACTCTCTAAGATTCCTGCGTGGATTGTAATTGTTATTATTGCCAGAGAATTTATTATCAGCGGATTTAGATTGATTGCATCAGATAATGGTGTGGTTATTGCGGCAAGCTACTGGGGCAAATTTAAGACAACCTTCCAGATGATTATGATCTGTCTGATGATTGCAGACATTGTGGCAATCAGTCTTCTCACAGCGATTGTGATGTGGGTGGCGCTGGCGCTTACGGTAGTTTCCTTAATAGATTACTTAGTGAAAAATAAGGATGTTATGAAAGACACAAAATAGACTGGTAAACCGGTTGGAATGGATGGTTCATATGGTTGTAGAATTGATTTCGGTTGGAACGGAAATATTATTGGGCAATATTGTAAATACCAATGCAGCTTATTTATCCGAAAAATGTGCCGGACTGGGGTTGTCCTGCTACTATCAGGATGTGGTGGGAGACAATGAGGAAAGGCTTTCAGAGACGATTCGACTTGCTTTATCCAGAGCGGATATTATTCTGCTGTCCGGAGGTCTGGGACCTACGCAGGATGATCTGACCAAGGAAGTGGCAGCCAAAGTGCTTGGCAAGCCGTTATATCTTCATGAAGAGACTAAAACGGCTATTCAGAATTATTTTGAAAAAAGAGGTCTGGAAATTACGAACAATAACTGGAAACAGGCAATGGTACCGGAAGGAAGTATTGTGCTGGATAATCCAAATGGCACAGCGCCGGGTATTATTATGGCCGAGAGCGGTAAGCATGTGGTACTGATGCCGGGACCGCCGGGAGAATTGATTCCTATGTTTGAGTCGTCTGTTATGCCCTATTTAAGCGGTCTGCAGTCCTGTGTGATCTATTCCAAGACCGTGAAAATGTGTGGTGTAGGCGAGAGCAAGGTTGAGACGATGGTGGCTGACCTGATTGAAAAGCAGAGCAATCCGACCATTGCAACCTACGCTAAGATTGGCGAGGTACATCTGCGTGTAACAGCCAAGGCGGAAGATGAGAAAGCTGCTAAAAAGCTGGTGAAACCGGTAGTTCAGGAATTAAAGAGCAGATTTGGTGATTATATCTACACGACAGAGGAAGGCGGAACTTTAGAGAAGGCGGTGGTAGACCTGTTGACTGCGTATGGTATGACAGTCAGTACGGTAGAATCCTGTTCGGGCGGCATGCTGGCTGCAAGACTGATTAACGTGCCGGGCGTTTCGGAGGTATTCAAATCCGGATATGTTACCTATTCTAATAAATCAAAGCGAAAGTTGCTGGGAATCAGGAAAAATACGCTGTTAAAGTATGGAGCGGTCAGTGAAGAAATTGCAAGAGAGATGGTAAAAGCGGCAGCATTTTTGGCAAAAACAGATGTCTGTGTTTCCACAACCGGTATTGCGGGACCCGATGGCGGAACTGATAAAAAGCCGGTCGGACTTGTATATATCGCGTGCAATGTGTGTGGGCAGATTACCGTAAAGGAATGTCATTTCAGTGGTGACCGTGCCAAAATCCGAGACAATACGGTTTCCGCAGCGCTTGCACTGATGAGAAAATGTATCTTGCAGTATGACAGAGATGTGAATTTGAACAAAAAAGAGAAGTAGCACACTGCCGGATATTGCATAGAGTAGGAAGCAGGTAAAAGGAGGGGAACGAATGAGTAATTTAAATGATTGGGATAATGTGAACAGCGGGAATAACGAAGTGAGTAAGACTACCGGCTCTTATGCGTCCGAAAGCAGTGAAGCCATCCATCAGACACAGGATTTATCCGATGAGCCGGCGGGAGATAATGTGTCAGCCGATATACCTGTGGGGAAATTTGCGGAGACTGCAGGTGCAGCAAATGTCGCAGAAACTGTAAATACTGTTGATACACGGGGATTGTTCTCCGGAAATCAGTCAAATGGTAATCTGTATGGAAGCAATCCGTATGGCAGTCAGCCGAATAGTAACCCATATGGCAGCGCCCCGTATGGAGGCACTCCGTTCAGCGGACAGCCGAACAATAATCCGTACGGTAACCAGCCGAATAATAATCCGTACGGCAGTCAGCCGAATAGTAACCCATATGGCAGCGCCCCGTATGGAGGCACTCCGT
>CAZPSD010000099.1:7117-8521 GCA_964589055.1 uncultured Bacteroides sp.
TCAGCGGACAGCCGAACAATAATCCGTATGGCAGTCAGCCGAACAATAATCCGTATGGCAGTCAGCCGAACAATAATCCGTATGGCGGAGCTAATTATAATAATCAGTATAGTCCTTACGCAACGCCGCAGAAAAAGTCCAATACAGGTTTGATCATTGCTATTATAGTGGTTATTATTGTTCTTTTTTTGGTAGCAGTGTGCGCGCTGGCATACAAAGTGGTAGACGTCATGTCCGAGCAGAAGCATAAAGCTGGTTATAATCAGGGTAATTATAATTTTGATGATGATTATAGTTACGATTATGATTATGATTACGATGATGACTATGACTATGATTATAATTACGATGATGACTATGATTATGACAATGATAAGTATTACACCTTACATAATGATATCGATTATGATCTGTCCTATTCCATAGATTTTGAGTATTATGAGTATGATACGGATTATGAAAATGTATCGATCTCAGTTTCTTACCCGGTCATCAAAGGAAAGAATGTGCCGAATTTGGAGAAACTGAACGAAAAGATTCAAAGTGAAATTTCTTTCTTCACAGATTGTTTTGAAGAAGAATATGAGGAATACATAGAAAAGAATGAAGACAGCTTCTTTAGCGCTTATTCATCCGGTTATGTCACATATATGGATGAAGATAAGATTAGTATTGTATTCTCTGAAACCGTGTATTTTGATTACTATGACCATGCATATCTGTACTGTATCAACATCGATATGGAAAACGGAGTGCTGCTTGATAATGAAGATATGTTGTCCATTGACGATGATTTTTCCGTAGATTTCAGAACAAGAAGCGACGAGCAGAACGGAGAAATATCTTATCTGACAGCGATGACGGATCAGCAGATTACAGAATATTTCAATTCTCCGGACGTGATTGTATTCTATACACCTCAGGGAATGGAGATTGGTTTTAACTATGAACAAGGCTGGGTAACGGTTACATATGATGAATATGAGAAATATCTGAAAGTATTCTAAAGGCTGCCGCCGTTAATGGTATAACCGGATATGAAAGCATGAGTGTTTTTAACGGACATTCATGCTTTTTACAAATTTAAGGCTGGTGTATAATTTTTATTGGCAAGAAAGGAAAAAGAAAGCAGCGATGAAAATTCCTGCTTTTCTACCGTTTACGATTGAACTTACAGAGCCATCTGTTTTTCGGTGTATGATTTAAGGATGCTTGAGTTTCCGCAAACTGTAATTCAAAAGTGAATATAATCTCTTACAGTACCAATCTGCCCCATTTTTGAAATCAAAAGAATGGCAGCAAGTTTCCGAACCCGGAAATTTTCAAATTGGAAGATCGGCTTTTTACAGAGGAAATATTCCTCAATGCGCCATCTGGAAAAGTATGCTTTTGCAACATTTATGA
>CAZPSD010000100.1:0-8499 GCA_964589055.1 uncultured Bacteroides sp.
AAAGACGGAACTGACCTATGGTGTAGACTATGAAATTTTGGAAGACAGCTACGTGAACAACATTAAGAAGGGAACGGCAAGCGTAAAAATCAGAGGAATCAATAATTACGGTGGAACTAAGACGGTAAAATTTAAGATTCAGGCAAAAAAGATGGAAACGTTCAGCAGCATCGTCAGAAGTGTTTTTGTTAAGGAGTAAGGACATATTATGTAGCGTGTTTGTTGTAGGCAGAACACTCTTGCTAACCACCAATAGGCATAAAAATGTGATTACTGTTCTCTAAAACCGTAATAATTTTGTGATAAGGGATGTAATTTTTGTTAATTTAGCGTATAATAAAAATGTGATTATGTAACACGGAAACTCCAATAAAAGTGTGAGGGAGGGTTCCTATGGAACGATTGATTTTATCGAAACTGCTGGATTGGAAGAATTCTCCTTACCGCAAGCCGCTGATCTTAAAGGGCGTGCGTCAGGTGGGCAAGACATGGGTCCTCAAGGAATTTGGAAGGCGTTATTATGAAAATACAGCCTATTTCAATTTCGATGAAAACGAAGAATATAAGCAGTTCTTTGAGACTACCAAAGACGTTGACCGCATCCTGCAGAACCTGATGCTGGCTAGCGGTCAGAAGATTGTGCCGGAAAAGACGCTTATTATATTTGATGAGGTGCAGGACTGTCCCAAAGTCATTAACTCTATGAAATATTTCTGTGAGAATGCCCCGCAGTATCATATTGCCTGCGCCGGTTCTCTGCTGGGAATTGCACTGGCGAAACCTTCCGCTTTCCCGGTGGGCAAGGTTAACTTCATGCAGATTGATCCCATGACCTTTACGGAATTCCTAATTGCCAACGGCGACGAGAATTTGGCAAAGTATCTGGAAAGTGTGGAGACCATTGAACCGCTTCCCGATGCTTTCTTCAATCCTCTGTGTGAGAAATTGAAGATGTATTATGTAACTGGTGGTATGCCGGAATCTGTTTTGATGTGGACAGAGGCACGAGATGTGTCTGCCATGCAGGAAGCCCTGTCCGGAATTATAGGTTCTTATGAACGAGATTTTGCCAAGCATCCCAACATTAGCGAGTTCCCCAAGATCTCTATGATTTGGAAATCCGTTCCATCCCAGTTGGCAAGGGAAAACAAAAAGTTTATCTACAAAGTGGTCAAGGAAGGTGCAAGAGCACGAGAATACGAGGACGCTTTGCAATGGCTGGTAGATGCAAGATTGGTGCATAAAATCTACCGCAGCACTGCTCCCGGTCTGCCGGTGGCTGCTTATGATGACCTTTCTGCATTTAAGATATACCTGGTGGATGTAGGTCTGCTCCGCCGTCTGGCACAACTGGCTCCTACAGCATTTGGTGAAGGGAACCGTCTGTTTACAGAATTCAAAGGTGCGCTGACTGAAAACTTTGTGCTTCAGACATTAATCACGCAGTTTGAAGTGGTTCCCCGTTATTGGAGCCAAAGCAACCCACCCTATGAAGTGGATTTCCTCATTCAGCGTGAGAATGATATTTTCCCTGTAGAAGTCAAGTCTGAGACTAACACCACCAGTAAAAGTCTCAAAAAGTTCAAGGAATTATTCCCGGATCAGATCAAGCTCCGTGTGCGATTCTCTCTGGATAATTTGAAGATGGATAATGATGTGCTAAATATTCCCCTGTTTATGGCAGATCAGGCGGACCGGTTGATTGGTCTGGCGTTAGAACAAAAAACAATTTCTTTATGATAATGCAAGACAGGATGGGAGAGGACAGAACATTCCTTTTTGATACGGGGAACCAACCGGAACAATCCTAAGAAAAATCACAGACAAAAGGATTATGCTGCTCTTCTGGGGATGCGGGATCAGATAGAAGCGGGACAAGGCGTCGTGCCAAGGTCATATATCAGGAGATATGGAGGAGCGACCAGACAGATAAATGATAATGGCGATTATCTGTTGGCTCTTTTGTTAAGACCGGAGTATTCCATCATCGATGCGGTAAAGTTTGTTAAGGGACTGACCACAGCGCAGAGATTGTATGGGACGGCAGAGGGAGATACAGCGGAAGCGGTGAAAAGAGTTATCTGGTTTTGTTTTGAAGAAGAGGGATATGATTTTTTGATGTGTAGTCATTCCGTTGCGAATGAGCAGTCGAAGAGGGTTATTGAAAAGTGTGGGTTATTTCAATGAAGTATTTATTGGCTGAAGTGAAAAGTTTATTTCCACTTTGAAAATGATTGAAAGTCTTGGAATGGAGATTAAAATGATAGTAAACTTTTATGACAAGGCAGACGATAATCTGCTGAAATTTGCGGTTATCATAGCTAAAACGCAAAACAAATATGTTTTCTGCAAGCATAAGGAAAGAGATACATGGGAAATTCCCGGAGGTCACAGAGAGCCGGGAGAAGATATTTTGGAAACCGCTAAGAGAGAGTTGTATGAGGAGACGGGTGCGGTTGACTTTGATATTACGCCGATCTGCGTCTATTCCGTTATTAACCAAGACGCGTTTGGTGGTGAGGAAAGTTTCGGTATGCTGTACTATGCGGAAATCAGACTTTTTGAGAACGAACTGCATAGCGAAATTGAGAAAATAATCATCACAGATAAATTGCCGGTTGATTGGACGTATCCTAAGATACAACCGAAGCTTATGGAAGAAGCAGAGCGGAGAGGATTTTTATGATTGAGAAAAAGTAATGATATGGATAATGCTGAATGTAAAGAAGATTGAAAAAATGTTTAGATAAAATCGTATTCATAGAATTCTACTTGGATAATATGGCAGAAAATAATATAATAGAGTTGCAACTTACATTTTTCGTTGAACAATTCGTCAGAAATGGTGATTTCACATGATACGACTGTAAATACATTTATACATATGATAAGAGGGTACAGAATTCTATGAATAACATTTATCATGATATTTTCAAAGCCATTCATGAAGGGAAATGGCTGAAGATTGAATATCGGAATAAAGATGAACAAGTGACAAAATATTGGATAGGAATCCGTGACTTGAATGTGAGAAAACGCACGCTGTCGGTGGATGGTCTTCATTTGAGTAAATACACAACGGATTCCTATGACTATATTTATATAGATTCTATTTTATCGTCTCAAATCGTGGAGGGGTCTTACCAGCCTGTTAATCAGAAACTGGTAGAGGACATCTATTTAAATCCCCATAAGTATAAGACTTTGTTTGATAATACGGCAAACTTAAAGATTCTGAATTATCTGGAAATGTGCAATCGTATGGATACCATTCCTTATTATTCGGATTTTGAATTGGTGCATTTTTTAGACAGGGATAGCTTTAAGGGAGAGACTTATCAGCTCAGTACAGAACAGTTCCGGGAAATTGTAAAACATTTTCAGCATAAGATGGATGAAAAGCCAAGAACAGACGGAAAGCTGGTAATTCAACAACTTGCCATGAATGTGCTCAGTATTCATACCAGCAAAGGGTTGTATACGCTTGCTTACAGGAAACTACAGCTTGATGTGAAAAGGAGAGTATTGTGCCCTGAGCCAGAAATCAGTATTTGTACAGAATATATGATGGGTGATACCAAAGAGAATATCAGAAAATATCTGGATGCAGATGAATATGAATTGCTAAAAGATTTTGAAGCAAATCAAGAGAAGATAAAGGATTGCGTAGCAAAACATACCCGACAGGTCATGGGCGTAGATGATATGCCGTACATTATAGGGATTGGTATGGAGGTAGTACTGGATCTGCACAAAGAATATCAGGCGATTATTACTATGTGTCATGAGGAAAAGGAGACCGTTCCCATAAAGGCATTTTTCGGAGATTTGCTAGACCGTCCCATACGGAGAAAAGAATATCCTATCACCCTAATTAATCAAAACATTAACATGGATCAGTTACTGGCAATCAACACGGGTATGAAATATCCTGTAGCATATATTCAAGGACCTCCCGGTACTGGTAAAACTAATACAATTATTAATACTATAGTGACGGCTTTCTTTAATGAAAGGATGGTTCTGTTTACGTCATATAATAATCATCCGATCAACAGCGTGTTTGAGAAACTGACAGGGATGGAGTATCATGGGAAAACCATTCCTTTTCCGGTGCTGCGTTTGGGTAATGTGGATAAGGTAAAAGAAGCCATTCAATATATAAAAGATATCTATGAGCAGGTAAAAGGTATCACGGTGTTTGAGTCGACCTTGGATAAGAAAAAAGACAACCGTATTGAAAGGGCGAAGCAATTATCAAATTTGTTGAAAAAATATGAAGAAGTATTGGATCTAAAGGAGCGCAGTGAAACCTTAAGAAGAATGATGGAATATCAGAACCGAATGCATGTCACCATGGAAATGCTGCCCTTTCAGACGGATTTGCAGGGAAGACAGTTAAGTCAGGTTGAAAAAAAAATCAAAGATGCGGGAGAAATCACGGATAAGGAAGCACTTGCATTGCTGGATTCTGATTTCGAGCAGCTTTATCAATATCTTTATTATACTTCCGCAAGATATATCAAGAAACTGGATGATAGCAAATATGAAGACTTGCGATATATTATTTTTGAAGAGGAAGAAAAGACACAAGCGGCCAGCTTTTCTAAATATCTAAGCGAGACGGCAAATGTGAAGAAGTTACAGAAAATTTTTCCGATCATGATTACCACATGTATATCCGCTCATAAGCTGGGAGAGCCGGAGCCGATGTTTGATATGGTGATTATGGATGAGGCAAGCCAGTGCAATACGGCAGTCTCTCTGGTACCGATTATCAGGGGAGAGAATTTAATGCTGGTGGGAGATCCTCAGCAGTTAAATCCGGTTATTCTGCTGGATGAGGCAGTCAATCAAAAACTTAGGAGAAAATATAAAGTGACGGAGGAATATGATTATCGGGGAAATTCTGTTTATAAGACCTTTCTGGCCTGTGATGCGGTCAGCGATGAAGTGCTTTTACATAATCATTATCGCTGCAACAAGAGAATCATTGACTTTAACAATAAGAAATATTATAACTCCAGACTGAATATCTGCTCTTGCAGTAAAGAACCGCAACCGTTGGTATATATGGACGTGAAGAATACATACATAGATATGAAGAATACGGCACCGGCAGAAGTGGAGGCTATTATCGAATACGCCTGTATGAATAAGGAAAAGAGTATTGGTGTCATTACTCCTTTTGTCAATCAAAAGAACATGATAGAAGAAGCGGTACAGAAAGCCGGATTGCAGAATGTGGCTTGCGGTACGGTACACGCATTTCAGGGGGACGAAAAGGATGTGGTGTTGTTTTCTACAGCAATCACTGACCAGACGAAGTGCGGAACCTATGCATGGTTAAAGAATAATAAAGAGTTGATTAATGTCGCTACTTCACGTGCGCGTGATAAGCTGATTGTGCTTGCAGATTCTAAGAATTTGTCAAGACTGCATCAAAAGGATGGGGAAGATGATCTGTTTGAACTGGTAGACTATGTGAAAAAGAATGGACAAGCGCATGTAACACAAAAGAAAGCTAATTCCAGAGCACTTGGCGTGAAACCTTTCAGTACGGCGACAGAAGAAGCCTTTCTTGCCAATCTGAATCATGCTTTGGAGAATATCTGGCTGTCCCAGAATCGGTTTACGATACAGAAGGAAGTGGCAATATCGCAGGTGTTTGAGGGAAATATCGGTTATAATGACTTGTTTTACTCCGGACGGTTTGACTTCGTGGTATATGAGAGACAAGGAAGGCAGGATATTCCGGTTTTGGCGATTGAACTGGATGGCAAGGAGCATTTTGAGGATGAAGTAGTGAAAGGCAGGGATAGAAAGAAAAATGAAATCTGCCGCGCCCATAACCTGCAGATTATCCGGGTGGAGAACTCTTATGCGAGACGGTATAACCATATTAAGGAAATTTTGATGAGTTATTTCTCGGTGAGACGGTAATAGGGCAATTCCATGCATACCGGACAGACGGCAAAGATGTGTATGATGTTGTTGATATGTTCGTTGATAAACGTGGTGAGTGGAAAAGCTAAATTTGTACCAATAGCAAGCAGCTAAATGAAAGTCATATGTGGTGTTTCCAAAAGATACGGAGGGAGATTAAAAAACATGCAGTATATCTTTGTACATGGTTTAGGACAGACACCGTTAAGTTGGGATAAAACAATTGAAAACCTATCGGAACAATTTGACCGGAAGGAAAATATGGAAAACTGCGTCTGCCCTAATCTATCTGAGCTGTTGCATCATAAGGATGTTAATTATCTAAATCTGTATACTGCATTTTCAGGGTATTGTGATAGCTTTTGTGAGCCCCTTATGCTGTGCGGGTTGTCGCTAGGCGGGATTTTGGCGTTGCACTATGGAATAGAGCATCCGTACAAGGTAAAATCAATGGTTTTGATCGGCGCACAATATAGGATGCCTAAGAAGTTATTGGCGTTTCAGAATGTTATTTTCCGGTTCATGCCGCAATCCATGTTTCGACAGATGGGATTTGGAAAGCAGCAGTTTATTGCGCTGACTAATTCTATGTTGGAATTGGATTTCAGTGATGATTTAACTAAAATCCAGTGCCCGGTTCTTGTGGTCTGTGGAGAGAAAGATAAGGCTAATATGGAGGCGGCAAAGGGATTGGCAGGCTGTCTGACTTATGTCCAATTATGCGTGATTCAAAATGCAGGTCATGAGGTGAATGTGGATGCACCGGAGAAATTGGCGGTGAGGATTGGGGAGTTTATGGCACAATGCAATCAAAAACGGTAAAGTGCTGGATATGAAAATGTATTCTTTGACTAAGAAAGAGTGAAAGAAAAATGTGCGAAGAATAAATCGCCAAACTTTATTTACGGACTGCTGATTATACTGTGAAAAAGTCATGTGGAATCTATGAGATAGAAAATGGAAAAGGCAGGGTTTCTTATAAGATTTTTGAGGACGAAGAGGTTTTATATTTATATCTAAAGAAAAATAGAGATAAAGCTTGTAAGAGGATGGCACCTGTATTTTCGATTGGAGAATATCAAGAATATCCCAAGACCGAGGTACGCAGATTGTCGGCGGAAGAAATAGAACGATATATGAGTGAACGCTGAGGTGCGGTGTTATCTAAGGCTGACTTGTCTATGCAGGAAACGAGGTTGTCGGATGGGCAATGTCGGAGGTAAAACAGATAATGAAGCAATTATGGCAAACAGCGAATATGAAAAACTGTTACAGATCTTTTAAAATGTAAAAAAGAGACCATAAAGATTACTATTTTCAGAGGAGAACATGAATGTTATTACCAATCAGCTGGACATGGAAAATCAAGGGAGATAACGCCATCAGTGAAATCCGTGATGTGAAAATTAACGGGACAGAACATTCCTTTTTGATACGGGGAACCAACCGGAATAATCCGGTGGTTTTATTTGTGCACGGAGGTCCCGGATGTTCGGAGATTCCGTATGTGGTGAAATATCAGAAGAGGCTTGAAAACTATTTTACGATTGTTCATTATGATCAGCGAGGGAGCGGCAAGTCGTATCATCGGAAAGAAGATTATTCCGATCTTACCGTGCCGAAGTTAATGGAAGACCTGAAATGTATTATTACATATGTATGTAAAGAATTAGCGAAAGATAAAATTATCTTGGCAGGTCATTCCTTCGGAACAGAAATTGCGCTGCGAACAGCCGCCGTTTTTCCGGATAAGATCATGGCATATGTGGGAATCGGGCAGATGGCGTATACAGCACTCAGTGAGAAGGAAGGACTGGCTTACTGTCTGGAGAAAGCTAAGAAAAATCACAGACAAAAGGATTACGCTGCTCTTCTGGGGATGCGGGATCAGATAGAAGCGGGGAAAGGCGCCGTGCCAAGGTCATATATCAGGAGATATGGAGGAGCCGCCAGACAGATAAACGATAATGGCGATTATCTGTTGGCTCTTTTGTTAAGACCGGAGTATTCCATCATCGATGCGGTAAAGTTTGTTAAGGGACTGTCCACAGCGCAGAGATTGTATGGGACGGCAGAGGGAGAGACAGCGGAAGCGGTCAGAGAACTGCAATGCCATGCTACTTCTTACAGGGGAGGTATGATCATATGACCTCCACACGGATCGCGAAAAAATTTTTTGATGAAATAAAAGCGCCGGAAAAGGAGTTCGTTGTATTTGAAAAGTCAGCACATTTTCCACAGTTTGAGGAAAAAGAAAAGTTTATGGAGTGGATGTGCAGTAAGTTTATATAAAAGGTGAAATAAAAAGTTATTTACTGCTTGGGGATTGCACTTAGAAGCAGGGGAAAAGGAATAGTGGATTTATTGATTGACAGAATTCTTCATGAGGCAAAAGAAGAAGGATATTCTTTGGTAGAGGGGTATCTTCAATGCATTATTTTTTATTATGTAGTACATTTTGCTTGAATTACAAAAGTCGAAAATGTATAATGAGACAAAGGATAATACTAAATTATCCAACATTATAGGAGTCAAGGATAATAAGAAATTATC
>CAZPSD010000101.1:0-3749 GCA_964589055.1 uncultured Bacteroides sp.
GCAGTTTATTGATTATCTACTCGGCAAGGGAGGCTTGGAATGAAAACTTTTGCAGCGATAGATGTGGGTTCTTATGAACTTGCTATGAAAATATTTGAGATCTCTGCTAAGAACGGCATCAAGGAGATTGATCATATCAGACAGCGCATTGATCTGGGTACGGACACTTATGCCACAGGTAAAATCAGCTATGCGAGAGTCGATGAACTGTGCAGGATACTCAGGGATTACAGAGAGATCATGAACAGCTATCAGGTGGATGATTACAAAGCATACGGTACCAGTGCGATCCGTGAGACAGAGAACACTATGATTGTATTGGATCAGATCGCCCAGCGGACCGGAATCAGGATTGAGGTACTCAGCAATTCGGAACAGCGTTTTCTGGATTATAAATCCATTGCCTCCAAAGGAGATTTTAACAGGATCATAGAAAAGGGAACGGCGATCGTGGATATCGGCGGCGGCAGTATTCAGTTGTCCCTTTTTGACGAGGATACGCTGGTAACTACACAGAATATGAGACTGGGTGTGCTCCGGCTGCAGGACCAGATCGGGAGACTGAATATCCGCTCCGGACAGTATGAGACGATTTTGGATGAAATGATCAGTTCCCAACTGGCAGTGTTTAAGAAACTGTATTTGAAAGACAGAGAGATTGAAAATATTATTGTGGTAGATGATTATATTTCCGCTGTTGTAGGCAAGAATGTGACGGGATTCGAGAAGGAGAGTATTGATGCGTCTGCTATGGAGTATTTTCTGAAGCGGGTTCGTGAGATGTCGTTGCAGGATGTAGCTAAGAGACTGGGAATGCCGGAGGAAAAAGTACCCCTTCTGTGTATTTCGGGTATATTGATTCACCGGATCGCACAAATGATGGATGCGAAGCTAATCTGGGTGCCGGGAGTTACCTTGTGCGACGGTATGGCATATGAGTATGGCGAGAAGAATAGAATGATCAAGGAAGATCATGATTTTGAGCAGGATATTATAGCCTGCGCCAAGAATATCAGCAAACGGTATATGGGCAGCAGGCGTAGAAGCGAAACATTGGAGAAGATAGCGCTGACGATCTATGACAGCATGAGAAAAGTGCACGGTCTGTCCAAAAGGGAGCGACTGCTGCTGCAGATTGCGACATTGCTGCATGACTGCGGTAAATATATCAGTCTGGTGAATTTGGGAGAGTGTTCCTACAATATTATCATGTCTACGGAGATCATCGGTCTGTCTCATTTAGAGCGCGAGATCGTGGCAAATGTGGTAAAGTATAACCATATAGATTTTGATTACTATGATGTGATCAGCCAAAACAGTTCCATCGATAAAGAAGCATATCTGACGATCGCCAAACTGACGGCGATCTTAAAGATAACCAACGGACTGGACAGAAGCCACAAGCAGAAATTCAAGGATGTGAAAACCACGCTGAAGGAGGAACAGCTGATCATTACGGTGGATTCTTCTGTAGATATCACCTTGGAGAAAGGGTTGTTTACCAAACGGGCGGAGTTTTTCGAAGAAGTGTACAGTGTGAAGCCGGTGATCAGGCAGCGCAGATGACAGTACAGTATAGAATGAAGTAATGATAGAAGGAGACCATATACGATATGGCAGATACAGTAGATTTTTCCAAAAACGCATATTATACCAACAGAGAACTGAGCTGGCTGCTTTTTAATAAGCGGGTTTTAAGTGAGGCGAAAGATAAGCAGCTTCCGCTGTTTGAAAGGTTAAAATTTTTAAGTATCACGGCATCGAATCTGGATGAATTTTTCATGGTCAGAGTGGCTTCCCTTAAGGATATGGTAAATGCCGGCTATAAGAAAAAAGATATCGCCGGCATGACTGCGGCGGAGCAGCTTGCAAAGGTCAATGAGGAGACTCATAAACTGGTAGAGCAGCAGTATGTTGTTTACAACCGTTCCCTGATTCCCCGGCTTTTGGATCAGGGACTGCATATTATCAAGCATCATGAGGATTTGAACAAAGAGGATGGCATTTATGTGGATCATTATTTTGCGGATAATGTGTATCCGGTATTAACGCCGATGGCGGTTGATTCTTCCAGACCGTTTCCTTTGATCCGGAATAAATCCTTGAATCTGGGGGCTCTGGTAACCAAGAAGAACGGAGACGGTGGATTGGAATTTGCCACGGTACAGGTGCCAAGCGTACTGCCGCGTATCATATCGATTCCTTCTAAGGAAGAGACAAAAGTGATTCTTCTGGAGGAAGTCATTGAGCGTAATATTCATAAGCTGTTCTTAAACTATGATATAGTCTGCACATGTCCGTTTCGTATTATGCGTAATGCGGATCTGACGATTGAAGAAGAAGAGGCGGAGGATCTGTTACAGGAGATTGAGAAGCAGTTAAAGAAACGGCAGTGGGGACAGATTATTCGTCTGGAAGTAGAAGAAGGAATCGATAGCAGGCTTTTAAAACTGCTTCGGGAAGAGTTGGCGATCCAGAAAGAAGATATCTATCCTATCATCGGACCGCTTGATTTGACATTTTTAATTAAAATGTACGGATTAGAGGAATTTGACCATTTAAAGGAGAACCGTTACTCAAAGCCCCAGCCCGTACCGGAGCTGCCGGAGGATGCGGATGTGTTTGAAAAGATCAGGGAAGGTGACATTTTGATGCATCATCCGTATCAGACCTTTGAACCGGTGATCCGCTTTATCAGACAGGCTGCCAAAGATCCCAACGTGCTGGCAATCAAACAGACGCTGTATCGTGTCAGCGGCAATTCGCCGATCATAGCCGCCTTAGAGCAGGCCGCGGAAAACGGGAAGCAGGTGTCCGTGCTGGTAGAATTGAAAGCCCGTTTTGACGAGGAGAATAATATTGTCTGGGCGAAGAAGCTGGAAAAAGCAGGCTGCCACGTAATCTATGGTCTGGTGGGTTTAAAGACACACAGCAAGATAACGCTTGTAGTCAGAAAAGAAGAAAACGGAATCCGCAGATATGTACATCTGGGAACCGGTAACTATAATGATTCCACGGCAAAGCTATACACCGATGTGGGGCTTTTTACCTGCTCTGAGGTTATCGGAGAGGATGCCACGGCGGTCTTTAACATGCTCTCCGGCTATTCGGAGCCGAGAAGCTGGAACCGTCTTTCCCTGGCTCCCCTTTGGTTAAAGGACAGGTTTTTGACCCTGATTGGCAGGGAAAAGGAACATGCGCTGCAGGGCAGACCGGCGCATATTGTTGCCAAAATGAATTCGCTGTGTGATAAGAGTATTATTATGGCGCTGTATGAAGCCAGTGCGGCGGGCGTAAAGATCGATCTGATCGTCAGGGGAATCTGTTGTCTGAAGGTGGGAATACCAGATGTCAGCGATAATATTTCGGTGCGCTCTATTGTGGGAAATTATCTGGAACATGCCAGAATCTTTTATTTTGAGAATGACGGCAAGCCCGAGTATTATTGCTCCAGCGCTGACTGGATGCCGCGTAATTTAGACCGTCGTGTGGAGATTTTGTTCCCGGTGGAGAAGCCTGCGCTGCAGGAGAAGCTGCAGCATATCTTGGACTGCCAGCTTAAGGATACGGTGAAAGCGTCTGTCTTACAGCCGGACGGCAGTTATGAGAAAGTGGATAAACGGGGTAAAGAAATCTTCAATGCCCAGCTTGCGTTCTGTGAGGAAGCCAAAGCGGCAGCCAAAGCAGAGACGGATATCGGCAATAAGAGGATATTTATTCCGGAAATGCATCATGAATAGTGCGAAAAG
>CAZPSD010000101.1:3849-8431 GCA_964589055.1 uncultured Bacteroides sp.
GCGGAGCGGGTGTGGGGAGACTGTGATTGAGCAGGGACAGTATGAAGAGGAAATGCCAGGAAGGATAAAAGTATGAAGATATATTTAGCATCGGCATCGCCCAGAAGAAAGGAATTGCTTAAGCAGGTGGGACTTTCTTTTAAAACGATGCCGAGCAGCGTGGAAGAGAAGATTACGAAAACAGAGCCGGGTGACGTGGTGGAGGAACTGTCTTATCAGAAAGCTGTGGATGTGTGTGCAAAGCTGACTGAGGAAGGCAGGGAGGATTTCGTGGTAATCGGTGCGGATACGGTTGTATCCTGCTGGGGCGGGATATTAGGAAAGCCTAAAGATAAAGAGGACGCGGCAAGAATGCTGCACAACCTGCAGGGCGGCAGCCATCAGGTGTATACGGGCGTGACCCTTGCATGGAAATATAAGGATATGTCTGCCATGTATGTGACTTTCAGTGAATGTACGGACGTGACCATGTATTCTATGACGGATGAGGAAATAAAGCGTTACGTGGACAGCGGTGAGCCGATGGACAAAGCGGGGGCTTATGCCATTCAGGGGCTTTGCGCCGCATACATTCAGGGGATCTGCGGGGACTATAATAATGTGGTAGGTCTGCCGGTGGGCAGGGTGTGCCAGGAGTTGAAGAAGCGGGGACTCATTTCCTGATTGGTCTGGCTGAAGGGGCAGAGCTGCCTTTAAAGTGTATGGCGGTATAGAAGTCTGGCAGATATGGAGGAATAAGAAATGTTTGATAAAAAAGTATTACAGTGCTTTCTGGACAAGCAGTTGCAGCTTTATCCGGAGAAGGTGGCGGAGAATTTGGAAGAGGCCGAAGAGTTCTTGGAGGAGTGTATGGCTGTGGTAGTCAATTCCGTCAAAGAGGTATGGGAATTCTTCGAAGAAGAGGGCGTTGACACGGAAGGCGCCGATGAGAAAGGAATTCTGGAAGCAGATGAGGTATTTGAGGTCGGAGACGGCAGATACCTGATTGTGGAGGGATAATTGACGACAAAATTGTAAAATAAAAAGCTGCCCGCATTATTGTGCGAGCAGTTTTTTCATCATATCCGCAAGACCGTCATGGTCATTGTCCAGGTCGGTAACGACATCGGCACATTGTTTCACTTTATCGGTGGCGTTTGCCATAGCGATACCTGTTCCGGCAGCTTCGATCATAGAGATATCATTCTCCGCATCTCCGGCAGCATACGCGTCAGCAAGCGGAACACCGAAATAGTCGCAGACGAAACGCACGGCATTGCCCTTGCCGGCATTCCGGTCGAAAAGTTCCAGATACATGTCATTGGAATAAATAGTCTGGATTTTGTTTTTTGCCCAGTCTGAAATGCTTATGCGGAAAGCTTCTAATTTATCGAAGTTATCTAAACTGATGGCTAACATTTTATAGGGGTCCTCAGTGAGCGCATCTGACAAAACAGGAGAAATAATTAAGGGCTGGTGAATCCGTATGCGGTAAAAACGGAGCTCTTCATCATCTGCGGGAGAGACAATCGCATCTTTTTCATAAGTTTGGATGTGAATACCGTATTTCTGTGCCTGTTCCTGTAAATATGGGACATAAGCGCGGGGCATTCTTTTCTCCAGAATGGGACGCTCCTTGTCACAGTCGTACACTAAAGTGCCGTTGCTGCAGATCAGAAAAATGCCTTTTTGGGTAAGCCCTGTCTCGTTTTTGACTTCAAGCACACTGGTCATGGATCGTCCGGAGGATAGTATCAATTTATTCCCGGCAGCTAAAAATTCATCTAAGAAGACCTTAGTCGCTGCGGAAACCTTGCTGTCGTTATTCAGGAGTGTTCCGTCTAAATCGGTAAATAAAAGTTTCATGTTATCGGTGATTCCTTTCAGTCATATTTCATTGAAGTTCGCCGGAACCGTCAGAATGATGCGGCAGAGTATGGCGCGCTGCCTTGATGTCATCCAGCATTTTTTCCGGCACAAACAGCTTGCCGTATCCCACAGCCAGATCCAGTCCGGGTTTGTTGTCTCCGTGGAAATCGGAACCGCCGCTTAAGAGAAGGTCGTATTTGTCAGCAAGTCTGCGCATATCATGTTCATCCTGATTTGTATAGGCGCTGTAGACCGCCTCGATGCCCATGAGTCCGGCAGCTTTTAGGAAAGAAACTAATTTCTCAAGCCTTTCGTTGCCCATATGGTAGAGGGGCGGATGCGCCAGAATGGGAATGCCGCCTGCTTCTAAAATAAGCTGTACCGCCTGTGCGGGCGTTACTTTTTCTCTGGGAATAAAATATTTGGTGCGATCGCCCAGATACCGGTCGAAGGCTTCCTGCCTGCTTTTTACGTATCCGTGTGCCTGCAGGTAGGCGGCGTAGTGTGCTCTGGTGATGACGGCATCCGGATTTTCTGCCTGTAGTTTCCCATAGGTAATGTCTATATCAGCTTCCTGCAATTTGGCGCACATCCTGATATTGCGGTTGATACGGGAATCTACGAAGGCATTTAACTGCGCTTGAAAAGAGGGGGAGTCATAAGAAATGAAAAGCCCTACGATATGCACGTCTTTGCCCTCATATTCAGTGGAAAATTCAATTCCCGGTATCACTTCTATGGAAGGCTTGCCCTGTTTGCGGAGAGATGCCGCATAGGAGAGCGCTTCATCCAAGCCCTCCGTCGTGTCGTGGTCGGTGATGGCGACAGCCGTAAGTCCTTTTTGGACGGCGTAGTCCACTAACGCTGTGGGAGTAAAGGTGCCGTCTGATTTGGTTGTGTGGGTGTGTAAGTCTACCTGATTCATAGCCGCTCCTTTCTTTGAAGTCTGCAATAAGCTCCGCAGTCAGCAAGCCGGGCGAATTTCACCAAAAGCCGTACCTAAGTCATGGAAACTGTACAGGTCTCTCAGCGAATAAACAGACATGCCTGCAGGAGACATGTCTGTTTGTATGATAATGGTATTGTTTCTTAATCCTCGTCTTCTTCCTTGGCTGTACTTGTGTAAACAGTACGTTTTCTGGCCATTTCGTCGCTTGCGAGGTACTCGTCATAAGTGGTAATCTTATCGATCAGGCTGCCGTTTGGCAGAATTTCCATGATACGGTTGGCGGTGGTCTGCACTACCTGATGGTCATGGCAGGAGAACAGCTCTACGCCTTTGAATTTCTTCATGCCTTCATTTAATGCTGTGATGGATTCCATATCCAGATGGTTGGTCGGCTCGTCAAACAGCAGGCAGTTAGCGCCGCTGATCATCATCTTGGAAAGAAGGCATCTTACTTTCTCGCCACCGGATAAGACTTTGACCTTTTTCACACCGTCTTCTCCGGCGAACAGCATACGTCCGAGGAAGCCGCGGACATAGGTAACATCTTTGACCGGAGAGAAGCCCATCAGCCATTCGGTGATCGTGTAATCGTTGTCAAATTCTGCGGTGTTGTCCTTCGGGAAGTAAGCCTGAGAGGTAGTAACGCCCCATTTGTATGTGCCTTCGTCCGGTTCTATCTCCCCGGTGAGGATCTTGAACAAAGTGGTTTTGGCAAGCTCGTTGCCGCCGACGAAAGCGATTTTGTCATCATGACCCACAATGAAAGAAATATTGTCCAATACCTTCTCGCCGTTGATGGTCTTGCTGATGCCTTCTACGGTCAGCACTTCGTTGCCGATCTCGCGTTCCGGTCTGAAATCGATATAAGGATATTTTCTGCTGGAGGGACGGATGTCATCCAGTTCGATTTTTTCCAAAGCACGCTTTCTGGAAGTGGCCTGCTTGGATTTACTTGCGTTTGCGGAGAAACGGGAGATAAATTCCTGTAATTCTTTAATCTGTTCTTCTTTCTTCTTGTTCGCTTCCTTGCGCTGTTTGATAATCAACTGGCTGGATTCGTACCAGAAGTCGTAGTTGCCGGCATAAAGCTGAATCTTACCATAGTCGATATCGGCGATATGGGTGCATACCTTATTTAAGAAGTAACGGTCATGGGAGATCACGATGACGGTATTGTCAAAGTCGATCAGGAAGTCCTCAAGCCATGCGATGGCATCCAGATCCAAATGGTTGGTAGGCTCGTCCAGAAGAAGAATATCCGGATTGCCGAATAATGCCTTGGCAAGCAGAATTTTAACCTTCTCATTACCGTTTAAATCAGCCATCATACTGTAGTGAAGATCGGTATCGATTCCCAAACCGTTTAAAAGCATGGCGGCATTGGACTCCGCATCCCAGCCGTCCATCTCGGCAAATTCCGCTTCCAGCTCGCTGGCGCGGATGCCGTCTTCGTCAGAGAAGTCTTCTTTTGCATAAATAGCATCTTTTTCCTTCATGATCTGATAGAGACGTTCGTTACCCATGATAACGGTGTCCATGACAGAATAAGCGTCGTATTTAAAGTGGTCCTGTTCTAAGACGGAGAGACGCTGACCGGGGGTGATCGTCACATCACCGTTGGTAGTTTCCAGCGTGCCGGAAAGAATCTTAAGAAAAGTGGATTTACCGGCGCCGTTTGCACCGATTAAGCCGTAGCAGTTTCCTTCCGTAAATTTAATGTTTACGTCCTCAAATAATGCTTTCTTGCCTACCCTGTAGGTTACATTGTTTGCCTGTATCATGTTA
>CAZPSD010000102.1:0-8430 GCA_964589055.1 uncultured Bacteroides sp.
GGCTGGTGCCGGGTGCAGTGTCACTGCAAAGAAATTGCGCTGATATGGAGGGCGGATATGACACAGGACGAGAAATATATGAAGGAAGCAATCAGGCAGGCGAAAAAGGCACAGGATTTGGGGGAAGTGCCGATCGGTTGTGTGATTGTATATCAGGACCGCATCATCGGACGCGGCTATAACCGCCGTAACACGGACAAAAACACACTCGCTCATGCCGAAATTACCGCGATTAACAAAGCGAGCAAGAAAATAGGAGACTGGCGGTTGGAAGACTGTACGCTGTATGTGACGCTGGAGCCTTGCCAGATGTGTGCCGGAGCCATCGTGCAGGCGCGTATTACCAGAGTAGTGATGGGAACCATGAATCCCAAAGCGGGATGCGGCGGCTCTGTTTTAAATATTTTGGAGATGCCTGGGTTTAATCATCAAGTGCAGGTGACACGGGGTATATTGGAGGAAGAGTGCACGCATATTTTGACGATCTTTTTCAAAGAACTGCGGATACGAAATAAGATAGAGAAGCAGTTGAGAAAAGAAGAGAAATGAGCTATAATAAAACCGATATATTTGTCTTTCGGTTAAACGGGACAAACTTTAGCAGAAGGTATAAAGGAGGATGCGAAATGAAACGAATCGGTATGTTAACCAGTGGGGGAGATTGTCAGGCGCTTAATGCGGCTATGCGCGGTGTTGTAAAGTGTTTGTCTTGTAGTGGGGAAGATGTTGAAATATATGGTTTCCTTGATGGGTACAAAGGATTTATCTATGGGGATTTCCGTATGCTGACCGGAGCGGATTTTTCCGGTATTTTGACAAAGGGCGGTACAATTCTTGGCAGCTCCAGAACTCCTTTTAAACTGATGAGAGAGCCGGATGAGAACGGTTTGGATAAAGTGGAAGCCATGAAGCAGAACTACTATAAGCTGAAACTGGACTGCATGGTTATCTTAGGAGGCAACGGTACGCATAAGACGGCGAATCTGCTTCGTGAAGAAGGTTTAAACGTGATCACATTGCCGAAGACGATTGATAATGATCTGTGGGGAACAGACATGACTTTCGGTTTCCAGAGCGCGGTGAATATTGCTACGGATTGCATTGACTGTATTCACACGACAGCTTCTTCCCACGGCAGAATTTTTATTGTAGAAGTTATGGGACATAAAGTAGGATGGCTGACCTTGAATGCAGGTATTGCCGGTGGAGCGGACATTATTTTGATTCCGGAGATTCCATACGATATTGATAAGGTAGTTAAGGCGATTGACGACCGCTCGGCAAGAGGCTCCAAGTTTACAATCATGGCAGTAGCTGAGGGCGCTGTTTCCAAGGAGGACGCTAAGCTTTCCAAGAAAGAATATAAAGAGAAAATGAAAAATTATCCGTATCCTTCTGTTTCTTATGAGATCGCGGAAAAGATCCAGAAAAAGACAGGTAAGGAAGTGCGTGTTACCGTGCCCGGACATACCCAGCGAGGCGGCAGTCCGTGTCCGTATGACCGTGTATTTGCTACCAGACTCGGCGCCGAGGCAGGCAAGCTGATCTTACAGGGCGAGTATGGATTTATGGTGGGCTATAAGAATCGTGAGATCGTAAGGGTTCCGCTGGAAGAAGTGGCAGGCAAGCTGAAGATGGTGGCGCCGGATGCAACGATCGTTCAGGAAGCTAAGATGGTTGGTATCAGCTTTGGTGATTAAGCTTATAACAAAAAGAAAGGTAAGGACAAATAATGTCATATACCGCTCTTTATCGTAAATTCCGCCCCGACTGTTTCGAGGATGTGAAGGGGCAGGATCATATTGTAACTACGTTAAAAAATCAAATAAAGGCGGACCGTATCGGTCATGCGTATCTGTTCTGCGGCACCCGCGGAACCGGTAAAACGACCATTGCCAAGATTTTTGCCAGGGCAGTAAACTGTGAGCATCCGGCGGACGGCAGCCCGTGCGGGGAATGCCCAAGCTGCAGAGCGATTGCGGCAGGCGCCAGTATGAACGTGATTGAGATCGATGCGGCGTCCAACAACGGTGTAGATAACATCCGCGAAATTGTGGATGAAGTATCGTATTCTCCGGCGGAGGGCAAATATAAGGTTTATATTATAGATGAGGTTCATATGCTTTCCATTGGAGCGTTTAATGCACTTCTTAAGACATTGGAAGAACCGCCGTCATATGTAATCTTTATTCTGGCAACCACAGAGGTGCATAAAATACCGATTACGATCCTGTCCCGCTGTCAGCGCTATGATTTCCGCAGGATTACGATTGATACCATAACGGCAAGGCTGCAGGAGCTTATGGATACGGAGCAGATACAAGTGGAGGATAAAGCGCTTCGCTATGTGGCGAAGACGGCGGATGGTTCCATGCGGGACGCCTTAAGTCTGTTGGATCAGTGTATTGCCTTTCATTTCGGGCAGGAGCTGACTTATGATAAAGTGCTGAATGTACTGGGAGCGGTGGATACGGAAGTATTCAGCAGGCTGCTTCGGCATGTGCTTAAACGGGATGTGACGGGATGTATTGCTCTGTTGGAGGAAATTATCATGCAGGGCAGGGAACTTACCCAGTTCGTGACCGATTTCACATGGTATCTTCGCAATTTACTGCTGATTAAATCCTCAGACGACATTGAAGATGTTATCGATATTTCTTCCGATAATCTGCTTCGGTTGAAAGAAGAAGCGCAGATGATAGAACCGGATTCGATCATGCGTTATATCCGTATCTTTTCGGAGCTGTCGGGACAGATCAGGTATGCGGCGCAGAAACGTATTCTGATCGAGATTGCATTGATCAAGCTTTGCAGGCCCGATATGGAGAAAGACTATGAGTCGGTTTTGGAACGTGTCAGGGCAGTTGAGGAGAAGATTGAGAACGGCGCGGCGGCGATGCCGTTGGGCACAGCAGGATATGCCGGCGAGAATGGCTGTGCTGCCGCATCTGACAGCGATCCGGTTCTGAAGAAAGAGCGCCCGCCGCTGCCAAAAGCCATTCCGGAAGATGTGCAGGCGGTAGTGGAAAAATGGCATAACATTGTGGCGCAGACCTCCATGCCTATGAAGCAGTATCTAAAGGAAGCGAAACCGAGTCTGAGCGGCGACGGGCGCTTTATGCTGGTAGTGGAAGACGGGCTTGCCTCGGATTACTTCTTAAAGCAGGAGGGGCATAAAGAACTTCTGGAACGGATTCTGTCGGAAACTGTCGGGAAAGAAATAGACGTGACGATACAGAGTGTGCAGGGGCGGGAAGCTTTTACGCAGAATTATGTGGATCTGACGCAGGTCATCCATATGGATATTATAGAAGAGGAAGAGTAAGGGAGAAAGAAATCATGGCAAAACGCGGTGGATTCCCGGGCGGTGGTATGCCGGGCAATATGAACAATCTGATGAAGCAGGCGCAGAGAATGCAGCGTCAGATGGAAGAGAGCCAGAAAGAGCTGGAGGTAAAAGAATTTACGGCGAAGGCAGGCGGCGGAGCCGTAGAGGCAACTGTGACCGGTAAAAAAGAAGTGACGAAGATCAAACTGTCCGAGGAAGTCGTTGATCCGGATGATATTGAAATGTTGGAAGATCTTGTCATGGCGGCAACCAATGAGGCGCTTCGTATGGCAGATGAGGCAAATGCCGAGGTAATGAATAAGATGACGGGCGGCTTAGGTTTGGGCGGAGGCTTTCCGTTCTAATGGACTTATATAGCGGACATATTAACAAGTTAATAGAGGAACTTGCCGGACTTCCCGGAATCGGTTCTAAGTCAGCTCAGAGACTGGCTTTTCATCTGATTAACATGCCCAAAGCGAGGGTGGAGAAGCTGGCGCAGGCGATAGTGGACGCCAAGGAAAACGTGAGATACTGTCAGGAATGTTATACGCTGACAGATCAGGATATTTGTCCCGTCTGTGCGAACCGCAACAGAGACCACAGTACGATTATGGTAGTGGAAAACACAAGAGACTTAGCGGCTTACGAGAAAACGGGGAAGTACACGGGAGTTTATCATGTACTGCATGGAGCTATTTCGCCTATGCTGGGTATTGGACCGGGGGATATTAAGCTCAAGGAGTTGATGAAACGTCTGGAAGGTGATGTGAAAGAAGTGATTATTGCAACCAACTCCAGTTTGGAAGGCGAGACCACAGCCATGTATATCAGCAAGCTGATCAAGCCTACCGGGATCAAAGTGACGAGGATAGCCAGCGGTGTGCCGGTAGGCGGCGATTTAGAGTATATAGATGAAGTAACCCTGCTTCGGGCGTTGGAAGGCAGAGTAGAAATATAGAAGAAAAGGAAGGAATATGCCATGGGAGTAATGAAAGAGAAGTTCGGAACAACGAGATGCGGAAAAGATGTGTATGCATACACCCTCAGCAATGCAAACGGTATGCAGGCCAAGATTATCAACTACGGTGCTGTCCTAGTCAGCCTGCTTGTGCCTGACAAGGCTGGTAAGCCGGAGGATGTAGTGCTTGGTTTTGATAATTTAGAGGGATATTATGGCAACGGAAGCTTCTTCGGAGCGACTATCGGTCCAAGCGCTAACCGGATTGCGGGAGCAAGCTTTGAGATTGACGGCAAGACCTATCAAATTGATGTGAATGACGGACCGAATAACTTACATAGCCATATTGAAAACGGATATCATAAGCGTGTGTGGAATGCCGTAGAGGGCGGCAATAGTGTGACCCTTACGCTGGAAGGCAGTGACGGTGAAATGGGATTTCCGGGAAATAAGAAGATTACCATGACATACAGCTTGTCCGGGGATAACGAGTTAAAGCTTACTTATCACGTGTCTGCTGATGCCAATACGATAGTGAATCTGACCAACCATACGTATTTTAATCTGTCAGGGCACCGGTCAGGTACGATTGAAGACCATCTTTTACAGATTCATGCAAGCCATTATACTCCGGTGGCGCCGGGAGCGATTCCCACAGGCGAGATTGCGCCGGTGGCAGGCACACCTATGGACTTTAGACAGTCAAAACCGATCGGACAGGATATCAATGCAGACTTTGAACAGTTGAAACTGACTTTGGGATATGATCATAACTTTGTGATCGATGGCGCTGACGGCAGTCTAAAGGAGATTGCCGTTGCGGAAGACCCTAAGAGCGGCAGAAAGATGAAGGTGTTTACAAATCTTCCCGGCGTGCAGTTCTATGCCGGTAACTGTATCGGTGAAGAGACCGGAAAAGGTAACGCTGCATACGGCCCGCGCAAAGGTTTCTGCTTAGAGACCCAGTATTATCCGGACAACATTCATCATCCGAACTTCCCGCAGGCAATATTCGGCCCGGGTAAGGATTACGAATCTGAAACAATATATCAGTTTGTGTAAAATGTACACAGAAAAGTGAAAATGTAATATGCGCGTTTGGGAAAGGGTATGTCTGACATATCCTTTTTCTTACTTCTGGTTCCATCTTTTAGCGAAGCTATCGCGGGTTTTGCCATATTTCTTAGATGAGGTATGTTATAGTAGCCCTATGCAGCCTGTCGGCAAATCTGGCGATAAATTGCTTCGGAATGGAGTGGATGAAATGAAAACAGAATCGGTTGTCATTCACAAAGGAGGAAAAGAAGAAAAATACAAAATCTGTGTGGAAGATTACGTTATATCTTATTTAAAATATGAAACCGGAACATTGGAATTATCGGAAATATTTTTTTACGGCTACCGGGAGAAAAATGAAAAAGAGTATATTATATACGGAGCGGGAAGAGACAAGCATCTTACTATTTTTGATAAGTATGATCTGCTGGATAAAATCGCGTGCCGTCTGACGCAGGGCGGACCTGTATTCATGGTACGGGAAAAAGACGGATTGTATGAAGTAAAGGGGTATGATATTTTTTATTATAAAAATGAAGAGATGCAGAATTATCTGATTGACAGGAAACAGCAGAACCGGACGGCAGAGTATACACCGTCCGGTAAGCAGAATGCAAAAACTGTGGAAATACCCGGAAAACATCTGCATAATACCATGTCGTTGCAGCTTGGAATCATTTTTGTGATACTGATTGCCATTGTCATCAATTCCACCAACAGTTATGATAAAATGAAGCAGTTGAACCAATCGGCACAGGAAGTTTTTTCCGCGATAGAGAATCAGGAGGCGGAGGAGACAGCTTCTGCAGACGGAACACCGGAGGAGCTTACTGTAGAAAGAGAGATATCCCCGGAAAATATGGATGAAGAGATTGCGAATGTGACATTCATTGAAATCGGGGAAACGGCAGCAAATGAGCCGCAGCAGCAGGAAGAGGAGAAAGAAGCGGAAGGGATTTTGAAACCGGCGGCGGATGAAATCAATGAAGATACCGCCGAAGAAGCGGAGCATGCACAGGCGGAAGAGAGCACGGCGAAAGAAGACGCAGCGCAACCGGCACAGGCGGAAGCGGATTCTGAGGAAGAGGAACCGCAGGGGACAGAGGCGTTGTCAAGAAGCGTAACCAGATATTATGAAATAGAACGGGGAGATACCCTTTACACGATCAGCGAAGAAATTTATGGAGATATCTCAAAAGTGAAAGAAATCTGTGAACTCAATCAAATTTCTGACCCTGATAATATCCGCTATGGTCAAAAAATAATACTGCCATAAGAAAATGTGTGGTATGATATATATTGGCATTAAGAAGAGAAAAGTAATGAGTCAGAGGAACAACGGATGGCAAACGTTAGAGACTACCTGAAACAAAGAGAAAAGAGAGAAAACGATATACCGAGAGTAAGCTATAGAGAGAAGATAAAAAGCCATAAGTTTACGATCTTTTATCGTGTGATACTTGCGATTATTCTGGCGGCGGCAATCGCAGCAGTTTTGTTCATACAATGGGAGAACAAAGTATATACGGAAAGTGTAGTGGTCTCTTCCGTGGAAACCAATATTACACAGGATGCTCATCTTCTGCCTTTTGCCGGACATCTTTTAAGTTACAGCAAGGACGGCGCCGGATGTATTGATACGAAAGGAAACGCCGTATGGAAACAGACCTTTGAGATGCAGAATCCGATAGTGGATATCTGTCAGAATGTGGCGGCTATCGGGGATTATAACGGCAGAACGATTTATGTCATGGACACTACAGGCTCTTTGGGGAATATTACCACCACCAGACCGATCAGAAATCTTTGTGTAGCTTCCAACGGCGTTGTGGCTGCCGTGCTGGATGATACGGATGTCACATTGATTTATCTGTATGATTCCCAGGGAAATGAATTGGTACATTTCAGAACGACGATGAAAGAAAGCGGATATCCGGTTAGCGTCTCTATGTCACCCAGCGGAGAGTTAGTCTGTGTGTCTTATCTGTTTGTAGACAGCGGGCAGATGAAGTCCAGCGTGGCATTTTATAATTTCGGGGCAGTAGGGCAGAATAGTACGGACAATTATGTCAGCGGCTACGATTATTTGAACGTGATAGTGCCTTTTACCAGATTTATGGACAACAAGTCCGTCTTTGCGGTATCCGATGACCGGATCATGTTTTACGGCGGTTCGCAGAAACCCGTCAGTATAGCGGAAAATTTGTTTGGAGACGATGTTCAGAGCGTCTACTACGGGAATGAATATGTCGGTGTAGTATTTAACGGTACGGAAAGCAGTAACAGATATAGATTAGATGTGTATCATAAATCAGGAGAATTAGCACAGCAAATTGAATTTAATATTGAGTATTCGGATATTCTTTTCTATGAAGACCAGATTATTATCTATAATGAAATGGAGTGTTGTATTTATAATACGAATGGTATACAGAAATACGCCGGGAATTTTGAAAAGTCAGCCCGGGTGTTGATCCCCCTTAATTCTTCCTATAGTTATATGATAGTGACATCTGATTCTATTGATACGATAGAGTTAAAATGAGTTTGATAACGGGACATAGACAAAAGATAATATAAGAGATCGGAAAGTTGTGATTTTGATGACAAAGTTCATTTTTGTATTGGTTATATTTTTATTATTTGTGTGGAGAATTAAAAAAGGGTTTTCCAACGGAATCATGAAAGAAATTATCAATATTTTGTCAGCCGTCATATCATTAGTATGTGTAGTGCTTGTTTTCTTTGCAATCAGCAGTTTGATAGCCAAGGCGATGAGCACGCTGACGGTCTGCGTGATCGGTTTGATCCTGTTAGGAATTGCTTTTAAAATATGCAGCCTGATTTTCAGCCCCATTTTGTCTTTGGGTAATATTTCCGTTATCGGCGGACTGAATAAAATGATGGGTGCGGTAATGGGCGCGGCAGAGGCTTGCGCGCTTACTTATCTGCTCTATAGAATGTTGGATTATATGGGAATTTATGTGCTGTGAAATTTCTGTGAAATTTTTTTAAAAAAATTAAAAAAACCCGTTGACATCTAATTGACCATCTGATATTATATGAAAGTCGCACGTCGGTATTT
>CAZPSD010000103.1:0-8017 GCA_964589055.1 uncultured Bacteroides sp.
GACATCAGTAATTCTCATGAAGCTCAGCCTCCTTATCATATGATACCGAACAGATTTCTGCCGGTTTTCACAAGCTTTTCCACACAAGTCATACTCATCAAGCCACGTAGCTTGTAATAAACATTTAGTTAAAAACCTTTATGCCCTTTACACAATATTATACTCCTAATAGCAGTCGCCTTTTGTCATATCCATATTATTAAATTACGTATCTGTCATTATGTTCTACGACAATTTGTATTCCATTGTCCCCTTTATAATACGAATTAGTTCGAATGGTGCCTCTGCTTTCTACGATACAATTCTCAATATGTGTATTATCCCCAATATAGACATCATTCAGAATAATAGAATTCTTTATGTAACAGTTGTTACCGATATATGTCTTCTTGAAGATTACGGAATCTTCTACCGTGCCGTTTATAATACAGCCACTGGAGATCAGGCTGTTCTTAATACTGGCTCCCGCATTATACTTAGCCGGCGGCAGATCATCCACCTTAGAGTAAATATCAGGATACTGTTTGAAGAAATAATCTCTTATTTCCGGCTGCAGAAAATCCATGTTGGTCTTAAAATAATCATGTACTGTTGCAATATTGCTCCAATATTCTTTGATCTTGTAACCATAAATCCGCTTCTGATCTTTATAACGGATTAAAATGTCCTTAACGAAATCGTAACGGTCTTCCTCTTTACATTTCTCAATCACCTCAATCAACTGACGTCTTCTGACAACATAGATACCGCAGGAGATCGTGTTGGATTTAGCCACAACCGGCTTCTCCTCAAATTCCTCAATACGGCTCTCTTCATTCATTTTGATGGTACCGAATCTGTCTACATTGATATCCGGAGGCATATCCTTGCATACGACCGTAATATCCGCTTTCTTCTCAATATGATACTCCAGAATCTTATTATAATCCATTTTATATACACAGTCACCGGAGGATATTACCACATACGGTTCATGAGAGTTCTTCAAAAATGTTAAATTCTGTGCGATCGCATCCGCCGTACCGCGATACCACGCATTGCTCTCCGCCGTTACCGCGGGGGTGAAAACGAACAAACCTCCCTGCTTACGGCCGAAATCCCACCACTTGGAGGAACTTAAGTGTTCATTAAGGCTGCCTGCATTATACTGCGTAAACACAGCCACCTTATTGATATGGGAGTTAGACATATTACTCAGTGCAAAATCGATACTGCGGTAACTGCCTGCGATAGGCATTGCGCAGACAGCACGTTTCTGCGTCAATTCCTTAATCCTATGATTATTACCGCCAGCTAATATGATTCCTATTGCTCTCACTGCTTATCACCTGCCTTAATCAAAGTTTTACCGCTTGGAAGATTTCCGTTCTCATAATCCTCTGCACTTGTCTCGCCAAACACAACCGAATTCTTTCCAACGGTAATTCCCTTCGGGATAACGCTCTTCTCGCCTATTGTCACGATACCGTGATTATAAATATGAGGGTCTGTCTCATTCTCCGCTTCTTCACCAACGCCAAGCTTAACGTCATCCTCAATCACAACATTCTCGGCAACGATCGCTTTCTGCAGTTCGCAGCCGACGCCGATCTGCGCCTCGTTCATAATGATGGAATCCCTGATTACCGTATCGGCGCCGACAGTAACGCCGCAGCCGATCACGGAATTATATACTTTGCCGTATATCTCGGAGCCTTCGCCGATAATACTTCTCTCCACGACGCTGCCTGATGACAGATACTGGGGCGGCAGGATCTCACTTCTCGTGTAAATCTTCCAATACTCTTCATATAAGTTGAATTCAGGAACAATATCGATCAATTCCATATTAGCTTCCCAATATGAATTCAATGTTCCTACATCTTTCCAATAACCGTTAAACTCGTATGCATAAAGAGGCGACCCATTCTTATGGCAATATGGAATAATATGTTTGCCAAAATCCAGTCCCGGCTGCTCCGCGTTGGCAAGCAGCGCCTCTTTCAAAGTCTTCCAGCTGAAAATATAGATACCCATGGAGGCAAGGTTGCTTCTCGGATTCTCCGGTTTTTCTTCAAAGTCAGTGATTTTGCGATTAGCGTCTGTGATCATGATGCCGAAACGTTTCGCTTCTTCCATCGGGACAGGCATAACAGCGATCGTTACCTCTGCATTATTCTGCTTATGGAAGTCCAGCATCACTTCATAGTCCATCTTATAAATATGGTCGCCCGACAGGATCAAAACATAATCGGGATTAAAGCTTTCCATATAATCGATGTTCTGGTAAATCGCGTTTGCCGTACCTGTATACCATTCGCTGTTTACACTCTTCTCATAAGGCGGAAGCACCGTCACGCCGCCGATATTTCTGTCAAGATCCCACGGAATGCCAATACCGATGTGTGTATTTAACCGAAGCGGCTGATACTGTGTCAGCACACCTACAGTGTCTACGCCTGAATTGATACAGTTACTGAGAGGGAAGTCAATAATTCTATATTTACTGCCAAAAGATACTGCCGGCTTTGCAACCTTTGACGTAAGCACTCCTAATCTGCTTCCCTGACCGCCTGCCAACAGCATGGCAATCATTTCTTTTTTAACCATCTTATCACCTCTGATTTCCCTAAAATATAATATATAATATTTAAAAAGATTATATTATTTAAGAATTATAACACAATTCATCAGGAAAATGAATATTGTTTACAAAAATATTCACTTTTTATTCCCTTTGATATGTTAATAATATACAATATTTTATTTTTCTTTTCAACATCTTTGTTCATTTTTGTCATAAAGTATTTTTGGGAAAAAATCCCTCATTATCAGTTTTGTAAATTATTGCCAAAACCCATATAATATAAATTCCTATTGGTTTTTTCAGGCGAAGTGAGTATAATACTAATGAGTATAATACTAATAAAAAATGAAATCAGGGAGATATCCATGTACCAAATCAATTTTAAGAATCCGATTCATATATATTTTATTGGCATCGGCGGTATCAGCATGAGCGGTCTCGCCGAAATCCTTCTGACAGAAAATTTTCGGATATCCGGCTCTGACAGGGCGCCCTCCGATCTTACCCGCGCACTGGAGAAATCCGGCGCAGCCGTATATTATGGACAACACGAAGAAAATCTCACTTCCGATATCGATCTGGTGGTATATACCAGCGCCATTAAACCCGACAACCCGGAGATGATCGCAGCAGGCAGGCTTAACATCCCCACTCTGACCAGGGCGCAGCTCCTTGGGCAGATGATGAGAAATTATAAGATCCCCATTGCAATCAGCGGGACCCACGGCAAAACAACTACCACTTCCATGGCAGCCCGGATTCTTCTGGAAAACGGGGATGACCCCACCTTGTCCATCGGCGGTATTTATAAACCGATCGGCGGCAACATCCGGGTAGGCTCCTCCGAGCATTTTGTCACAGAGGCATGTGAATATACGAACAGTTTCTTAAGTTTGTTCCCTAAAATCGGCGTGATACTTAATATAGAAGAAGACCATTTGGATTTCTTTAAAGATATCCATGATATCCGTGCTTCTTTCCGCAAATTTGCCCTTCTTCTGCCGGCGGACGGCACGCTTATCATCAACGGTGATATTGACCGCTGTGAAGAGATTACCGCCGGGCTTGCCTGCCGGGTTATCACTTATGGCTCCTCATCTGTATTTGATTACAGTCCGTCCCGGATTACCTATGACGCATCAGGATATCCTTCTTTTTATCTTATGCGTAAAGGCGGCAAAAAAGAATCATACACTTTACGGGTACCGGGAGAACATAATGTATACAACGCCATTGCCGCCGTCGCATTAGCCGACACGCTGGGGATTGCGCCTGCGGTTTCCGCCAAAGCGCTGCTTGCATTCGGCGGTACAGACCGCCGCTTTGAATACAAAGGCAAGGTGAACGGTTTTACCATTATAGATGACTATGCCCATCATCCCACGGAAATTTCCGCAACCTTAACCGCTGCCAGGAATTATCCGCACAAGACTACCTGGTGTGTATTCCAGCCGCATACGTATACACGCACGAAGGCGTTTCTGAGCGATTTTGCCAGGTCGCTGTCCCTGGCTGACGAGGTCATCCTGGCTGATATTTATGCCGCCAGGGAAAAGGATACGCTTGGGATCAGTTCCCAAACCTTACAGGCGGAAATTGAAAAACTGGGGCACCGGTGTTATTACTTTCCGTCCTTTGAGGAAATTCAGGACTTTATATTAAAAAATTGCACAAAGGATGACTTGTTGATAACTATGGGGGCTGGCGATGTTGTAAAAATCGGTGAAAACCTGCTGCAAAAATAATTATTCACAATATCCACAGAAAAGAACTGAATTATCCCATCTTTTTCTGTGGATATTTTGGTGGAAAGAATTACGGGTATTTATGGCGCTTTATTTTTCTATCCACATTATCCACATTCTTTTTTACGGAAGCGGAAACATTTGTTCTTTTTGCTTTGTGGCAGTTTGCCTATTTCTTTTTAAAAACCGCTATGCTATAATTCTCAATGCGTCCTGAGGGGACGAAATATGTTTTATGCGTATTATGGGGTGGTTTGAATGAGTCATTTGACAATTTATCAGGATAATTATACGGATTCCACAGTGATTTCCAATCGTTTTATCGATGAGTTCATGTGCGATGCAAACGACGCGCAGCTGAAAATTTATCTCTACCTGATCCGTATGATGAGCGCAAGGCTTTCTACCAGCATATCCGATATTGCGGACAAGTTTAACTATACGGAGAAGGATGTTGTGCGTGCCCTGAAATATTGGGAAAAGAACCGTCTCCTGACATTAGATTATGATGAGAATAAAAATATCATCGGCATACGTTTGATGTACTTTACCGCAGCTCCGGCTGTGACAATGCCGCAGATTGCACCGGTACCGTCCGTATCCATGCAGGCTATGGCCGCTCCGGCTTCTGTTGTGCCGATTTCTTCTAAATTTAATACGGAGCTTAACACTGCCGCTTCCCCTATGGAAAACAATTATTCTATGGAAGAAAACGCTGCAGAGGGCTTCTACACCAAACCGAATTACACTTTGGATGAATTGAAGGCATTTAAGTCTAACGATGCGACTTCCCGCCTTCTCTTTATCACAGAGCAGTATTTGAAGAAGACATTAAGCCCTAACGAGATCCGCACGCTTCTCTTTATCTCGGACAGGCTGGGTTTTTCCGAAGATCTGATAGATTATCTGATCCAATACTGTGTGGACCGGGGCAAAAAGGATCTGCGGTACATAGAAAAGGTAGCGATCAGTTGGGCGCAGCAGGGCGTCACAACCCCGAAACAGGCTGCCCGCGTCGCAGGCAAATATGACAAATCTGTCTACGAAATTATGAAAGCGCTTGGCAAAAACGGCGCTCCGACCCAGACAGAAGCTGCTTACATCACACGCTGGAGCAAGGAGTACGGTTTTACTGCAGATATTATTTTCGCTGCCTGTGAACGCACTGTACTGGCTACGGACAAGCATCGCTTCGAGTATGCGGACAGTATTTTGAGCAGTTGGTATAAAGCCGGGGTACATCACAAAAACGATATCCAGTCTTTAGACGACAATTACCGCAAGGCCAAAAGCGCCAAGGCGGTCTCCGGCAATAAATTTAACCAGTTTAAGCAGAACAATTACGATTTCGATGCATTGGAGCAGGAGCTGCTGAGTAATTAAGCATGCCTGCCGGAATGATAGAAAGAAGAGCGCTTCGGAACGGAGATTTATTATGTCACTTACCAACACACAATATGATCAGATTCTGCATCAGTACGAAATGAAACAATTTCACAACCGCCGCGAGACAGAACGCAGGCTTTCTTATGTGTACGATCATGTTCCGGGATATCGGGATCTGGATGACTCGGTAGCCGCCCTCTCCGTTGCCCAGGGCAAAAAAATGCTGGCGGGAGACGAAGACGCGATGGAAGATCTGCGCGACATTCTTGCCGAATTATCCGGGCGCAAGGCGCAGCTTTTGGAAGACGCCGGACTTCCTGCCGATTATCTGGAGCCTGTCTACGAATGTCCGGACTGTAAAGATACCGGATATATTGACGGACAGAAATGCCATTGTTTTAAGCAGGCTATGATCACACTTCTCTACGAGCAGTCCAATATCCGGGAAATGCTCCGCACGGAGAATTTTAAAGCCCTCTCCTACGAATACTATGAAGGCGAAGATTTATCCCGTTTTAAAAACGCAGTAAAAACCTGCCGGAATTTTATCAAAAATTTCAATTCTGACTACCACAATCTGTTTTTTTATGGTACAGTGGGTACTGGAAAATCATTTCTGTCAGGCTGCGTTGCCAAAGAACTGATCGAAAGCGGTCATTCCGTGATCTATTTCAGTGCAACAGGCCTGTTTGATTTACTATCTAAGAATTCCTTTGATTATAAGAATAGAGAAGAACTGCGCGGCGCCTATGCTGATCTCTATCAATGTGATCTGCTTATTATTGATGATCTGGGCACGGAACTGACGAACCAGTTTGTTACTTCTCAACTCTTTGCCCTTCTAAACGAACGTCACATGGGTAAAAAGGCTACTGTCATCTCTACCAATTTATCTTTGGAAGAATTGCGGAACCGATACTCTGACCGTATCTTTTCCCGCATTACAAGCAATTATGAAATATGTAAATTATCCGGGCAGGATATCCGTATGTACAGGAAGAGACTGATGAACAGAAAGTGAGGATTCTTTTCATGACCAAACGTGAAGAAAAGAGAAATCTGGAAACCATACCCGTAGGTTCCCTTGGTATGATTCCACTGGAAGGCTGTAAATCTTTAGGAGAGAAAGTAGACTACTATCTTGTTAAATGGAGAACGGAACGTGAGAGTGAGCACAAAGACTCTCTTGCCTTCTCCGGCTATCAGCGGGATACCTACATCTTAAATGCAGAGGTGCCGAGATTCGGCTCCGGCGAGGCAAAGGGTGTGATCAAAGAATCTGTGCGCGGTACGGATTTATATATCTTAGTGGATGTAGCCAACTACAGTCTGACTTATTCTCTGTGCGGGCACGAAAACCATATGTCCCCCGACGATCACTATCAGGACCTGAAGCGTATTATCGCCGCCGTGGGCGGCAAGGCAAGACGCATTACCGTTATTATGCCTTTCCTCTATGAGAGCAGGCAGCACAAGAGAACCGCCAGAGAATCCCTGGACTGCGCGCTGGCGCTTCAGGAAATGGTTAATATGGGCGTGGATAATATTATTACTTTCGATGCTCATGACCCTCGTGTACAAAATGCCATTCCTTTGCACGGATTCGAGACCGTACAGCCTACTTATCAGTTTATTAAGGGCTTACTCAATCATGTGAAGGATTTGCAGATCGACAGCCGTCATATGATGGTCATCAGCCCTGACGAGGGCGGCATGAGCAGAGCCATCTATACCGCAAACGTGCTGGGCTTGGATATGGGTATGTTTTATAAGCGCAGGGACTATACAAAGATCGTAAACGGCAAAAACCCTATTGTAGCCCATGAATTTCTGGGAAGCAGCGTGGAAGGCAAAGATATGATCATCATCGATGATATGATCTCCTCCGGCGACAGTGTGCTGGAAGTTGCCGCTGCCCTAAAGGAACGGAAAGCGAACCGCATTTTCGTCTTCGCCACTTTCGGTCTTTTTACCGCAGGTCTGGATGGTTTTGACAAAGCTTATGAAAACGGTATTATCGACAGGATCCTGACCACAAATCTGATCTATCAGACGCCGGAATTATTAAGCCGGAAATGGTATATTAACTGTGATATGAGCAAATATATCGCCTATCTGATCGACACGTTGAATCACGATACCTCCATCAGTGATCTGCTAAACCCGGCGGAACGTATCCAGTCGGTTGTGGCGAGGTATAATGCGAGGGAACTGGCTTAATCTGAAAACGTGTGTATGAGAAAAGCATTTCTGACAATCCTTTTCAGAAATGCTTTCCCACAATTTATCATAATTAGTTTTTTAGATGGAACATACCTAT
>CAZPSD010000104.1:0-7938 GCA_964589055.1 uncultured Bacteroides sp.
AAACAGTTTTTTACCTAAAACGGCAGACAGAAAAGAATTTACCTTTCAAAGCTGTGAGAATGAAGGCGCAGATGACTTTTAAATAGGGATGTGATAAAATAATAGACAGAAGCTCGCGAAGAAGTAAAATTGTATATTAAATAGAGCGGTTTCGTATAGTTCTGACGGTTTTTAACTGAATAAGTTTGAAATCAGGTAAAGTGTTGGGGGAAGAAACGATGAGCAGTGCCGGCAAAAAGAAAAAACAGATACAGTTCCGCTATTATGAAATTCCTCAGAATCAGCCGCTTATGGCGCTTCTGGGAGAATATTGGATACGTCCTTACGGAGAAGGTGTAGAATTTTTGCATTTTCATAATTATATGGAAATCGGTTTTTGCTACGACGGGACAGGCGATTTGGTGCTGGATGAGCAGATAGATCGGTACGGTCCGGATATGTTTACGGTGATCCCGAAGAACTTTCCCCATACGACTGAAAGTGAGAATGGTTCTCTGAGCCGCTGGGAATACCTGTTTATCGATGTGGAGAATTTCCTGCACGAAATTTATCGGGACAATCCCATTTTTGCCGAGGATATTATAGAGCTGATTAACAGCAGGGCGTGCCTTACGAATGCGTCGAAGCAGCCGGAAATGGCAAGATTGATTCTGAACATTTTAGATGAAATGCGGGAAAAGAAAGACTTTTATCTTGAGACGATCCGGGGATTGCTTCTCTCTCTGTTTATGCATATTGCCAGAATGAATCGCAGACCATCCAGTAAAGTTAGAAATCAGACAGGCGGGATCACACAGATAGCAAAGGCGTTAGATTTTATCAGCAGACATTTTGAGGAGGATCTGGCAATAGGAGACTTGGCCGCGGTCAGCCATATGTCGGAGACACATTTCAGGCGTATTTTTTTGAAAAACATGAATATGACGCCATCAGATTATTTAAACATGGTGCGGGTTCGTGCCGCCTGTGAATATATGAAAAAGCATGATGTTTCCATGGAGTTGGTGGCAGAGAAATGCGGTTTTCAGTCAGTGTCAACATTTAATCGTAATTTTAAGAAAATAGTCGGCATCACTCCATATCAATGGAAAATACATCCTGAAAATTATGAAGGGAAATTGTTGAATTTTAAAATTTCGGCTTATAAAGGCTGGTAATATGATAACTGATAAACACGATCACGTAATCGTTTAAGGTGCAAATTCATGGTTGAATTTGCACCTTTTTTGGTCTGTGATAACAACATGCGAAAATTTCGATGAGTTATAATGCTTACGCAAACAGCTAAAAAGTGAAAAAAATTATACAAATTGACGAAATCTTTTGGCTGATTAAAAATGAAGAAAGAAAATTGTGCACAAAATGCACAAAAATCAAAGGGAGGAAAATGTAAATGAAAAGAAAGTTTTTAGCAGCTTTACTGGCATCCACAATGGTATTATCACTTGCAGGATGCGGTTCCGGCTCTGATGAAACAGCTTCTGCAACAACTGCAGAAGAGACAACAACTACAGAGGATGCGGCTGAGGAGGAAGCTCCGGCAGAGATGTCTGCTGCAGCAGCAGGCGAGAATAAGCTGACCGTAGCGGCATGGGATGCAAACTTTAATATTCCGGCACTGAAAGCAGCGGCTGAAGATTATAAGGCAAATGTAGATGACACATTTGAACTGGAAATTATTGAGCAGTCCCAGTCTTCCGATATTGAAGATGCCATCACGCTGGCAGGCTCTTCGGGCGACTACAGTACGCTGCCGGATATCGTGCTTTTCCAGGATCACTGGATTCAGAAATATATCAGTGATTATCCGGATGCATGGCAGGATGTAAATGATGCAGACGTTGACTGGAGTGATTTCGGCGCTGAGAAATTATCCTACTCCACAATCGATGGTGTACACTACGGATTCCCTGTAGATAACGGTACTGTAGTATTCGCATACAGAGTAGATGTTCTGGAAGAATGCGGATACACGATTGATGATATGACAGGTATCTCATGGGATGAGTTTATTGCGATCGGTGAGGAAGTATATGCCAAGACAGGCAAGTATCTTCTTTCCATGGATGGCGACGGAAACGATCTGATCTACATGATGCTTCAGGCAGAGGGCGGTTCCCAGTTCAAGGATGGCAAGCCTTATATCACAGAGAACGAAGATCTGGTTCGTGTATGTGAGAAAGTTGTAGAGATGGTTCAGAAGAATGTATGTTATCTTGCAAATGACTGGTCCGATTACACAGATCAGACAATCATTGGCGACATGGTTGCAGGCGTTATGAACGGTAACTGGATTATTCCTACCATCGAACAGGTTTCCGAGAATAGCGGTAAGTGGGAGATCACAACGATGCCTACACTTGACGGTGGCGAAGGATATGCTTCCAACGGCGGTTCTTCTCTTTATGTTACAGCTAACTGCCAGAATCCTGAACTGGCTAAGAAGTTCCTTGCCTATACTTTCGGCGGAAGCTCTGTAACATATGATGCAGCTCTTCGTGACGGCGGTGTTATTACATGCTGTATTTCCGCAGGTCAGTCCGATGTATACAATGAGGGCGTTGAATACTTTAATAACACACCAATCTATTCCCAGATCGTAGAAATGGGTGCAAATGTACCGGTAGTTGAACAGAGTGATTTCCATTATACAGCACGTACTTATATGGCAGCGGCTATTATCAATGCGGTTCAGGGAGCTGATCTTGCAGCCGAGCTGCAGGCAGCGGAGGATAATCTGAACTTTGCAATGGGTAACTAAAGGTTCATTGTAATAATCAGATAATCATAAATTAACGGGGAATCGGATTTTCCGATTCCTTGTTTGCTATAGAAGGTAAACAAAATGCAGAATATGTTTACACAAGGGGGCTACATCATTGAAGAATAAGAATACGACAGTGCTGGCAAAACAGCACAGAGCCGGGTGGATTTATTTGGCGCCTGCGACTTTGCTGATCGCAATTATGAGTTTTTGGCCGATGATTCAGGCATTTATCATATCTTTGAAAACAGGCTCCAGTGCAAATATGCAGTGGTCTGATCCGGTTACATATAATTACACACGAATGTTTCAGGATAAATTATTTATTCGTTCTGTTGGAAATACTTTTCTGTATCTGATTATTCAGGTACCGATCATGTTAGTGCTGGCTATGCTGCTGGCTCAGCTTCTTAACAATAAAGACTTGAAGTTTAAGGGGTTGTTCCGTACATGTATCTTCCTTCCATGTGCGACTTCTCTTGTATCCTATTCCTTAATTTTCAAGTCTATGTTTGCCACCAATGGTCTGATTAACTCTGTGCTGTTGAATTTGGGGCTGATCGAAAATAATATCAATTTTATCGGAACCACAAGTACGGCAAGAATGGTCATCATTGTGGCGCTGATTTGGAGATGGACGGGATATAATATGGTATTTTATCTCGCCGGTCTGCAGGGAATAGAGTATTCCGTATACGAGGCAGCTAAGATAGACGGTGCAAACGGATGGCAGACGTTTTGGCGCATTACCGTACCGCTGTTAAAACCTACGATTGTCATGACGGCGATCATGTCCATAAACGGTACATTGCAGTTGTTCGACGAATCTGTAAACCTGACCAGCGGCGGGCCTGCCAACTCAACGATCACGATGTCACATTATATTTATCAGAATTCCTTTGGTGACTTTGTGGCGAACTTCGGATATGCATCTGCGTTATCCTTCGTTGTATTTATTATGGTTGCAGTGCTTTCGGCAATTAACTTGAAAGTAGGTGATAAGCGTGACGAATAAGAAAGTAGTGGTACACTCCAATATCCAGAGAAGACTGATTCCGACTTATATATTTTTAATCATTGTGTCTTTGATCTCCGTGTTTCCGTTCTATTGGATGGTTACGGCAGCAACCAATACGACAGTAGAAGTTGCAAGAGGAAAGATTGTATTTGGTACACATCTGGTTGAGAATTTTAACAACCTGCTTGCACAGCAGAACTTATGGGGAGCGCTCAAAAACTCTTTCCTATATGCAGGCGTGCAGACGATTGCGGCACTTTTTATCTGTTCCCTTGCAGGTTACGGATTTGAATTGTATCATGACCGTAATAAAGACCGCTTATTTTCCGTCCTGTTGTTGGCGATGATGGTTCCGCAGGTGGCAACTATGATTCCGCTGTTTAAGATGGTAGCGAAGTTGAAGCTTTTAAATACAGTATGGGCATTTATTCTGCCTTCGATTTCTACACCGTTTTTGATTATGATGTTTAGGCAGAATTCGCGTAATTTCCCGATTGATATTATGGAGGCGGCGCGAATTGACGGTCTGAGCGAGTTTAAGATATTCTTTAAAATGTATCTGCCGGTTATGAGGGCAACATATGCTGCCGCTGCTGTTATCACATTTATGAATGCATGGAATGCATATATGTGGCCGAAGGTTGTTATGAGTGATAATCGTGCACAGACGATGCCAATGCTGATTGCCAATTTGGCGGCAGGTTATACTGTGGATTACGGTATGCTGATGATGGCGGTACTGTTCTGTTCCTGCCCGACAATGATTATTTTCTTTGTTTTGCAAAAACAGTTTGCAGAAGGTATTACCGGTGCAGTAAAATAAATATGGTTATCAAATAAAAATAAATAAACAAAAATTACTTTGTAATGATTGTTGAAAGAGGATAAGTTATGGCAACATTTGATTATGCAAAAGTAAAAGATCCTGAGTTTTTTAAAGAGAACGTACTTGATGCACATTCTGCCCACATAACTTATGCGGATAAGAGTGAGCTGTTTTCTAAAAACAGCTCACTTGTTATGTCGCTGGATGGCGTGTGGAAGTTCTCCTATGCGGTAAATTATCAGTCTGCGGTTCCCGGATTTGAGAAGCCGGAATATGACTGCGGCGGATGGGATAGTATCCGTGTGCCGGCACATATTCAGATGGAAGGATACGATATACCGCAGTATGCGAATGTACAGTATCCATGGGACGGCAGAGAAGAACTGGAGCCGGGTCAGATTCCGGAACGGTTTAATCCGGTGGCAAGCTATGTGAAATGTTTTGAACTTCCGCAAAGCATGAAAGGAGAAAAAATCCGTATTTCCTTTCAGGGGGCGGAGAGCGGCATGGCACTTTGGCTGAATGGAAATTATGTGGGTTACAGCGAGGACAGCTTTACCCCTTCCGATTTTGATCTGACACCCTACGTACGCAGCGGCGTCAATAAGCTGGCAGTACAGGTATTTAAGTGGACTTCTTCAAGCTGGTGTGAAGATCAGGATTTTTTCCGCTTTTCCGGTCTTTACAGAAGCGTGTATTTGTATACGGTACCGGCTGTTCATGTGGAGGATATCTGCATTAAGACCTTATTTGAAGGGAATGATTTCAATAAGGCGGTTTTGGATGCAAAGTTTAAGGTTTCCGGAAACGGCAGCATTAAAATTACGTTGAAGGATAAGGATGATATTGTATTTGAATGCATGCAGGAAGCTTCTGAAACGCTTGATATTCAGCGGGAGGTTATCGAACCAAAGCTATGGAGTGCGGAAAGTCCATATCTGTATACCATGGAGATTGAGGTTTATGATAAAGCAGGAAAGCTGACGGAAGTTATTCCCCAGACAGTAGGTTTCCGTAAATTCGAATTAAAGAATAAGAGAATGCTCTTAAATGGGAAACGTATTGTATTTAAGGGCGTTAACCGTCATGAGTTCAGTTCTGTTTCCGGACGTCATGTATCGGGTGAGGAATTGGAGAAAGATATTGTGACCATGAAACAGAACAATATCAATGCGATTCGTACCTGCCATTATCCTGATGACGTTAGAATATATGACTTATGTGACCGTTATGGAATTTATATGATTGCGGAAAATAACCTTGAGACACATGGGACGTGGGCTGCCTTTTTAAAAGGCGCCAAGGATAAATCTTTTATTTTGCCGGATGATAAGCCGGAGTGGAAACAAATGATGTTGGATCGCGTTAATTCGTGCTATCAGAGAGACAAAAACCATCCGGCGATCCTGCTGTGGTCTTTGGGCAATGAGTCTTATGGCGGGGAGACCTTATATGAGATGTCCCGGCTTTTCCATCAGCTGGATGATACCAGACTGGTTCATTATGAGGGTGTTTTCCAGGACCGCAGATACAATGACAGTTCTGATGTGGAAAGCCGCATGTATGCCAAAGCGGCGGAGATTGAAGAGTATCTTAAGACAGACGGCGGGAAGCCTTTTGTCTGTTGTGAATATACACATGCCATGGGAAATTCCTGCGGGGCGATGCATAAATATACAGAGCTTGCCGATCGGGAAAATTCCGGCTATCAGGGCGGTTTTATCTGGGACTATATTGACCAGTCCATTTATAAAAAAGACCGTTATGGAAAATGGTTTCAGGCATATGGCGGAGATTTCGGTGACAGACCGACGGATTATAATTTCAGCGGTAACGGGATTGCCTATGGCGGTTTACGCGATGCTTCCCCGAAGATGCCGTCAGTGAAGTTCAATTATCAGAATATTACCGTGACGGTACGGGAGAAGGATTTTGAAGTCTGGAATAAAAACCTTTTTGTAAATACCGATACGTTTCAGTGCGTAGCGCAGCTTCTGCGGGACGGTGTACTGATTGAGGAAAAGGAACTTGAAAAGATTGCGGCAGCACCCGAGTCAAGAAGCATGTTCCCGATGCCTTTTACCATTCCGGAGTATGAAGGGGAGTATGCGGTAACAATATCATTCCGATTAAAGCAGGATGAGCTTTGGGCAAAGAGAGGACATGAAGTGGCATTCGGGCAGGCAGTGGCTGCCGTGGTGCGAAAGCCCGCGGAGACGGCAGTAAGACCTTATACCCTTATTCGCGGCAACGACAATATCGGTGTCAGAGGAGAAGATTTCGATGTGCTTTTCTCTGAACTTTCCGGCGGACTGGTATCATACCGTTATGCAGACAGGGAGCTGATAGAAGAAATCCCGAAGCCGAATTTCTGGCGTGCCCCTACTGACAATGACATGGGTAATAACATGGTTGGAAATCAAGGACAGTGGAAGCTTGCCAGTATGTATTCGACCTTTAAAGGTGCAGGCAAACGTTCGGATGCGCCGATAGAGCATTATGAAAATCCGGTTGTGCGGGAAGAAAAGGATTATGTCAGCGTGAAATATTTTTATAATCTGCAAACCACCCCAAAGGCGGAATGCCAGCTGGAGTATTGCGTATACGGTGACGGTTCTGTTCGGATCAAGCTCACATACACACCGGTGGAGGGACTGCCGGATATGCCGGAGTTTGGAGTTATGTTTAAGTTTGACGCAGACTATGACCGGATCGAATGGTATGGCAATGGTCCGCAGGAAACTTATGAGGATAGAAAACAAGGCGCTAAGCTGGGGGTATACCGTAATAAGGTTGCGGATAATATGGCAGCATATATGGTTCCGCAGGAGTGCGGCAATAAGACGGATGTCCGTTATGCAAAGGTGATGGATAGAAAAGGCAGAGGCATATTATTTACCGGTGAAAATATGAATTTCTCGGCGCTTCCCTATACGCCTCATGAGATAGAAAATGCGAAGCATCCTTATGAACTTCCGGAGGTACATTATACTGTGGTTCGCGTAGCCAAACAGCAGATGGGTATAGGCGGAGACGACAGCTGGGGGGCTCCGGTGCATCCTGAATATCATATTGCGGTCAATGAGCCGTTGGAATTTACCTTTACATTCCGCGGGATATAAACATAAATCCGAAGGATTCAGCGTCGAAAAAGGATGCCGGATACTTCGGATTTTTTCCTGATATTAACAATGCTTTCTTGCTGTGGTCCGGTTGGAGAGAGGGGAAATTTATTGTAAAATAAAGCTGCAGGCAGAGTGCGAAACAGGAAAGGACGTCATGCACAGAAAGTCTGCGAACAGATGGCAGCGAATGTGATTGGGAAGATTT
>CAZPSD010000105.1:0-7766 GCA_964589055.1 uncultured Bacteroides sp.
CTCATTTTTCTTCTTATAGTCTGAAATATAAGAAAGTTCCGCCAAATTTTAAATTCAGCGGAACTTATGTAAATTTCCTTCATATACAACTTTTTCTTAAGGATTTATAAATTTTCTTTCTATTATCCCAATTTGATTTTCAGATAATCTTTAATCAGTGTTACGCAATTATCCCATCCTGCTTTGGAGCTGTTTAAAGTTAAATCGTAATTTATCGGGTCTTTCCAATTCTTTCCTCTGGTATAGTACTTGTAATAATCAGAACGATACTTATCTGTCTTATGAATCAGTTCCTTTGCTCTATTCTCAGACACCTGCATTCTGTCCATGACAGTCGCAATACAATCTTTTTCCGGGGCTTCCACATAAACGCTGATAACATTTGGCAGATCTTTGAGAATATAGTCCGCACATTTTCCGATTACAACGAAAGATTCTGTTGAAGCAAGTTCCTTGATAATTTCAGACTGAATATTAAATAAATTAATATCGGAGGTGAAATCCTTATCACTGGGCTCTACCACATAGGTATAGGGAATCTTCATCAGATGCTTCATCGCATAACTGCCACGCAGCTTCTCATCCACTTCCGCAAATAATTGCTTATTGATACCGCTGTATTCCGATGCCATATCAATTAACTGCCGTTCATAACAGGGAATTCCCAGTTCTTCCGCAAGTTTTGTACCTATTGCTTTACCGCCGCTGCCAAATCCTCGTGCGATTGTAATTACATAATTCTCCATATGTCATTCCTCCTTATCGGTCACAAGAACCTGCTGCTATCCTATTAAAAGGGCAGCTATTTTCTTCTATTTTACCACATATAGGGGATAATTGTAATAAAATTAATATATGATGCAAATAATCCGTATTATGCAAATAATTTTCAGATTAGACCGTTCCTTCATACTCATAGACAAACCCCGGTGTGTAGAGCGTAACACTTTTAGAGCGGCAGGCTGTCGCTCCCGTATACCGTGCCATAACCTTTGTATTACATTTGATCACTTTCACAATTCCCATATCCAGAGGGGATTGCCTATTATTTGTCCTATGATAATTTCTGCCATTTCTTTATTATAGCCTATGATATCGCGGATTTTCCCTGCAAGCGATTTGTCTCTTGACCAAAAAACGATGAGTGCACTGCTGTCTTTATAAACTGAAATATCTGATTCAGGTTTTCCTGCTATCCTATACCGTAATTTCTATCTGATTATTTTCAATGCCCACAATACAGCTCTCATAATAACCGTCTCCGGTAACTCTGGGACCGCTGATTACTTCATATCCGTCAGCTTTCATACATGCTGTGATCTCGTCTACTTTTTCTTTGCTCCCCACAGAAAACGCAATATGAATATAGCCGGTTCTCTGCAATCCCTTTTCCGCATCTGCCATCGCGGGTTTGTTCATAATCTCCAATCTGGCTCCGTCATCGAAAGACAGGAAATAGGATCGAAAGCCTGTTTTGACATTGTGATATCCGTCATTTGCCTTAGCGCCCAGATATTTTTTAAAGAACACCTTGGCACTCTCCAGATCCTTTACATACATTGCTATATGTTCAATTCTCATTTTATTATCTCCCATACCAGAAATCTTTTCGCATCCCACTCAATCTTGGCATGATTACTTTCCTCTGCTTTAAGCCGGTCAAATTCTTTGATTAGATACAGTTTAAACACCGGGCTGATCGCGGACGCAACCAGATTCACTCCGGCTAAAAACAGAATCAGCAAAAGTATGAGCCTGTTCTTTTTTAAGTAACCTAATCCTGCCTTAGCAGATTCCAACATGGATTCTTTTTCTGCCGTATGTTCTTTCGTAACCGCAGGAAGTGAGATAAAGAAACACAAAGTCACAAATGCCACGGCATCAATAAATCTGCTTTTAACAGTACTAAAACCGCAACGCTGCAGCATGCGGCAAAACTATCGCAGACCAGCATGACCTTTTTCTTATTCCATCTGTCGCTTAAGGCTCCCGCAAAAATACTCATCAGCACATAAGGCGCATAACTGCAGATTGATAAGAGTGCTGTCTGCAATGCATAATATCATTTCTGTTCCCCTGTTGAAAATCTTTATTGTTTTATTTTATCATTTTTTATTTGTGTATGCCATATATTTTCCCAAAACAAAAACCGCTGCGAATAGCTGCGCTATTGCCGGATCACTACCGGCTGCCGTATCATTCCCCTCTTTACACTTTAAACATTTTATTTCTGCCAAGTCAGTAATTAAGGTCCGGACAACAGCGCTTTTATACTATTCGCAACGGTTCTTCCGCTTTATTATAAATCTGTGCCGATGGAGTAACAGGATCATTAGGTATCCTCTCGCGGCACCCTGAATTTATTATAATTATAATAGAAAAATCGATATTATATGCGTTTATTTCACGAATTACGTAAAATTTGGCGCCAATTAAACCAACCGCCCCTTTTTCTTAATTCTATAATCATTCATGACCGACTTTACCCGTTTCATGTCATATTCCATTTCGTCTCTTCCATCCAGTATAAGCTGCCTGCATATCATCAACTGCCGCCACCCATCTTATTTGACTTCGCTGCCTGAGTCAAATCCGTCTGCGTTTTAGCTTGAAGCCATTCCTGAAAAGGAGTACAATCTTATTAAATAAGAGAGAAGGTATCTATATGTTAAACAAGAAAAATCAAACGAAAGAACTTATCACATCACTTTCCCAACTGCAAGAAGCTGACTACAGTCTTTCTGACCGGACGCTTTCTGAAATTTATGAGCGTCTCCAGAACGGAAGAGCACAATTCGAAAAGATTTTAGAGCAAAACATCTCTGCCGTTATGCAGATTAGCGCTTTAGACCTGACTCTTCATCACTACACCGAAGATTTGGAAATCATCTCCAAAAGTGTGGCAGAGGCGACCAAAGCGATTCACTCTTCCTCCGAAGAGACATCCGGCGTGACAAGCACTATTTCCAATCAGCACGAAGAACTGACCAACACGATTATTGCGGCATCCGAAGAATCCGGCAATGTCTACAAGAAGATTGAAGAGGGTCAAGACGAGTTGACCTACATCAAAGGTTTATCCGAAAGCACCATCTCCGCTTCCGAAGAAATGCAGAAAGATATGGATCAACTGGAAATGGTCATTAACCACATGAATGAAGTCATAGAAGGAATCAATTCCATTTCATCACAGACCAATCTCCTTTCCTTAAATGCATCCATAGAAGCTGCAAGAGCAGGCGAAGCAGGACGGGGGTTTGCGGTTGTTGCCGATGAGATCCGCAAGTTGGCAGACGAAACACAGACATTGACAGGAACTATGGGAAGCTTCGTAGAAGACGTTAAAAAAGCATCCCGTAAAAGCGTGGACAGCGTTGCCAGCACAATAGATTCCCTGAAATCCATGACCGAGAAAATCGGACATGTATGGGCGCTGAACGATGAGAACCAAAAGCACGTTGCCAAAATCACAGATAATATCAGTTCTCTTGCTTCCGTCAGTGAAGAAATCAGCAGTTCCATGGCAGAATTGGAGAATCAGTCCCATGAAATTCAGGAAGAATGCAGAATCCTGTCTGACGATACGGAGAAATTGAAGGAACTCGGAACTCATGTGAAGAATTCAGTAGAACCGGTCGCAAATATTGAACATGTATTAGACAGCAACGCCAAAATGATGGGTAAAATGTCTCAGGATGCTTTCTATGCCCTTGATAAAAAAGAATTTACAGGCTATTTGGACAAAGCTGTCAATGCGCATAAGCTATGGCTCATGAACTTGAAAAAGATTGTAACGGAACGCACCATTCTTCCTTTACAGTTAGATGATTCCAAATGCGGTTTTGGTCATTTCTACTACTCCATCACACCGAGCTACCCTGAAATCATTGATCTGTGGAACGGACTCGGCGCCAAACATAAGAAATTTCACAATTATGGTTCCGATATCATTAAGGCGCTGTTTGCAGAAGATTACAGCAAAGCAGAGCATTTGTATCAGGAAGCGGAACAATATTCCAAAGAACTGATTCAAGATTTGGAAGAAATGAAAGCCAGATTATCTCAATAAAAATACATCCGGACGACAAATAACCGGGAGGCAGATTGCTATTTATCTGCCTCCTGTCACATTATTGTACATATCCTCTAACTGCTGATTTGCCGCCCTTCATGATCCAAATGATAGTTATCTTTATAGATCAACCGGGAAATCGGCACCAGCTCATACCCTTGATCCTGCAAAGTCGTAATCAGGGTTTCCAGCGCATCCGCTGTGTATTTGGCACCGTTATGGCATAAAATAATGCTTCCATTTCCCAGATGTTTATGCTGTGTTACGGTCTGTATAATGGAATCTACACCGTAGTCCTTCCAGTCGAGAGAATCAACGTCCCATTGAATGGGATAATAGCCGCAGGATTTCGCCACTTTTATGACATCATTGTCATAATCTCCGTAAGGCGGGCGGAACAGAAACATCTCATATCCGGTGAGCTCCTGCACTTTCCTATGTACTGCCATCAATTCTTCCTCACACTCTTCGTCAGAAAGCTGTGACATATTCTTATGGTTCTCGCTGTGGTTTCCAAGATCATGACCGTCTGCCAGAATCGCTTTTACGTCATCCGGGTAGGCTTCCACCCATCCTCCGGTCATAAAAAACGTCACTTTAACGTTATGCTTTCTCAAAATCTCCAAAATCGTAGCTGTATCCTCGTTTCCCCATGCCGCGTCAAAACTAAGCGCCACCTGTTTCTTATCAGTCTCCACGCAGTAAATCGGCAGTTCTCTGCCCCCTACCGTGTTGCTGACCGTAATGGAATCCGGGAGCGCCTTTACGGCCCCTTGTATCAGGGCAACCGTCGCCAGCACGAATGCCGCCGATTTTGCAGTCTGTAAAATCACATTTCTCACGAAGGTTTCCTTCTTCCGTTCTTCCTTCGTCTGCACTTTAACCCCCTCGCAGCTTCCGCCGCAATATTGTCCGTATCCGCGTTGTCTCTCCCTTTCCGCAGCCCATGCTTCCACCTGCTCACGCTTTGGCCATTGTTCCTCTTTGGCTTTGCCTCGCCTATCCGAAAATACCTGTCTTTCTAATTCCCCCAATGCTAACTCGATTTTTTCATTCCATAGCTTATGCTTTTTGGCCATCATAATACCCTGCATATTTTTATTACTAAAGTATATGCAGGGTATGTCACATTTTAATATAAATTTTGCGGATTGCTTAGCTTGCCGGCGGCGCTGCTGTGGCAGGCTGCTGTGCCAATATGGTAGGTCAGGTCAGATCGGCTGGATTAAAGAAGACGATTTAAAACTGGAATAACGATTTTTTCAAGGTCTGCCCGCACCTCCTTATACTTGCAGGCGGACCTTTTTTGATACCAAATCATGAACGTCAGAAAAAATGTTATGAATTTACGAAAAAAATACATTTTCCCTCTTTACAAATCTATAAAAAAACCGAGATAATATATATAGGATAAATGCGTTCTCATTTACACAGTCTTTTCATCATAAAGAACACAACAGAAGAAAACAACAAAACAACGGAGCGCAGTATCCATACCGATCAAAATACAGACACGGATGTTGATCACTATAACAACATGGAGGGATGAAATATGGGAATTAGTTTAAATGGATTAAACTCAGGTCTTGCGGATACTTATTCAACTTTATTGGGCGGCACCGGTTCTTCTTCCGGAACGGATACATCGTCTTTGCTCGCTGATTACGCTTCTATCAAAAACGGCAGCTACGGCAAGATGATGAAAGCATACTATGCAAAGCTTGCTGCCAGCGAGGATGGCAGCGATGAAGATACTTCTTCCGCGAAAACGGGTTCCGGCAGCAATGTGAAAGATACTCTTACCGCATCTGCCGCCAGCAGTGCATACAAATCCGCTGAGAAATTAAGTACAATGGAATTCAGCGAAGATAATCTGGATGAAGCATACGATGCTGTTTCCGAGTTTATTGAGAACTACAACAGCCTGATTAAGAACGGATCCTCCAGCGAAAATACTTCTGTACAGAAGCAGGCACAGTATTTATATGATACCATGTACAACAACTACAAGCTTTTTGCTAAAATCGGCATCACGCTGAATGCGGACAGAACCTTGTCCCTGGACGAGGATACTTTTAAGGAAGGCAGCATATCTACCATGAAAACCCTGTTCAATGGTTCGAATTCCTTTGCAGATAAAGTATCTTATAAAGCAAGCCAGATGTACCGTTATGCCAATGAAGGAAAATCTGTAACCGCTAAGAACTATACCAGCAGCGGTACATACAGCACTACAAATACTGCTGATTCTACAATTGACAGTACAACATAATGACGGCGGTCTGTAAGAACTTTTGGAATTTCCTTGGTTTGTCTATGCCGAGCATAAACAACTTATACAGTAACAGTTCAGAAAACTCCTTGTACCGGTTGACAATCGATACAAGGAGTTTTTATAGTCATTTATGAATCAAACAATGATAAACTGTATTCTTTGATTCCGATTCACAGCTTATGCAAAAGGATTTTCTGTCGGATACGGAACGCTCTCAGGCTGGTTATAACCAATCTCGCTTACATCCACGCCGATATATTTGAATACTTCAAACAATGCTTTGCCGTGATGTCCGAATGCAACCGCACCGTGATGAGGATAATTCTTCTCGATCAATACGTGACGATAGAATCTGCCCATCTCATGGATAGCGAATACGCCGATACCGCCGAAGGATCTGGTTGCTACAGGAAGCACTTCACCTTCTGCCACATAAGCGCGTAAGATGTTGTCCGCGGTACTCTGCAGACGATAGAAGGTAATATCTCCTGGAACAATGTCACCTTCCAAAGTACCCTGTGTTACTTCTTCCGGAAGTGTTCTTGCCATAATCATCTGGTATTCCATGCTGCACTTCGACAGCTTCTTGGAACATGTATTTCCACAGTGGAATCCCATAAAGGTATCTGTAAACTTGTAATCGAATTTGCCTTCGATAGATTCTTTGTACATATCCTTCGGTACGGAGTTGTTGATATCAAGCAATGTTACGATATCATCGCTGACAGCCTCACCGATAAACTCGCTTAAGCATCCGTAAATATCTACCTCACAGGATACCGGAATGCCTCTTCCTGTCAGACGGCTGTTTACGTAGCAAGGTACGAAACCGAACTGTGTCTGGAATGCCGGCCAGCATTTTCCGGCGATTGCTACATACTCACGATATCCTTTATGCTCTTCGATCCAGTCAAGAAGTGTCAGCTCATACTGTGCTAACTTAGGCAGAATGGCAGGCTTATTGTTGCCTTCGCCAAGTTCTTCTTCCATATCCTTTACAACATCCGGGATACGAGGATCGTTTGCATGTTTATTGAATGCTTCGAATAAGTCAAGCTCAGAGTTCTCTTCAATCTCTACGCCTAAGTTGTAAAGCTGCTTAATGGGAGCGTTACAAGCCAGGAAGTTAAGCGGTCTTGGACCGAAAGAAATAATCTTTAAGCCGGATAATGCTGCGACAGCACGGGCGATCGGTACGAACTCGTGGATCATATCTGCGCAGTCCTCTGCATCTCCTACCGGATACTCGGGAATATATGCTCTTACGTTACGCAGCTTTAAGTTGTAGCTTGCATTCAGCATACCGCAGTATGCATCGCCGCGTCCCTGAACCAGATCGTTCTGGGATTCCTCTGCTGCTGCTACGAACATCTTAGGTCCCTCGAAATGCTTCGCAAGAAGTGTCTCGGAAATCTCCGG
>CAZPSD010000106.1:0-7695 GCA_964589055.1 uncultured Bacteroides sp.
GAAAAGAAGGAAAGATGAAGTAGACAAATGAATATAGCTAAAGAATGGAACATAATAGATACACTTATTATGAAAATAGAGGATCTTGTACATAATTTTAAATTGGCAGATCTGTCTGATCAGGTAGATACCGAGGCAATGATTGTAGCAGAAACAGAACATCTCCGTGAAGAAAATGAACATCTCAAAGCGCGCGAAACACCGATTTATATGCTTGAAGAGGCTGGAAATTATTTATGCCCTAAATGCAAAGCGTTTCTACAGGATAATGTGAATTATTGTAACAATTGTGGACACAGAGTAATTAAACATACTCTAAATTATGGATACAAGACTAAAGATGAATGATAAACAATCGTATTTGGAACAGATAGATAAATATTATAAACATAGACTAAAATCGTTTGAATTAATTTATGTAGGAACAACGCCGGATATACTTGTTGCATATGGTGCTGAAAAACTTCCGATGACTATTCGGCAAAGTATTCTGACAAAATGTACGAGAAAACAGACTGGAAGCCGGAGCGCACATGAGTTGCCAAGAGATATTATAGAAAAACTGCCTGAACAAATTGAAAAGCCTATTTTTCTTATTCAAGACAAGGAAAGAGGTTCCATAGCGCTTATTGCTGATTCATGTGATAAAAACGGGAACAACATTTTAGTTGCAATTAAACTGAATGAGAGCAAAGAAGCAATCAAAGTAAATGCTATAAAAAGCATTTATGGCAAGACAAATTTGAAAGAATATCTGCAGAAACACATTGAATTACAACAATTACATATTATTGACAATAAAAAAGCTGAAATACTATCCCGTGTCATAGGGTTCCAATTACCCCAGGCGTTGATAGCGTCCAGCTATAATAAAAAAATATCATTGCAAAAAGGAAATGTCAATAACAAAATTTCGGTTTTGGATAGATTAGAACAACACAAACGGAAAATTGATGCTGTAACATCCGACAGATCGGACAGGCATAAGGAACATAATGCAGAACGAGATTTTTAATAAAAAGTAGTTAGAAGCAGCTTGTAAAAGCTTTTCTATATATTGTACCTTTATAAATACGCCGCAGGAACATTCTGTGTAAGAATTCAGCACTTGCGTTATAAAGTCCGGTAACGTCTGGCAGATGAAGAGCTGCACAGTGGAAACGCCAAGATACCCCTCTCTTTTGAAACGTCTAATCAAAAAGTTATAGGGTGGAGCGGTTACTTCTGTTCTGTGTTAGATTTCGTGGTGAGGAATTAAGCGATGATACATTTGCCAGTGACAATGATACACCCCAGAGGAGGCTTCCCATAGAAATGGGAGAGGTAGAGTAATATATGGCGGAATGCATATGTGAGGGTAACCTGTGGAGCTGACCAACAGCCACCGGCATTTTTTTAAAGTTAGTCTTTTGGGAGTGGTGGATCTTCGATATACCACGACATTAAATTCCCTTATTTGATGGGCATCTTAGAATGTCCATCACTCCCAGAAGATTACGGTAGTGATAAGGACAAAGTCATTAATCATATTATATGACATGGAGGGATAGCGTATGGATGTTGTAATGGAAAATAGCTGCAAGAATATTTTTATTTCTGATCAATCAAAAATGCGAGAGACATTTACCAGATTATGGACTCAGGTTATAAACGAGAAGGAAAACAGCATAAAGATAAACATAGATAGAGATATGCAAACCAATATAATATAGTTTATAATGTAAACCAGATATTGGTTTGTTTCATTGAGGTATGAGTCGATGAACAATAATATAGTTGCAATTTACAGTCGTTTATCCGAGGAAGACAGAAACAAACAAAATGAATTTGACGACAGTCAAAGTATTCAGAATCAGAAAAGTATGCTGATCAGTTATGCTTTAAGCCAGGGTTGGGAAATTTATAGTATATATTCGGATGATGACTATAAAGGTTCTGACAGGAACAGACCGGCATTTAGGCAATTAATGCGGGATGCTGAAGACAGAAAGTTCAATATTGTGCTGTGTAAATCTCAAGCCAGATTTACCAGAGAGCTTGAGCTGGTTGAAAAAATCATACATGGACAATTTGTTGAATGGGGCATTCGTTTTGTAGGATATGCCGATAATGCAGACACTTCAGTTGCCGGGAACAAGAAAGCAAGACAGATTAATGGTCTTGTCAATGAGTGGTATCTTGAGGATCTGTCTGATAATATTAAAACAGTCCTGACAGATCATCGCAAGAAAGGGCTGCATATTGGTTCCTTTGCCCTTTACGGATATAAGAAAGATCCGGATCAGAAAGGGCATTTGATTGTTGATGAGGAAGCAGCAGATGTTGTCAGGCTTGTTTTTGAATTATATGCATCCGGCATGGGGCGTACCAACATTGCCAGATATCTAAATGATCGGGGAATCCCGAATCCAACCGAGTATAAACGGCAGCATGGTCTTCGCTATAAAGGAACGACAACTAAATATGGTACTTTGTGGAAATATTATTCTATAAGTGATATGCTTCGCAATGAAATGTATATCGGCAATATGGTGCAGGGAAAATATAAGAATCCAACCTATAAATCCAAAAGCAGTAAACCGGTTCCAAAAGACCAGTGGATCAGGGTGGAAGGTACACATACCCCTATTATTGATAAGGCATTATGGGAGAAAGTGCAACAAATGCTGGAGGATAAAGCAAAACCTATGTGCACCGGAGAAGTCGGTATTTTTGCAGGAAAAGTAAAGTGCATGTATTGTGGATATACGCTTAGATCACGTAAAAACAGAGGCTTTAAGTATTTAAGTTGTACTTCTCAGTTCTTTAGCGATCAAACGTGCAAAGGAGCTTTTGTAGCACAACGTTTCCTTGAAAAAGCAGTGCTTGATGAACTAAATGATATTATCAGTCAGTTTTTTGATGAAGAAGCTGCTGAAGAGCATCTGTCTATCTGTAAAAGACATGAATTGCAAAAGAAAAAATTGCAAAAAGAAGCTGCCGGTTACCAGAAGAAAGTTGATGAACTGGAAAATGCTATTAAAAATCTGTATCTGGATAAAACAAAAGACATAATTACAGAGCAGGAATTTTTGAATTTCAGAAAAGAGTTTCAGGATGATATTGCAAAATATAAGGACAAGTTATCAGCTTTTAATCGGCAGCTGGAAATATTGATGCAGGAGCTGGATGAAGAACATTCAACAAAATCCATTTTGCAAAAATACCGGAATGTAGAGAAACTTGACCGTGCCATTGTTGATGCATTGATTGATTATATTGAAATCGGACGAAGTGATCATAAAGTGCACAGAGCGGATTTGCCGCCGATGATAATACATTGGAAGTTTTAGTTGTTCTTACAAAAGTGTAGCATCTGCCGCCATATCCTCCATCAAATCCGTAATAATATCTCCGGTAGACTGGAACTGTGCCCCGGTAAAAGGAAATCCGCTTGCCGCCTGAGGCCAGATGCCTACCGTATGATCCACATAATAATTTGCAAATCCGGATTCTTCGATCTCTTCCATAGATAAATCCTTAGTTAACTGATGGACAATGGTAGCCACCATTTCCAAATGAGCCAGTTCTTCCGTGCCGATATCCGTCAAGATAGCAGAAACCTCCCGATAAGGAGAAGCATATCTTTGGGAAAGATAACGCATGGACGCGCCCATTTCCCCGTCCGGTCCGCCGTACTGACTGATGATAGCCTGTGCCAGCCTGGCATTCGGGCTTGTAATATTGACCGGGAACTGCAATCTTTTTTCATAATTCCACATTAGTTACATCCTCCTTCCCAAGGCATTGGACCAAGCGCCCATTTCCAGTCACTGCATTCCGATGTGTCAGCACAAGAGATTGTCAGCGGACCGTATTTGGCGGAATATTCTTTTTTCGCCTGATTGGTCATACGATTATAATGGTTAAAATATTCCATTGCATTTTGGTCGTTAGGGTGAGTATCCAGATATAAAGTCAATTCTACGACTACGAAAGAGAGAACATTGATATCATGGAGCATTTTTTCCTGCTCATTGGCAAACTGCATATTCATCATTTCTTGCAGCACCTCCTTCCGGTAAACGGTTTGTTCAGTTCGGGGAAAACGGTTCCGTCACGGAAGGCTTCTTCCAGATTATCGCAGATGCCATTAAAGTGCTGCATGGGAACATAAGCCATTGCAAGCGGAAAGTTGGCAAGAGTTTCCTTGTACATCATATAGTCTTTCATAAGATACCTTTCCTAGTGTGTCCACTATTTTTACAGGTGTTTTTACTATTATAATATGTTATAATCTTTTCAGTGTGTTTGCTGCGGAAAGAATCATTAAGGTTTAAAAAAGATTTCAGGAAAGAACACAGTTTTTTCACATTTTGTTACGAATAGAGACACATTTATTCAGTATATTGATAGGAGTGTTTGTCAGATAGAAGGGAGGAGTTTTCTGTGATTCAAGTGGAGAACTTAGTCAAAAGATACGGAAATCACACGGCTGTGGATCATTTATCATTCACGGTGGAAAAAGGACAGATATATGGATTTTTAGGGCCAAACGGTGCCGGTAAATCTACTACGATGAATATTATGACCGGTTATATCGCTGCGAGCAGCGGTACGGTGATGATAAACGGATTTGATATTTTAAAGGAGCCGATGAAAGCTAAGCAATGTATCGGTTATCTGCCCGAGGTTCCACCGCTTTATACGGATATGACGGTGTGGGAATACCTGATGTTCGCAGCGGAGCTTAAAAAGATATCGAAGAAAGAAAGAGTAGAACATGTGGAGGAGATCGTTGATAAGATTCAGCTAAATAATGTGGCGAATCGTTTGATCAAAAATCTTTCCAAAGGTTATAAACAGCGTGTCGGATTAGCACAGGCACTGATCGGGTATCCGCAGATCATCATATTAGATGAGCCGATGGTTGGACTGGACCCGAAGCAGATTATTGAGATGCGTGATCTGATTAAAGGATTGGCAAAAGAACACACGGTAATTTTGAGTTCTCACATTCTGTCTGAGGTCAGTGCAGTATGCGACCATATCATGATCATTTCCGAAGGAAAGCTTGTGGCAAGCGGTTCCCCGGAGGAATTACAGAAGATGATGCAGGTGAAGGTGGAACTGGAAGTAACCGTGCTGGGAGATGCAGTACAGGCAGAAGAAGTGCTTAAGGCGGTGGAGCAGATAGATACCTATACCTTTGAGCAGGCGGAAGAAGCCAATAGTATCAGGATACGAATCATATCAAAAGACAATGTTGACATCCGTAAGGAATTGTCTGTGGCATTATCCGGTGCAGGACTGCCTATTTTGGCAATGAACAGGCTGGAAAAATCTTTAGAAGATATTTTCTTAGAGTTGACTGGCACACAAGAGGAAGAAAACGCAAAGACAGATGATACAGGTGTGTCAGAGTATAATGAAGCGGAAAAAGAGCAGGCATCTGACGAAACAGAGAGCAGCGGCGATACTGCGGATTGTACAGATGAGGAAAATAATATAAACGACGGGAAGGAGGATGAAGACGATGATAGCGATTTATAAAAGGGACTTGAAATCCTTCTTTCATTCCTTTGTCGGCTGGTTGTTTGTGGCGGCAACCCTCTTTATGATGGGTATTTATTTTACCGTTTATAACATGCTGGCGGGATACCCGACCATATCCTATGTGCTGCAGAGCATCGTATTTTTATTTATTATTACGATTCCGATCCTGACCATGCGCAGTCTGTCCGAGGATCGGAAATATAAGACGGATCAGTTGATTTTAACAGCTCCGGTGTCTGTAGGTAAAATCGTTATAGGAAAATATCTTGCACTTGTAACGGTGCTCGCAATCCCTACGGTTTTGATCGGTTTGACGCCTCTTGCCCTGATGCAGGCGGGCGAATTCCAAATGGGAATATCCTATTCTTCTTTATTGGGATTTTTTCTGTATGGTTGTCTTGCCATGGCGATCGGATTATTTCTTTCTTCTCTGACAGAGAGTGTTGTGATTGCCGCCGTTCTCACACTGGTCGTATTGTTTTTAGGTTATATTATGTCAGGGATTTGCAATATTTTGTCAAGCTCCGGCACAACGTTGTTTGCGGATATATTGTCCAAAATCCTATACTGCTTTGATATGGTAAGCAGATTTGATATGCTTTCCGGAGGCTATTTCCAGATAGAAGCAGTTGCTTATTATGTTACATTGACTGTCTTTGTATTATTCTGTACAACACAGTCTATTCAGAAACGCAGATACAGTGTGTCAGGTAAAGGCATTAAGCTTGGCGCATACAGCGTCGGAACGATTCTTGTTATGGCGGCGATTGTGATTGCCGTGAATCTTGGATTGAATTATGTGCCGGATCAGTACACCTCTTTCGATGTGACGGCAAACAAGATTTATACCCTGACAGATGATACAAAAGAAATGGTATCGAATCTGACCGACGATATTACCATCTATGTTTTGACGGAAGAAGCTTCCAAGGATGAAGATCTGGATAAGACACTGACGCAGCTTGAGGGCTTGTCTGACCATATTCAGGTAGAATATATCAGTCCGGTAGCAAATCCGAAATTTTATTATAACTATACAAGTGAGGAACCGACAGACAATAGTTTGATCGTAGTCGGACCGGCAAACAGTATTGTTGTGGACTACAATTCCATTTACGCCTATGAACTGAATTATACTACTTATAGTTATGAGATTACCGGTTATGACGGAGAGGGACAGCTTGCATCGGCGATTTCTTATGTGACAACAGAAGATATTCCTAAATTTTATATTATTGCAGGACATGGAGAACTGAAATTTGAGGATACCTTTTTGAATGCCCTTACCAAAGAGAACGTGGCGTATGAGGAACTGACACTGTATTCAGTGGATGAGATCCCTTCAGATGCGCAGGGCATTATCATCAATGCGCCTACCAGCGATTTCTCTGCAGATGATGCGGATAAGGTGATCGCATACCTTGAACAGGGCGGTAATGCATTCCTGCTCCCTACTTTTACCGAAGAGAGTATGGATAACTTTGAGCGTATTTTGAACTTTTACGGTGTCTCTGTCGTAGAGGGTATGATTGTCGAGCAAGACCGGAATTATTATTATCAGAGTCCTTATTATCTTTTCCCGGAAATCGCTTATGATGAAGTGACACAGAGGGTTTTGGACGGAGCTGTTTTTGCGCCGCTTTCCCGCGGATTGTCCTATGATGACGAGACAGAGGGCGTTTACTATACGCCTCTTCTTACTACAAGCGAAAGTTCTTTCAGCAAGGTGGATATCTATGAGGCGGAGAATTATACTAAGTCGGAAAACGACATTGACGGTCCTTTTACGATCAGTTTAAGAGCAGAGAAAACTACGGAGCAGGGTGAAGTCTCTCAGGCACTGATCGTTGCCAATGAAAGTATGTTTACCACTGTTGCAGATGATATAGTTCCCGGATATAATATCAAGCTTTTTAGCAGTATGATCAGTTCGCTGGCAGATCATGAACAGTCGGTTGCGATCCCAGCTAAAAGCTTTGAAATGCAAAATTTGACTTTTAGCGCGCGGGCAGTTTATCTGGTAGGTGTGGCAGCAATTTTTGTGCTTCCGATTGGATCGCTGATAGCCGGATTCATCATTTGGCTGCGCCGCCGTAAAAAATAGATAAAAGAAGCATAAATGTAAATTGGCTTGATTTCCCCGTAAGTTTGTGTAAAAAT
>CAZPSD010000107.1:0-346 GCA_964589055.1 uncultured Bacteroides sp.
TTCGCTTCTTCTTTCGCCAAATCCGTATAAGTTTCCAATCTTGTCACCTGATATGCCGACGCAGGAATCTCCACCCCTGCAAACTCACAGAGTTTCTCAAATACCATAGATGGCTTGATATTGCCGCTGCTGCTGGCATTTACCAACATACGGATTGAGGACTCTTCCGCTGCGATTTCATAGATGCCCTGTTTTAAATCCAGTTCAATCACACTTTTCTTCGTCTCTTTGGTATAGGGAATCGTCTCCTGCGCATAGAAGGCTTTCACGGTTTCTTCCAAATCCGCAATGTGGAAATCTCCTTCCTTACTATGCAGACGGTAGGATGCCGCCGCCACGCTCGCCA
>CAZPSD010000107.1:356-7545 GCA_964589055.1 uncultured Bacteroides sp.
ATGGCATTTTTGACCGTATCCGGAAGAACGCCCACAGAAAGAACCTCCACACCTTCCACCATTGCCTGATTTAACGCGGCTTTCATTTCATCCGCAGTCGTCATGGAATTCACTTCTATATCCAGATATTCTCCAAAGCTTTCCAATCCAACACCCAGCGGCGCTGCAAAAGACATAATCTGATGAGGGCTGAATCCTTCGGAATATTTAATATCTATCCCGGCACGTCTGATTGCCTTCTGAAAATAGCGCATCATATCCAAATGTCCGATGAATTTCATCGTACCATATTTGGCAAACTTAATTCTGATTTTCATGTATCTCACTAACCTTCCTATCCATCAGTTACACAACCATCATACATTCTAACCAACACTCATTTGCAGCCATCCATCATACATTCCTAAATTTCCCAACAAATACATAAAGCAAACAAGTCCTCTCCCCAGGCACACAGGAAGAACACGCCATCCCTTGTCATTCCTTATTCGAAGCACACCCCACCGCCGAATCTCTTCGCACCGCAGCCCTGACACTGGCTCCTGCAGTTGGGTGACACGGTTTCTGTCTGCGCTTTTTTCCATTCACGAAGCAGGAATTCTCTCGTCACGCCGCAGTCTAAGAAATCCCATGGAAAGATTTCATTGTCCGCGCGCTCCCTGGTGGTATAGAACCCAATATCCAGCCCGCAGTCCTCGAAACAGGACAGCCACACATCGTTATGGAAGTATTCGCTCCAGGAATCAAACATACAGCCTCGTTTATAGGCTTCCAGGAGCACACGCGACACCTTTCGGTCACCTCTGGCAAAAACGCCCTCCAGTACGCTCACATCCGCCTCATGCCAGTTGTATTTAATGCTCTTTTGGTTGAGTTGCTCCATAATCCCTTTTTTCGTCTGATATGCTTTGTCAAGGAACTGCTCTTTCGTACACATGGGCGCCCACTGGAAAGGGGTAAAAGGCTTTGGAATAAAGAAAGAGGTACTCGTAACAATCTGTACTTTACCGTTTACACGCTTGTCCTTCGGCACCGTATCAAAAAAGGTTGCCGCAATCTTGTTAGACAGGTCGCCGATTCCTTTAATGTCTTCCTCTGTCTCCGTAGGAAGTCCCAGCATAAAATACAGCTTTACCCGTGTCCATCCGCCTTGAAAAGCCAATGCTGCGCCTTTCAAAATGACTTCTTCGGTCAATCCTTTATTGATAACATCCCGGAGTCTCTGGCTGCCTGCTTCCGGCGCAAAGGTAAGACTGCTTTTCTTTACATCCTGCACCTTGCTCATCACATCTAACGAAAACGCATCAATTCTAAGGGACGGCAGGGATATATTCGTATGTTTCCGGTCACATTCTTCTATCAGAAAATCCAATAACTCATTTAATTTTGAATAGTCGCTGGAACTCAGGGAACTTAAGGAGATTTCTTCATGTCCTGTATTCTTAAGCATCTCTACGGCATATTGTTTCAGCTTGTCCACGTCCCGTTCCCTGACCGGGCGGTAAAGCTGTCCTGCCTGACAGAAGCGGCATCCTCTGATACATCCCCGCTGAATTTCCAGTACGACACGATCCTGCGTTACTTTGATAAAAGGTACGACCGGTTTCATCGGATAATGACAGTCCGATACGTTCATCACAATTTCTTTCAGAATTTTATCCGGCGCTTCCTCATATAGTTTTCTCCGCTCTCTGATGGTTCCGTCCTCATTATACACTTCCTCATAGAACTGCGGCACATAGATACCCGGGATCTTCACTGCTCCCTTTAAGAAATCCAGTCTTGATCCTCCCTGCTTCTTATTGTCAAGATACCAGTCGAGGAGCGGACGATACTGTGTCTCGCCTTCTCCTATATAGAACAAATCGAAAAAATCCGCAATCGGTTCCGGATTATAGCTGCAGGGACCGCCGCCGATCACAATCGGCATATCTTCACCTCTGTCTTTGGCAAAAAGAGGGATCTGCGCCAGATCGATAACCTGCAAAATATTGGTATAGCACATCTCGTATTGGAGTGTGATACCCAAAAAATCCGCATTCTTCACAGGTTCCTGAGACTCTAATCCAAAAAGCGGAATGTGGTTCTTGCGCATCAGCGCGTCTAAGTCCGTCCATGGGGAATAGACCCGTTCACACCACACATCATCCCATGCATTGAACATGCTGTATAAAACCTGAATGCCTAAATGAGACATGCCAATCTCATACACATCTGGAAAACACATCACAAAACGGACAGCAATCTTATTTTTATCTTTAACAACGGAATTTACTTCATTACCAATATAACGCGCCGGTTTCTCCACCTGCATTAGTATATCGTCGCTCAGCGCCAGTTTTCTCATGTTAGTCTCCATTCTTAACGTACAAATTATTTGTGTTCGCACTCAGATATTGCGTAACACGAACAAATATGCCGTTTCGTCTTAGTATATCGGATTTACTCTCCAAAATCAAGCAAAGAGGCTAATCCCTCCATTGCCTCATTTCCGTCACCTTCATATAGATGAAACATATCCGCTGCAATCATATCATGCACATCATTCATGGTATAATTGCCTATCTTGCTGCCGTTTGTGTCACACACCAGAAAACCGGCAAATAAAAGCACCGCAATCATCATGCGGTATTTGAAGGTCCCGAAGGATAAGCCTGGCATTCCGCTCTCTTCTATGCCTCCCGCCATATATCCCTGCTGCATATTCGGATTTGGCAGCATACTCTTTTCATATAAAGGCAGTTGTGTGTTTGTACCATAAACTATTTTTTCCCGTTGTCTGATCTTCATGCGGTTTCCCATATTTTCCTCCCTGATATGCTGTGCAAGTTCCAACTTTTTGTCCAAAGGAATTCTGTGATCCATTCTGTACCATTTCCTGTCTGCTGCTTGTTGCTTCATTTTATGAAAACAAAGTATAAAAAAGAACATCCCGGCTATTCAAACAAATTGTTCAAAATAGACGGGATGATAAATTTCTCATATTATTCCATAATTTCAGAGGTACAATGAGGACATCTTCTTGCCTCCAAAGCGATTATCTCCTTGCAGAAAGGACATTCTTTAGTCGCAGCTGCCGGTTCTGCTTTCTTCTTTCTGGAAAATTTATTGATTACCTTGATGACTAAAAATATCACAAAGGCAATCAACATAAAATTAATGACCGCCGAAATAAAGGCACCGTAATTAAGAGTTGCCGCGTCCTCTCCCTCGCCCAAAATAATGCAGAGTGCGGAGAAATCAAAGCCTCCTGTCAGTAAGGATAAAAGCGGCATCACAACATCATTTACCAGCGAATTTACGATTGCGGTAAAAGCTCCGCCAATAATAACGCCGACTGCCATATCCATAACATTTCCTCTTGATATAAATTCTTTAAATTCCTTTATAAATGTTTTCATTTGTAACTCTCTTTCTTATTCACTTGTATTTTTGTTTTATCTCTGTGCCAGCTCTGTGGTAATCTCTTCCCACGTCACGTTCTTCTCAACCATCAGAACCATCATATGGTAAAGGAAATCGGAGATTTCATACTTTACTTCATTGGCATTAGGGTTTTTGGCTGCAATCACGATTTCCGTTGCTTCCTCACCAAGCTTCTTTAAGATTTTATCGATTCCCTTATCAAACAGATAGTTGGTATAGGAACCTTCCTTCGGATGCACTTTTCTGTCCTTGATCACATCAAAGACCTGCTCGAAGACTTTGAGCGGATTGGTTTCTTCGTACTCTTTCGCCATAATCTCATTGAAGAAGCAGGAATGAGAACCGGTATGGCATGCTGCGCCGATCTGGGATACCTTAGCTAAAATAGTATCTTTGTCACAATCAGCCGTCAAAGATTTTACATACTGGTAATGTCCGCTCGTCTCACCTTTGATCCACAACTTCTGACGACTTCTGCTATAGTATGTCATCTTGCCGGTCTTTAAGGTCATATTGTAGGCTTCCTCGTTCATGTAAGCCACCATCAGAACCTCATCTGTCTTATAATCCTGTACTACTACGGTTACGTGTCCGTCCGAATTTAATTTAAATTCTTCCCATTTAATGGCTGGGTCAAAGGTATTGACCGAAATGTCATTGTTCTGGCACAGCGACTTGATCGCAAGAAGTTCTTTGGCATTCTCATTGATGGCATACCCTGAAATACCGCAGATATTATCTAAAGAAAGCAGCTCTAATATCTTGTCTAAAGATACGTCCGGCACCGATGCCACCATGGGGAATTTTGACACGGCAATCGCCTCTTTTAAGCCGGTTTCCCTGACCAGAATGATTTCTTCTATATATTCTTCAATCAATGCTTCGTTACGGGCTATGGTGTCTGCTTCTGTTACACATGCCACAATCTTCTCTTTGCCGAATTTTTGGGATACCTCTTTCGTAATCTCCACATTGCCCGGCTTGGAATAATTTAACGCTGCCTTCTTACACCCGGCATACAGAAGCTTTTTGATATCCTCCATACGTTTCACATTTCCTGCTCCGATTACCGGAATCTCCGCTTCATTACAGATTGCCTTGATAATATCTAACGCCTCCTCATGCTCGGTATCTCCGTCAGACATATCGTAGACAATCAATTCATCCGCATTATTATCGCTATAGAACTTTCCCAATGCCACCGGATTGGTGTCTATGATCGTGCTGTCTGAAAAACTTTTCACCGCGTTGCCTTTATAAAGATAAATGCATGGTATAAATTTCTTGTACGACATGATTTGTCAGTTCCTTCCTGCTCTTATGTTGTTCTCTTTCTATTACTCTTTTTATGTTTAGCTTTTGTATTTCCCTTTTATATTCACTTTCTATGTTACTTTCTTTTCTGTTCGATTTTCTTTATTTTACAGCTTAATATCATTTGAAATTACCTTAAAAGTTCTTCTCACACTATTATAGGCTGCCTTTCGTACTGAGAACGCCGCTGATACGTTCATCAAATGAAGTCGCCTCATCTAATGCCTTGGCAAACGCCTTAAACATCGCTTCGATCATATGGTGCGCATTCTCGCCATGCAGCATCTTAATATGTAAATTCATACTTGAACTGTAGGAAATGGCATAAAAGAATTCTTTCACAAGCTCTGTGTCCAGTTCTCCCACTCGCTCTACCGGAAATTCACACTCAAAGTTGAAATAAGGTCTGCCGCACAAATCAATGGCACAGAGACAAAGTGCATCATCCATAGGCAAAATAAAGGATCCATAACGCTTAATGCCTGCCTTATCGCCGATTGCCTCTTTGATTGCCTGACCGATCACGATACCGGTATCTTCCACGGTATGGTGTCCGTCCACCTCCAGATCACCTTTTACAATAATCTTCGTATCAAAGAACCCATGCTTCGTAAAACCCGTCAGCATGTGGTCAAAGAAGCCGATTCCCGTAGTAATTTCACCATTCCCCATTCCGTCAAGATTCAGCGTAACCGCAATATCCGTCTCCTTAGTCGTCCTCTTAATATCCACTTTTCTTCCCATATTGATCAATCTCCCGCTTTTCTTTCACTATATTTTCACTCATACATCAAATTGTAATCCAAACATTTATTTTGACAATTGTCCGGTCATATAACCCGCCTCACAATTAGTCCGTGCGCAGAAGAACCGCCTCAAGGCAATTCTCCGGGAATGACTTCATTCCCTATTCAAATCTCACATGTATAGAATTGGCATGGGCCGTCAACCCTTCCTTCTTTGCAAACAGTTCAATATCATTATGAGCACGTTCAAGCGCCTCTCTGGAATAGGAAATAATACTTGTTTTCTTCATAAAATCATCCACATTTAAAGGGGAGAAAAACTTCGCGGTCCCATTGGTCGGCAGAATATGATTCGGTCCCGCATAGTAGTCTCCAAGCGGCTCGGAGGAATACTCTCCCAAAAAGATCGCTCCTGCATTTTTTATCTTAGTCATGACCGCATAAGGGTCTTTTGTCAGAATTTCAAGATGCTCCGAAGCGATGGCATTCGCTGCCTCAACCGCGCCATCCATAGAGTCTGCCACAATGATATAACCGTAATTGTCCAGTGATTTGCGAATAATCTCCGTTCTGGATAACTCCTGTAAAAAACCGTCGATCTGCTTCTCTACTTCGGCTGCCAGTGCTTTGCTTGTGGTAATTAAAATCGCACTTGCCAGTTCATCATGCTCTGCCTGGGAGAGCAAATCGGCTGCTACATACCGGGGATTGGCAGATTCGTCCGCAATCACCAGGATTTCGCTTGGACCGGCAATGGAATCAATGCTCACATAGCCGAAGCACGCTTTCTTAGCCAGCGCCACAAAAATATTCCCCGGCCCGGTGATCTTGTCAACCTTGGGGATACTTTCCGTACCATATGCCATTGCCGCGATCGCCTGGGCACCGCCTGCTTTATAGATTTCATTCACACCCGCAATCTTCGCCGCTACCAAAGTTCCCGGATTCACTTTTCCATCCGCGCCTGCCGGCGTGGTCATGACAATCTTTGACACCCCGGCGACTTTAGCCGGAATCACATTCATCAGTACGCTGCTCGGATAAGCTGCCTTGCCGCCGGGCACATAGACGCCGGAAACCGCAATCGGCAGAATTCTCTGTCCGAGAATAGAGCCGTCTTCTTTTGTATCGATCCAACTGTTGCGAAGCTGTTTCTTATGAAAATCGGCGATATTTGCCGCAGAGCGTTTCATAACCTCCACAAATTCGGTCTCTGTTGCCCGAAATGCTTCCTCGATTTCCGCTTCCGTCACACGGATATTTTCCGACGAAATATCCCATTTATCAAACTGTTTCGTATAATCAAAGACCGCCTGATCGCCTTTTGCCCTGACATTGGCTATGATCTCCGCCACCACAGCTTCATATTGTCCGTAATGATTTGGACTTCTTTTCAATAAACTGTCTAACAGATCTTTCTGGGTCTCTGCCGTCAACTGAATTGTTTTCATCTCTATACCTCTTCCGTGTATTTTTACAACTGTTCCCGCAAAGCGTTGATCAGTTTCTTAATCCGTTCCGGTTCCATCTGCATACTGACCTGATTGACGATCATTCTGGCAGACAGCGGGCATATTTCTTCCAGTACGCCCAGTCCGTTTTCTTTCAACGTCGAACCCGTTTCCACAATATCCACGATCACATCAGACAGCTTCACAATCGGTCCCAGTTCCACAGAACCGTTTAATTTAATGATATCCACG
>CAZPSD010000108.1:0-7505 GCA_964589055.1 uncultured Bacteroides sp.
TCTTGGAATATCGAATCAACCAGTTTTTAAGGATTTTCAGTTTTGCTTTAATGAAACCCTGTATTGTGTTATTTGACGTATTCATTTACAACAACCTTTCTTAATAATTATAACCTTCATTTCCGGCAGATCAAAACAAAAATTCCGCCCACCGATTGAATTCCCGGGAATTATATCTCCGGCAAATTAGCGCAAATCGGAATCTATGCTCCATAACAGACTTCATTTCCCATTGGAAATGAAGTCTTATGCACCCGACAGGACTCGAACCTGCATCAAAGGCGTCGGAGGCCTACGTTTTATCCATTAGACTACGGGTGCCCACTGATCTTCACAAAATGTTACGATTTTGTTACATCTTGATTATCATATCATAAGTGGGCACTATTGTCCAGCCATCAAATTATTTAAGAAAAAATTTCCTCAATTTCCGCGTTTTCTCTCCGGTATCGGTACAGGCTGTAAGACAACACCTCTTCCGGCTCTACCTGCGTCGTATTCACATCCTCCACCATCTGCCTGTAAAATGCGTATTCATTTTGTCCGTCGTCGGGCAAAAGGAGCACCTCATGAACGGAACTGGGCAGAATAAGCAGATCGGACTGCCACTTGTCAGCAAGCTCCTTCATCCGCTCAGAGTACAGCAAGGCGGCGGCTCCATATAATTTCTCCCGGTTGGTCAGCACATACATCGGGATATAGGTGTTCTCTCCAAGCTGCAGACCCGCCATTTCCGCCAGTAAATCCTTCATGGACACAAGCAGTTCCGGTTTACCGCTTCTCATATTGCCCTGTGCGACACGGTACAGGGTATCCACAGACTGCCCCCACATTTCAAGGTGGCGGTGATGAATCGTGATAGATGCCCTGCCGACTTTTTCCTCTGCCAGCGCATAATAAAATATAATTGCCAGATCGTGCCATCTGTAATGAGGAAGCTTTTCCAACAGCTTCCTGTTTTTCTCAAAACTTACAAGTTTATAAAAGATTCTGTCTTTTACCTGTTCAAAGTCCTGAAAAAAGTCCATGTTGAGATCAGAGTCAGGCATCTGCTGCTTATTGAAAACGATAATCTTCTCTGCCAGTTCTTCCATGGCAATTCCATTCTGATATTCCTCATACAATCCTTCCAGATAGATCGTCGGCGCTATATGATCCGATTTTTCCATCATTGTCACGCCGGTCAACTGAATATCATTATTCTTCATAACCTTGGTCACTCTGATTTCATAGTTCTCCCCCATTCTTTTCTGTAATAAATCCACAATGTTTTCTACAAATACATTAAAATCCATATTCCCTCTTTCTCATTCTCTCCGGGACAGGATTCCAAAAAAAGCAAAGACAATGGCCGCTTACGCTTCCATTGTCTTATAGGCTTGTCTATTGATTCGCTCTTTCTTATACTCTGGATAAATACTCACCGGTTCTGGTATCAATCTTGATAACCTCACCCTGGTCTACAAACAGAGGCACCATAACCTTCGCGCCTGTCTCAACGACCGCCGGCTTGGTAGCGCCTGTAGCAGTATCGCCCTTGAAGCCCGGCTCCGTATCTGTAATCTCTAACTCTACGAATAAAGGCGGCTCAATCGCAAATACATTGCCGTTGTAGGAACAGATCTTAACCATCTCGTTCTCTTTCACGAATTTAAGGGCATCACCTACTGTATCTGCGTTTAATGCGATCTGATCATAGGTCTCTGTATCCATAAAGTTATATAAATCACCATCAGAATATAAATACTGCATATCTTTTCTATCAATACGTGCCTGCGGACATTTTTCTGTCGGTCTGAAGGTTTTCTCAACTACACCACCGTTGATGATGTTCTTTAACTTCGTTCTGACGAATGCTGCTCCCTTACCGGGTTTAACATGCTGGAACTCAATTATCTGATAAACATTACCCTCAAATTCGATGGTAATACCATTTCTGAAATCACCTGCTGAAATCATAAACTATCCTCCTAAGTTTTCACAAATATAATTCTTTTCTAGTTTATACTAAAAAATATCTTTTTTCAACCAATTTGAAAAAATTTTATACCAGTTTGAAAACATTTTATACTAGTTTGAAGATTTTTTGTCTAAAATATAGTCAATCGCCTCTAAATATCCGTCTAATCCATGTCCGTAAATCTGCTTATCGCAAACCGGCGCCGTCACCGATACTTTGCGGAACTCCTCGCGTTTCGTGATATCGGAAATATGGATCTCCACCTTCGGCACGACAATACTTGCCAATGCATCCCTGATAGCATAGCTGTAATGGGTAAAAGCGCCCGGATTGATCACAATGCCTTCGGTACCGTCAAAATAAGAATCCTGAATCCGGTCAATAATCGCACCCTCGTGATTGCTTTGGAAAACCTCGATGGTACAATTCTCTTTCTGTCCTTTCTCTGCAATCATTTTGAGCAGATAATCATAATCCTGTGTTCCATACACGCTCTTTTCGCGTATTCCCAAAAAGTTCAGATTGGGTCCGTTAATTACCAGTAGTTTCATATTTTCCTCCATTCCGAAGCTGTCTGTCAGTCATCAGACAGTTCCCGCATCTTGTATCTGCCGTTCTATCTCATTGAGAATCTGTTCAAAGTCCTTTCCGTCCACATCCACGATCACATCTGCCGCTTTCACATAGTTCTGCTCCCGCTGCGCCATCAGGATCCTGATCTTTTCCCGGGGATGGTCTCCCTGCAGAAGCGGTCTGGTCGTGTCATGTTTTAATCTGTCATAGATCGTCTCCGCCTGCGCCCGCAGATAAACAACTTGTCCCAACCGATGCATCAGTTTCCTGTTCTCTTCCCGCATAGGCAGCCCGCCGCCTACTGATATGATCTGATTGCCCGCTGTCCCAAGCAGCCTTCTTAAATATTCCGTCTCTTTATTTCTAAAATAAGCTTCACCTTCTGCCGCAAAAATATCCGATATGCTTCTCTTTTCTTCTTTCTCGATCTCTTTATCCGTATCAATAATTGTTTTCTTGAGTCGATAAGACAATTTTAATCCAACCGTACTTTTACCGCATCCCATAAAACCGGTCAATATCACATTTCCCATCTTCTGTTATGACTCCCGTCTGTATCTGCCAACAATCAAATTACTTCAATGGTCTCTCCCTGTCCGCCTACACGAAATGCGCCTTCAACTGCTCATATACCGCCATGGCATCTTCCTCAGGCACCTGCACGTCATTCCATAACTCATACGCAATGATTCCCTGATATAACAGCATCTTAAGCCCGTTATAAGCAGCGCCGCCATTTTCTTTTACAAGCTTCATAAACTTCGTCTCCCAGGGACTGTAGATTAAATCAAATCCCGTATGGATTTTCTGATAGAACGCTCTGTCTGCGATCACCACATCCTCCACATGGGGGAAAAGCCCTACGGAAGTTCCCTGTATCGCCAAAAACCTTCTGTCCGGCAGCTTTGTACGATCATCAAGAAGCATTGGTACTATCACGTCTCTGCCTGTCGTACGGTTCACTTCCCCGGCTACCGTCTGCGCCTTTTCCAAAGTACGGTTTAACAGATATACCGTTTTGGCTCCCTTAGAGGCACACAGATATGCCACTGCTCTGGCTGCGCCCCCGGCTCCAAGCAAAATAACCTCCTCACCTTCCATGCGGATTCCTTCGCTGCTCATCGCCCGATACAAGCCTTCCATATCAGTGTTATATCCCTTATAGCCGCCCTCTGTTCTTACCAGCGTATTTACGGCGCCGATATTTTGAGCCAAAGGATCAATGTCCCGCAGACCGGCAAGCACTTCGCTTTTATATGGCACCGTCACATTCATTCCCAGCAGATTCAATGCCTCCGCGCCCTTGACGGCATCTGCCACTTTGCCCGGTTCCACTAAGAAGGGCACATAGACCATATTGTGTCCCAACCGTGCTGCCAGCGTATTATGTATGACCGGAGACAGCGTATGTTCCACCGGATTACCGATCAGTCCGCAGGTTCTTGTCTTACCGTCTATTGTCATTTCATCCTCCATTTCCCTGTGGATACGCATATAAACTTTGAGTATCCCGGACAGGCTTACTGTCTTAACCGTGATCTCTTATAAAAAAACAACACGATCCACTCTAACCGTCTCTTTAACACAATCTGGATTTCTTCCTTCGGGTAAATGGGCTTGACCAGAATCGATAAAATTCCCGCCTTCTTCGCGCCCCACACATCCGTAAAAAGCTGATCGCCCACAAACAAGGTTGTGTCCGGTGCGGTTCCCATGATTTCCATCGCTTTTCTGTAATTCTTAGGCGAAGGCTTCCCCGCTTTATAGATATACCGGGAATGCACCGCATCATTAAACATCTTCACCCTCGGCTCCTTGTTATTGGATAAGAGCATGCTTTCAAAGCCTATCTTCCGCAATCTGTCAAACAGTGCAATGCTTCTGTCATCTGCCGGTGCACCATGCCTGACCAGGGTATTATCAATATCAAAAATCACCCCCCGGTAGCCTTGCCGGTACAGTGCCTCAAAATCAATCTCATATGTGGAATCCAGATACCTATCCGGATAAAAACATTCCAGCAATGCCATTATCATACTCCATTTCGTACCCAATAACCGTCGCCCGCCGACAAATCCTCCGTTCCGGATTGGCAGACGATTTCTCAATCTTCTATATCATAACAAAACCCCTTGCAACTATGCAAGAGGTTTCTGTCACTCATCAGGCACACCACTCATCAGGCGCTCCCGCTTTAATGCCTTATTTACCGTTCTACTTCAGATTTTTAACAATCTTATTATATCTGACTGCAAAAATAATCCTTAAAACATTGCTGAAAAGCATCAGCAAAATATCCCATATAAGAAACGCATATGCCTTACTGACAAATGCATCATACCACGCCGCACCTTCCCACAGCTTATTGCCGAAAAAAAGGAACAACAGCAGCAACAACGCAATCGCTAAAAACAACCAGCGAAAACCGTTTGCTACCGTCATAGGTACGCTTGCCTTTGCTACAATCTCTTTTTCCTGATCTGTCATATTCTATCCCTACTTATCCAGTACCTTCTTAAGCTCATCCATAAAAGTATTGATATCCTTGAACTCCCGATATACCGATGCAAACCTGACATAAGCAACTGCCTCTAAATCCTTCAGTTTATTCATTACGAGTTCACCAATCACCTGACTTGAAATTTCTTTATCTTCCATATTGAAGATTTCCGTCTCCACTTCATCTATCAACTGGTTGATCTGGTTCGCGCTGATCGGTCTCTTGTGACATGCACGCAACACACCGGCTTCGATCTTAGACCTGTCATAAGTCTCTCTATTGTTATCTTTCTTAATAATGATAAGCGGTATCGTCTCCACTTTCTCATAAGTGGTAAAACGTTTATCGCACTCGTCGCACAAACGTCTTCTGCGAATGGAATTATTATCCTCTGCAGGTCTGCTGTCGATCACTCTTGTGTTTTCATGACCACAAAAAGGGCACTTCATCCGGATATCCTCCTAACATCAACATATAGCGTTCTTTTACTCAATAAATTCATTATATGCGAATATTAAATTTATGTCAACTATTTTAGGGAAACTATATCCAGCCCCTGCAGATGATCTTTTTCCCCATTCCCTTTCCTTTAAACCGCATACAAAATGCGTATCTTATATGCATATATCCACAATAATGATATCCGGTCCGATCTGTTTAATGTCCTTATAACAGATGACATAATCTGACCCATTGCCAAACAATCCGCACCATTTATTGTCTCCCGGAATGATCAGCTTAAAGATCTGTCCGGTACATTCATCAAATTCAAAATCACATACCTTGCCCAGCTTTTGACAATTTTTCAGATTGATGACTTCCTTCTTTTTTAACTCCGAAAATAACATAGGAACCTCTCCGGGCTTTTTATTATCATATGCATCTGTCCGTGCAAGGTTCCTGTCCGCTTATTTCTGTCTGTTATCGGCATCTGCTTCCGCCCTATTACTCCACGGTGACATAATCCTGATAAACATATCCCGTAGTACCATCCTCAAGCCTAATCTCATACCAGCTTCCGTCTCCGGCACTTCCATAGCACTCGTATGTCTCTCCCTGTTTCGCCACCTTAATGATATTCGTTCCGGAGGTACTCGGATTATCACGTATATTAACATTATCCACAATCGTCAGCATATACGCAGTGCTTCCGCTATCTCCCGATACATCCTGCCCGCTGTTCTGATCCTGTTCCTCCTGCTGTTCCCCTTCCTGCCGCTCCTGCACCTTTTCATAATTTTTCGGTACATACTGCTGATACAGGTGATATCCCAAAAAGGCTATTACTACAAGAAGAGCGCAGCCTACCACGGCTGTCATGATAGTAATGACATCTACGCTTTCGTCATCATCGTCTTCCCAGTCATCGTCTTCCCAGTCATCTTCCCGATAGACCGGCTTCTTTTTCTTCGGCGGCGGTTCCGGGACATTCCGCTTCTTCTTGGGCGGTTCCGGGACATTCCGCTTCTTCTTCGACGGTTCCGGAGATTTTCTGACCGTACCTTCCTGTGAAGATCTGCTCTTCTTCTGACCACCTGAGCTCTGCCCAACCCGCTCTGCCCTGATCTTGGCTTCCGTCTCGGAAAGAATATTCCGCTCAATCGCTTCGATCGGAATGTCTGTTGTTTCCTCTGATACCGGATGTGGATTTCCTACGTTTTCCACTAATCTGCCACACTCATGGCAAAATTTGGTGCCCTCACGAAGCACCGCGCCGCAATCCGGGCATCTCTTTTCTTTTATTACCTTAGCGCCGCACTTAGGACAGAACTGATCGGTATCAAACAGGCGGGCACCGCATTTTTTACAAATCATACGTATCTCACCTCATTACGTTTCCATATTTTATCTATGCATGTATTACTCTACTAATGTATCAAAAAACTCTCATTTTGTAAAATAATAACCAAAGTTTTTCCTTTAATAAGTGTGAAAAAATTTTCCAATCACATTTGTTTGATTTACGCAACCATTTGCTCCTATGGATCAAACCTGCAGGTGGATAAAAAGCATAATTATTGATGAATAATTCCGGCTCAATCGCACATCCTTGATAGAAAGGCTATTTATCATAAAATACGAAAGGCTGGTAAATCTATGATACAGGGTAAAGTAGAAATCTGTGGTGTCAACACCTCTAAACTTCCACTTCTTAAAAACGCAGAGAAAGAAGAATTATTTAAGCGCATCGGTAACGGTGACGCCGCCGCCCGAAAAGAATATATTAACGGTAATCTTCGCCTCGTATTAAGTGTTATCAAACGTTTTCATTCCAGTAACGAAAATGTGGACGACCTCTTTCAGATCGGCTGTATTGGTCTTATTAAAGCCATTGATAATTTTGACACATCGTTGAATGTAAAGTTTTCCACCTACGCCGTACCTATGATTTGCGGTTATGCTAATAGCATATTTCTACCTATGCCAAAGCTTTGGCATAGGTGCTAAAAATCCCTCAGATAAATGTCAACA
>CAZPSD010000109.1:0-7389 GCA_964589055.1 uncultured Bacteroides sp.
CATCCTTTTTTTCTGTAATTTTTCAAATTTCTTAGCCTTTTTCCCATTCATATTGATATCCATATCTTTCTCTTATCCTGCGGGACAGAGCCGCAGACATTTTTATGAAAATATTTTACCATAATTCATTCCGAATGTCTGCTGCTACACGCTGCCATATCCAAAATAAGCAGAATAAGCGGCAGACAGCCATCCATTCATAAACGGCGAAGCAGGCGCCTTTTCGTTATGCGAAAAAAACGGAAACGCTCTTCCTGACGTTTCCGCTTATAACGATATAGTAGCGAGAGAGAGACTTGAACTCTCAACCTCCCGGGTATGAACCGGACGCTCTAGCCAGTTGAGCCATCTCGCCATATGATAAAATTGATGGGGCCTATAGGGCTCGAACCTATGACCCTCTGCTTGTAAGGCAGATGCTCTCCCAGCTGAGCTAAGACCCCATATACCGGATTGCTTCTGCTTCCGCAACCCGCTTTGCTAGTATACAATTTATACCACTTGTTTGTCAAGGGGTTTTCTCATTTATTTTTTATTTATTGTAACAATCCTTTTGAGAATTTGTTTTCCGCCGTATTTTCTTATTTGCCATGCCGCTTTCACCGTTCCAGCATATACTGATTTCTTCCCCGCTTTTTCCCTTCATACAGCATTTGATCAGCTCTTTCCAACAACTCATTGAAATCTTTACGCTCCGGTTTGACCCATGCCGCTCCGATTGAAATGCCGATTACTCTCGCTTCTCCCGTAGGCAGTTTGACCGGATATTGCTCCAGCTTCCGGAAAAACCGTTCTAAAAGCCATGTGACTTTATCCTGATTTTCTATTCCGTACAGGAAAAGATAGAATTCATCTCCGGAACGGCGCCCTGCGATATAATTGTTGTCGGTAAATTGTAACAGCCTGGCGGCCGTTTCTTTCAAATAGGTGTCGCCAAATGCATGCCCATACGTATCATTGACCTCTTTGAACCGATCCAGATCCATCATCAGCATAACCGCATCTCCCTCCGGCATATCCTCAAGAATAACGCTTACCTGCTTTTCAAAGGAAGCACGATTATACAAACCCGTCAGCGCATCCCGGTCCCTCTCCTGCATAATAGCTTTTTCTGCGGCAATACTATCCGTAACATCCATTACCATACCCATGACAGAATTGGAATCACGGAACGTTATCATGCGAATCCAGCGCTTCGATTCATCCTGCAGCACAATTTCGTATACATTCGGATGATCTTCTTCCGGATGCTCCATCACCTCCGCCAGGAATTTTTCAAACAAATTTCTATTCCGTTCCAATTCCCACAACTGCTTTTCTGTCAGGTCGAAAATACTGCCAAATCTATGCGACACCGTTACTTTCTGCACTTCGTGGAAGATTTCAAATGCGGCGATGGGAACATCCGCCATATCAATAACCCGCGCCAGACGTCCGGAATGATTAATCAGATTCTGTACCATACTGTTAATCCGCTCACTTAAGCTGCACAATTCGGGCGTTCCGCTTACTTCAACTATCTTATTCAGATTGCCGTTAGAAATCTCTTCCATATCTTGAAGCAGCTTTTCAATCCCCGATATGACACGTCTATTAAGGAAACGGGTCACAACAAAATAGATGGCTAAAAATACGGCTGCCAGATAGCACAAAATAAATACATTCTCCGGTAACCGTTCTGCATACATATTCTCTTTATCCTGCGCGATACCAATCACTGTGTCTCCGAACGCCTGCATAACGCAGAAATACTTCACCCCGTCTATATTCACAAACGCTCCCTTTTCATACTTCTGCAGATAATCCCCCTGAAATCCCATCTCATCGATGGTTGTTCCCAAATACTCCTCCAACGAGTGCGACATAACGATTCCGCTTTCCGCATCTACGGAAAAAACGATTTCTCCCTGCTCTAAAGGGACTCCTTCCAATGCATTTACGATATTATTTCTCTCCTGCGCTATTGTAAAACGGGTCGGCGCTAATCCTACCTGCACGATACCCGGCTGGTCTCTTCTTGCGATACCCACATACTGAAATAATTTCCCTTCCGAACCGTTCGGCCGAATTTCCTGCACAATCTCTTCCTCCGGATTCTCCAATATGCCGAGAAATTCTCTCGTCTGTTCAGTGGTCGAAAAATCCAGCCCGATATATTTTTCAACCGTACCATAACGAATAACCCCTTTTTCATCGGTTACATGCAATTCATCCACATCAAGCTGCTGTCTGATTTCCTCCAGCCGTTCCTGATCTTCCAGAATATCGGGGTTTTCCTCTATCAACATGGCAAAAGAACGGCAGCGCACCAGATAATCTTCGGCAAGGCTGTCTTTCAGATACTGTAATTCACTCTCATTTTCCTGAATCGTCAGATAAAACTGCTCCATACGGCTCTCAGCTTTCTTAAACACGGAATGCTGGATATTCCTGCTCACTGTGTAATGACTGAATGCCGCGATCAGAGCCATAGCAGCTATCATTACTACCATAAAATACTTGCTGAAAATTTTCTTCATAAAATTTCCCTTCTGCTGCCTTGCTAAATGTTTTATCAGCCACGTCAGATCAGATTGTTGCATATTATATCATTGTAAGCGCAACTCAAACGCAACTTTTTGGTCTCAACAGCATGCCGCTCCGGCGCGGTTACATCCTTTCAGGCGCCGAAAAACCAAGCAGTTCAATACAGGTTTCCAAAATTTCTTTGGTCAATTTCAGCAGGGCAATCCAACCCGCTTTCTTTCCATCGTCCGTCTCGGTCAAAATCTTTGTCTCATGATAAAACTTATTGAAAGCATTGGCAAGATCATAAATATACGCGCAGACTTTGTGAGGTGCAATCTCCTCAAAAGCCCCTTCCATCATAGCATGGAACTGAGATAACTCCAGCATCAATGCCTTTTCAAAGGGATTTACCGCCTTGCCAATGACTATATCAGTCAATTCCCCTCCTTGTTCTGTATATTTGCTTAAAATTGACTTAATTCGTACAATCGTGTAAAGAATATAGGGACCCGTATCTCCTTCAAAGGATGTAAACCTGTCCATATCAAAGATATAGTCCTTGGATGCCTGGTTGGACAGATCGCCGTATTTGATCGCCGCCAGTCCTACGACCTTCGCCGTCTCTTCCGCTTCTTTGTCATCAATCTGATAGCCTTTTGCCTCAGCGTTCTCATGAATCTTGCGGAGCATCTCCTCATTGATTTCACGGATCAGGTTCTCCAGCCGCATAACGCCGCCTTCCCTTGTCTTAAAAGGCTTGCCGTCCTGACCGTTCATGGTCCCGAAGCCAATGTGCACAAGCTCTGTTTCCGGCTTCACCAATCCGGTTTTTCTTGCGCAGCGGAATACCTGTTCAAAATACAATTCCTGCCGTTTATCCGTCAGATAGATCAGCTTGTCCGGCTGGTATTTTGCCATACGATCCATAATCGTCGCAAGGTCAGTGGTATTGTATAAAGACGCGCCGTCAGATTTTAAAATCATACACGGCGGAATCTCTTTCGTATCAGTCTCTTCCTTCACATCAACCACAAGGGCGCCGTCGCTTTCATGGGCGTATCCGTCCTTTCTCATCTTTTCTACCATGCCCGGAATGATATCCTGCACATCGGATTCGCCTTTCCAGAGATCAAAATCCACATTCAAATTGGCATAATTCTTCTTCAAATCAGACACCGACACGGCGATGATATGATCCCAAAGCGCCCGATACCCCCGCACTCCGCTTTGCAATTTATAAGTAGCTTCCATCGCGGCTGCCTTATAGGTCCCATCTTCCTTGGATTTGGCACTGGCGGTAGGATAGATTTCCTCCAGTTCAGAGATCGTAAACGGCGCCTTTGCCGGATATTCTCCGTCATAATTATCATCAAAATACACCAAATCAGGCTTTCGCTGTCTAAGCTCCGTAATAATCAGCCCCATCTGCAAGCCCCAGTCGCCCAGATGGATGTCTCCGATCACATCATGGCCCGCATAGCGGCAGATCCTCTTGATACTCTCGCCAATAATGGCAGAACGCAAATGTCCTACATGCAGAGGCTTTGCCACATTCGGCCCTCCGTAGTCAATGATGATCTTTTTGGGTCTGTCCGGCATCACCAGTCCGAATTTGTCCGACTGCTCCATCTCATTCATATAGGACGTGATAAATTCCTCCCTGACTTTCAGATTTAAGAAACCGGGAGCTACCGCAGTTACCTCCGCAAACACCTCACTGTCCTGCAATTTTTCCGCTACTTCTCCCGCAATCATAATCGGCGCCTTATGGTACTGCTTGGCGCCTGCCATGGCGCCGTTGCACTGGAACTCACACAAATCGGGTCTGTTGGATAAGGTTACCCTGCCTAAATCCGCACTGTACCCTGCCGCTTCAAATGCGGCTTTCATTTCTTCTGAAATTAAGTCGAGAAACTTTTTCATCTTACAACCATTCCTTTTCTTCTCTCATTTACTACGATAATATGCTGTTTTTCTGTTCTGAAACGTTTCCAGTTTTTCCTATTATACTATCTTTATGGGAACAACTCAACTGTTGCCTGCGGGAATAGATACAGCCGCAGTAATCCTGCCTGTACAGCCCATATTCCTTCGATAACTCAATGGAACGCTGATATCCGCCCCGTTTCTTGAAATCAGAAGGCAGCCAGCTTATGTTATATTCTTCCGCCAACTGCTCCCCTATCTCATTCAGCTTACCGGCGTTTTTAAGGGGGCTGATGGTCAGGGTCGTGGTGAAATAATCGAAATTCCCCGCAAGGGCAAGCTCTGCGGTTTTGCGAAGCCGCAGCTCGTAGCAGGCAAAGCACCGCTCGCCTCCTTCCGGGCACTGCTCCAAACCTTTTGCCATCTCATAGAACTTCTCCGGTTCATAATCGCCTTCCACGATAGCAATAGGATAGGCGGCGTCTGCGGTAACATTATAAGCCCGAATCAGCCTTTTTTGCTCCGCCACCCGTTTGCGGTATTCCGGTTCCATGGAGATATTGGGATTATAATAGAAAACCGTAATTCTGAAAAATTTTCGAAGATATTCCAATACGTAACTGCTGCATGGTGCGCAGCAGCTGTGCAGGAAAAGTTTCTTACCAATACTTTCCGGTTTTTCTAATATCTTGTCCAGTTCTTTTTGATAATTTCCGGTATTGCTCATAAAAACATCCTTATGTTAAGAAAGCCGGAAATGAGAAATCTGCTCCCGCTTCCGGCTCTAACCTTACTTACCTCTCTTCGCAATCGTCGCAATGTCAATCAACGTCATCTCCCCCTGCGAAGCGGCGTTCTCCAAGCTTGTCACAAGGGCAGCCGCCGTATCCATTGCCGTAATGCAGTTGACGCCTGTCTCAATGGCGGTTCTTCTTATGAGGAACCCGTCACGGCTCTTGTCACGCCCCTGCGTCGGTGTATCAATGACAAGGTCAATCTTATGTCCCAGGATCAAATCCATAACGGTAGGAGATTCCTGCTGAATCTTATTAACCTTTCTTGCTTTTACACCGGCATCATTTAATGCCGCAGCCGTACTTCTGGTGGCGTAGATCGTATAACCCAATTTTTCAAAACGGCGGGCTACCTCAATCGCCTCTCCTTTATCTGCATCCTTGACCGTAATGATCATTTGTTTATATTTAGGCAAATCCATTCCTGCGCCGAGGAATGCTTTATACAGTGCTTCATTGAAGGTTTTGGCAATGCCGAGACACTCTCCCGTGGACTTCATTTCCGGGCCTAAGCTGATCTCTGCGCCGCGGATTTTCTCAAAGGAGAATACCGGCATCTTGATGGCATAATAATCTGCCGCCGGCTGCAAGCCCGGCTCATACCCCAGATCACGGATCTTCTTGCCGATGATCACCTCTGTTGCCAGATCCACAATCGGGATACCTGTTACTTTACTGATATAAGGCACGGTACGGGAAGAACGGGGATTCACTTCGATCACATAAACCTCATCTCCCATCGCAATAAACTGAATGTTGATCAAACCGATAACATGCAGCGCTTTCGCCAGCCTTCTGGAATATTCCGCAATGGTCTCCTTGACCTTCCCGCTGACGGTGGGCGCCGGATATACGGAAATACTGTCACCGGAGTGTACGCCTGTTCTCTCAATATGCTCCATAATACCCGGAATCAGAATATCCGTACCGTCACATACCGCATCTACCTCTAATTCTTTGCCCTGTAAGTATTTATCTACCAGAATCGGGTGATCCTGCTCATAGCGGTTAATCACCGCCATAAATTCTTCTATTTCTTCATCGGACAATGCAATCTGCATACCCTGTCCGCCCAGTACATAGGAAGGACGGACTAATACCGGATAGCCCAGTCTGTTTGCCACTTCTTTGGCTTCTTCTGCCGTGTAGACCGTACCGCCTGCGGCTCTGGGAATCTCTGTCTCTTCCAGAATCTTATCGAATAATTCCCTGTCCTCTGCCGCGTCTACATCCTCTGCCCTGGTTCCGAGGATCGGCACGCCCATTTTCATCAGACTCTCCGTCAGCTTGATCGCTGTCTGTCCGCCGAACTGTACTACCGCGCCGTCCGGTTTCTCCACATTGACAATATTCTCCACATCTTCCGGCGTCAACGGCTCAAAATACAATTTATCTGCAATATCAAAGTCCGTGCTGACTGTCTCCGGGTTATTGTTGATGATGACCGTCTCATAGCCTTCTCTTGCAAACGCCCATGTGGCGTGCACGGAACAGTAATCAAACTCAATACCCTGTCCGATACGGATTGGACCGGAACCCAGTACCAGTACCTTTTTCTTCGGATGGGTCTCAACTACTTCTGTCTCGGAGCCGAATACGGAATAGTAATAAGGGGTGCTTGCGGCAAATTCCGCCGCACAGGTATCAACCATCTTGAAAGCAGCTGTGATACCGTTATCATAGCGCATCTTCTTGATTTCCTCTTCGCTCTTCCCGGTCAGCCTGGCAATCACATTGTCAGGGAACTCGATTCTTTTGGCTTCTTTTAGCAGTTCTACGGTCAGCGGTCCTTTCTCCAGCGCTTCTTCCATCTCTGTTAAAACAGCTATCTTATCAATAAACCAATGGTCTACCATGGTGATCTCATGGATGGTATCATAATCGATGCCTTTACGGATTGCCTCCGCAATGATATAAATTCTCTGGTCATCCACGATTTTCATTCTGTCGATCAGTTCCTCTTTGGAAAGTTCCGAGAAATCATAGCTTCTTAAGCAGTCCACATGCTGTTCCAGAGAACGGATCGCTTTCATCAGCGCCCCTTCAAAGTTATTGCCGATACTCATAACCTCTCCGGTGGCTTTCATCTGCGTTGTTAAAGTACGTTTTGCCGTAATAAATTTATCGAAAGGAAGTCTCGGGATCTTCACAACGCAGTAAT
>CAZPSD010000110.1:0-7345 GCA_964589055.1 uncultured Bacteroides sp.
TGATGATCCTTGCGGCAACTGTAATCCGTAAGGCACAGGACATCAGATAGGGCAGATTATGCCTATTACCGGATGAAGAAACGGATGGTCGGGACTTCACAAATTTTTTAGAAAAAGAATTAGCACTCACTCTTGACGAGTGCTAACAATGGTGCTATTGTTAAATCAGTCGATGGTGTTATATCGAAAGTAGAACAAACAATATAAGTTTATTCATAGAATAGACTGGTTGACAATGATGTAAGTAGTGAGGAGGCGTATCTTATGAATTTAACGAAATTTACGCAGAAATCCATGCAGGCGGTGGAGGGCTGCGAGAGACTTGCTTACGAGTATGGAAATCAGGAAATTGAACAAGAACATCTGTTATTAAGCCTGCTGACCATTGATGACAGCCTGATTTTGAAGCTGATAGAGAAGATGGAGATACAGAAGGAATATTTTGTAAACCGTGTGGAGCAGGGACTGCAGAAGCGCACGAAGGTGCAGGGCGGACAGATTTATGTAGGGCAGGATCTGAATAAGGTCCTGATTGGCGCTGAGGACGAAGCCAAAGCGCTGGGTGATGAATATGTGTCCGTAGAGCATTTGTTTTTAGCGATGATAAAACATCCGAATCAGGAAATTAAAAATATTCTGAAAGAGTTTGGCATTACGAGGGAACGGTTCCTGCAGGCATTGTCCACCGTAAGAGGCAATCAGCGGGTCACCAGCGATAATCCGGAAGCGACCTATGATACTTTGGAGAAATACGGACAGGATCTGGTGGAGCGGGCAAGAAGCCAGAAGCTTGATCCCGTGATCGGCAGAGATAACGAAATCCGCAATGTAATCCGTATCCTTTCCAGAAAAACGAAGAATAATCCGGTGCTGATCGGCGAGCCGGGGGTTGGTAAGACGGCGGTAGCGGAAGGACTTGCACAGCGTATTGTGCAGGGAGATGTGCCGGAAGGACTGAAGGATAAGAAGATTTTTTCATTGGATATGGGCGCACTGGTAGCCGGAGCCAAATACCGGGGAGAATTTGAGGAGCGTCTGAAAGCGGTTTTGGATGATGTGAAAAACAGTGACGGACAGATCATTCTTTTCATAGATGAGCTGCATACGATTGTCGGAGCCGGTAAGACAGACGGCGCCATGGATGCCGGCAATATGCTCAAGCCCATGCTTGCCAGAGGGGAACTTCACTGTATCGGCGCCACCACACTGAATGAATACAGACAGTATATTGAGAAAGATCCTGCGCTAGAGCGGCGTTTCCAGCCCGTTATGGTAGACGAACCTACGGTGGAAGATACCATATCTATCCTGCGTGGATTGAAAGAGCGGTATGAGGTATACCACGGCGTGAAGATTATGGACAATGCGCTGGTAAGCGCGGCAGTGTTGTCAAACCGCTATATTTCCGACAGATTTCTGCCGGATAAAGCGATTGATCTGGTGGATGAAGCCTGTGCCCTGATCAAGACAGAACTGGATTCCATGCCGACAGAACTGGATGAACTGCGCCGTAAGGTTATGCAGCTTGAGATTGAAGAAACTGCGCTCAAGAAGGAAGATGATAACCTGAGCAAAGAGCGTCTTGCCCGTTTGCAGAAAGAACTGGCGGAATTAAAGGAAGAATTGAATAACCGCATGGCGCAGTGGGAAAATGAAAAAGCCTCCGTGGAGAAGCTGTCTAAGATCCGTGAGCAGATCGATGAGGTAAACAGCCAGATTCAGATCGCCCAGCGTGACGGCGATTATGAGAAAGCGGCAGAACTCAGCTATGGCACACTGCCCTCTTTAAAGCAGCAGCTTGAGATTGAGGAAGACCGGTTCGGTAAGGAAGAAATTTCACTGGTGCATCAAAGCGTATCAGATGAAGAAATTGCCAAGATCATATCCCGTTGGACGGGTATTCCGGTGGCAAAGCTGACGGAAAGCGAGAGAAATAAAACCCTGCATCTGGATGATGAACTGCATAAACGTGTGATCGGACAGGACGAAGGCGTGACTAAGGTGACCGAGGCGATCATCCGGTCTAAAGCAGGGATCAAAGACCCAACCAAACCGATCGGTTCCTTCCTTTTCCTGGGGCCTACCGGTGTGGGTAAGACGGAACTGGCGAAAGCACTGGCGGCATCCCTGTTTGATGATGAAACCAATATGGTGCGGATTGACATGAGTGAGTATATGGAGAAATACTCCGTCTCCAGACTGATCGGAGCGCCTCCCGGATATGTAGGATATGAAGAGGGCGGACAGTTGACTGAGGCAGTCAGAAGAAAACCCTACTCCGTAGTTCTTTTCGATGAAATCGAGAAAGCGCACCCGGATGTCTTTAATGTGCTTCTGCAGGTATTGGATGACGGACGTATCACGGATTCTCAGGGCAGAACGGTGGACTTTAAGAATACGATTCTGATTATGACCTCTAATATCGGCGCAGGCTATCTGCTGGACGGTATTGATGAAAATGGCAATATTACAGCGGAAGCGGAAGAAATGGTAATGGGAGACTTGAGGAACCATTTCCGTCCGGAATTTTTGAACAGATTGGATGAAACGATATTGTTCAAGCCTTTGACCAAGAATAATATCAGCGGCATCATTCATCTGATCGTGGAAGATTTGAATAAAAGACTGGCAGACAAGGAGCTGCGGATCGAGCTGACACCGGAGGCGGAGACTTATATCGTAGAGAACGCCTATGATCCGGTCTATGGCGCAAGGCCTCTGAAACGGTATATTCAGAAGTATGTGGAGACTTTGTCAGCGAAGTTAATACTGGCGGACCAGGTGGAAGCTAAGGATACTATATTGATTGCTTTGGAAAACGGGGCGCTGGCGGCCCGCAGGAAAGCATAAGAAGGAATATAGGAACTCCCGGACAAACAAGTTATGTATTGATGTTTGTCCGGGAGTTTTTATGCGACAGATTCTTTTTTATCAAAAACTATGTTACAATAGGCTAAGTTGATGTTCATTCCGTTTCACTGCATGAACATCAACTTAGCCGGAAGAATCCCTTTGGGATTCTTCCCAAGAGTGGACAGAATAAGAGAAGCGTATACTTACGGCAGCTTGGCATGAAATGCTTCAGAATGGAGAGAGAAAAAATATGAGATATCCCCGGTTTTTACAACCAAACGCAACGATTGGTTTCGTGGCGCCTTCTTTTGGCTGTGCTGCAGAACCATATAAAACAGCTTTCCTGCATGCACAGGAGAAGTGGATAAGGGAGGGCTTTCAGCTTGAGTTTGGTCCCAACTGCTATGCGGATAACGGTATCGGAATCAGCAATCAACCGGATAAATGCGGTGCAGAACTGACAGAGTATTATTGTAATGAGACAAATGATTGCCTGATATCCTGCGGCGGCGGTGAACTGATGTGCGAAATTCTCGACTATGTGGATTTTCAAAAGATAAGCAAAGCAAAGCCTAAGTGGTATATGGGATTTTCAGATAATACGAATATGACGTTTTTGTTGGCTACACTGTGTGATACTGCAGCAATCTATGGCCCCTGCGCATCTTCTTTCGGTATGGTGCCGGGACACCCGGCGCTTCAGGATGCGATGGATCTGCTGCGGGGCAGAAAATTAACCATGCAGGGCTATGACATGTGGGAGAAAGAATCAATCAAGAATGAAGATAATCCGCTTGAGCCGTACAACCTGACTGAAAAGACGGAGATCAAATATATCCTGCCGGATGGCAGGACAAATATAGAAAGCCTGTCCGCCAAAGGGAACGGGCGGAAGATAAGCATTGACTTCTCCGGAAGGCTTCTGGGCGGCTGTATGGACTGTCTGGTGAATCTGCTTGGAACAAAATATGACAATGTAGCGGCGTTTACAGAGAAATATAAAGACGACGGCATTCTCTGGTTTATCGAAGCCTGTGATTTGAATCTGATGAGCATCCGCCGTGCCATGTGGCAGATGGAACATGCCGGGTGGTTTAGGCATTGCAGCGGATTTTTGATCGGCAGACCGCGAATCGGAATGGGTGTTGAAGAATTCGGTATCGACCATTATCAGGCAGCCTATGAGATACTGAAACATTATAATGTGCCTGTTATGATGGATGTGGATATAGGGCACTTACCGCCGATGATGCCGCTGATCTGCGGCAGTATGGCGCATGTGACAAGCGATGGAGAGGAATATTCCGTACAGATGGAACTGCGGTAAAAAGGGATGGCATTCTTCCTATGTTTTGCAGAGAAATGCGTGTATGCCGGAGAGAAAGTTCAATAAATAGTTTTGTAATGGAGATTGCATATGATGATACCTGATGATCCTGTTATGTTATTAAGTTTTGTGAATTTGAAGCTCCGTGATTATTACGGAAGCCTTTCAGCGCTGTGCGATGATCTGGATGCTGACCGGACGGAAATTGTGTCTAAATTAGCGAAGATTGATTATCATTATGACAAGGAGAAAAATCAATTTGTCTGACAGAGTTATTGATAAAATTAGAATAACGGTTGTTATCGGAAAAGACGAAAAATTGCATAACGGTTTTGATAAAAAGAATGAGGGATTTAACGGACAATCTGTTATTGTGACACATGATTCTTCCATGACACTCATGTCAACTTTGTTGAAAAATGGTTTAATCAGCGGCAGCTTTTGCGGTGGGAAAGGGATTTGCTGCAGATGTAAAATCCAATTTCTGAAAGGGATCACCATGCCGACGCCGCTGGAACGAAGTGTGATGGAGCCGGAAGAGTTAAGGCAGGGCTATCGGCTGGCATGTCTTTCACGGCCAAAAGACGATTGTGTCATTCGCTTGGCATTGGCAGAGGAAAAGCAGGTGGCAATTATTTCGGAAATGATAAATTTGTCAGAAAATAATGACCAAACAAGTCAACAAAAAGAATACACTGAAAATAGAAAAGCACATGATACGAAATGGGAGAAGGGAAAAGCCAACGGGCGTTATGTCGTTGCAGTAGATCTTGGTACTACCACGATTGCTATGCAGCTTTGTGATCTGATGAGCGGAGCAGCGGCTGATACCTATTGTGAGATGAATCCCCAGAGAAGTTATGGGACAGATGTGTTGTCCAGAATCCAGGCATCCTGTGAAGGACACAAAGAAGCCTTGCGGAAGATGGTATGGGATGTGCTGGCGCGCGGTATGGCACAGTTTGCAAAGTCAGGCACCCGAAACATACTCTGTATGTGCATCGCCGGAAATACCGCCATGGAACATCTCCTGCTTGGATATGATGTGTCGTCTCTCGGCGTCAGCCCTTTTACCCCGGTGGAGATTGGGATGCAGGAAGTCAGATACCCTGCATGGGATATCCCTGTTTATATCGCGCCGGGCATCAGCGCCTTCGTGGGCGGCGACATTGTGACGGGATTGTATGTATTGAACCTGCTGGGGGATTGCCGGACGGGCCTGCCGGAAGAATCCTCAGACGGGTTGGCGGAAGAAGCAGGGAGAAACGAAAGCGTCCGCCTGTTCATTGATTTAGGCACCAATGGCGAGATGGCAATCACGGACGGCAGCCGTACGATCGTGACAGCTGCCGCGGCAGGTCCGGCTTTTGAAGGCGGCGCGGGGGCACAGGTAATCGGTACGGACATGATCGCGGTTACGGCGTCTTTGTTAGAGCAGGGAATACTGGATGAGACGGGACTTCTGGCAGAACCTTATTTCAGAACGGGCGTTATGATTCGGCAAAAAAAAGCTTCTTTTTCTATAGAAAATAAAGATATCCGCAATCTGCAGCTTGCCAAGGCGGCAGTGCGCGCCGGAGTAGAGGTTTTGTGGGAAACATTGGGCACGCCGGTTATCGATCAGGTATATCTGGCTGGCGGCTTTGGATATTATCTGGACGTCGAAGCTGCTTTTCAAATCGGTTTATTGCCGGAGAGACTGCGGGGGAAAGTGCAGGCGGTAGGAAATACCTCTTTGGCAGGCGCTTGTAAACTGGCGTGCGATTTGTACAGAAAAAATACTGATCCAAAAGCGCTGGAAGAACGGCTTTCTTCCATAGAGAGTATGAACCTTGCGAATCAGGAAAGATTTGAAGGCCTGTATCTGAGTTACATGAATTTATGTCCAAATTAGTGTCATGCACCGTTAAGGTTTCTTTAAGGTTTTTCGTTATTTTGTTTCAGAAAAGGGTGGCGGGCGCCGCTGATGATATGAAAGAGGAAGCTGCGGAAACAGAAGCGGTTCCGGGAAATTTATCTATGCAAAGTCTATGCGGATGACGGTCAGGAGACAGAACCGGCGTTTTTCATAGTTTGTGTGCTTTTGCATAAATATATATTAGGAAGAGGCAGATAAAGGCTGGACAGAATAATATGAGTGTGAAAGACAAGATGATGGCGGGCACGGTTCTGCTTGTTGCCGCGGTGTTAGCAGGAACGCTTGGCATGTTGGCGCATAGAGACAGGATAGTAAGCGCTTTTAATTGCATAACAGATGTTACTGAAAGAGATGCGGATGACAGCAATGAAAAAGGAGACGCGGATAATACTTTGAAGGACAGCCTGAAAATTGCGATCACTTTTGATGACGGTCCCCATCCATACTATACGGAGCAGCTTTTAGATGGGCTGCAGGAAAGAAATGTACCGGCAACCTTTTTTGTGACAGGCAAGCAGGCGGAGGCATATCCGGAGTTGGTCAAGCGCATGCAGGACGAGGGACATCTGATCGGCAACCATACTTACAGTCATATCCAGCTTGGCAAAGGAAACCGGAAAAGCTATATAGAGGAACTTGTCAAAACCAATGAGGTGATCAAGGAAATAACCGGGGAAGAAACACAGTACGTCAGACCGCCTTACGGGAGCTGGGATAAGAGCATTGAGGCGGAGCTGACGATGTTCCCGGTATTGTGGACCATCGATCCGTTGGACTGGTGCAGTGACAACGTATCCTGTATTGTGCAGAAGGTGATAGCCAAGGCGGGAGAAAACGACATTATTCTGATGCATGACCAGTATAAGACCACAGTGACGGCAGCCTTTGAAATCATTGATGAACTGAAGGCACAGGGGTATGAGTTTGTGACGGTGGATGAGATTTTGTTTGACTGAGACATTATTTTAGTGAAAAAGTAGTTGCATGTGTTGGATATACTGCCGGATAAGGATGAAATGAATTACTGATTGTACAGGAAGATGGCAAAGTAATCAGACATATTTTGAACTGTTATACATTATGTGATGAAGAAAGGGGAAAAAACAAAGAGCCGGTGCACTGATTGCAGATTTAATACGCAAAGACAGCATGACACGCTTTAACTTATCCTCCACATTTTGGGTACTGGCAGCAGAAAAATGTACCTCGACTAAGTAGGTTGTTTTATCAATCTTCTTCTGCAAACA
>CAZPSD010000111.1:0-7299 GCA_964589055.1 uncultured Bacteroides sp.
GTCAGTGTAACAGAGTTGCTGCCGTTTGGCAAGCATAAACCGTAAAAATTATGGCGCTCCTCACACCAATTCATATCTCAGGCGTATATAATCGGCTGCCGCCGCAATATACTCACTGTTGGTGGGTCTGTTGTATCCGTTACCGTTACAGTATCCAAATAATTCTTCGAACAATGCGCCGTTTCCTCTTCCCCATGATACCTCAATGGCATTGCGGATCGCTCTCTCGATCTTCTGGTCCGTTGTCTGATACATTTTCGCCAGATCCGGATATAAAAGCTTCGTCACGCTCCCCACCAGCTCCATGTTCTCCGCACACATACCGACCGCGCTCCGCAAATACTGGTACCCTCTCAAATGCGCGGGTATTCCCAGCTCCAACATGAAATCGGATATTGCCTGCTCCAGTTCCTGCGCACTTACGCTATTTGTTTGTAACATTCCCCTTTTACTCCTTTAGACAGTAAATTACAGTTCTATATGCAGCTATGCGATACAAAAATAGTTAAATCATAACATATAATTACTATATTTGACATGATAACAGACAGTTATTGCGCTGTAAATGGTAAGTTATCGCACTGTTTCCGCTACAATCTGGCAGCATCAACATTCTCTTTAAACCAGTCATAGGCAAGCCGTACGCCTTCCTCCAGCTCCACCTTATGATTCCATCCCAGTCCGTGCAGCTTAGTCACGTCAGTCAGCTTACGGGGCGTACCGTCCGGCATATCCTGGTTCCATACAATCCGGCCTTCATAACCTACTGCCTTCCGTACCGTTTCCGCCAGTTCTTTAATCGTTACTTCCTTACCGGTGCCGATGTTCACATGCTGCTCGCCGCTGTAATTTTCTAATAAGAATACACAGGCGTCCGCCATATCATCCACATACAGGAACTCTCTAAGCGGCGTGCCTGTACCCCATAATTCCACGCTGGGCGCATTGTTGACCTTCGCCTCATGGAATTTGCGGATCATGGCAGGCATTACATGCGATCCCTGCAAATCATAGTTGTCATGGGGACCATACAGGTTCGTCGGCATACAGCTGATAAAATCATCTCCGTACTGCCTCTTGTAGAATTTACACATTTCCAGACCGGCAATCTTAGCAATGGCATAAGCCTCATTGGTCGCCTCCAAAGGGCCCGTCAAAAGCGCATCCTCCGGAATCGGCTGCGGCGCCATCTTAGGATAAATACAAGTGCTTCCCAAAAACAGCAGCTTTTTCACCTTATAATCATGGCAGCATTTAATCACATTGCACTGAATCTGCATATTCTCGTACGCAAATTCCGCCGGAGCCGTATTATTCGCATTGATACCTCCCACCTTAGCGGCAGCCAATACTACCACGTCCGGCTTCTCCGCCTCAAAGAAATCCCGGACTTCCTGCTGGCTCGTCAAATCCAGCTCCTTATGTGTTCTGCCGATGATATTCCCATATCCCTTTTCCCGCAGATTTCTCACAATGGCGCTTCCCACCAGGCCTCTATGGCCCGCCACATAAATTTTGTCTGTCCTGTTCATAATATTACCCTGCCTTTCCGCTTAAATATCAAACGCTTTCCTATATGCATCCGCGTCCCTTATTGCAGGCTGTAAAATCCGTCCGCTATATCTTCTCCCAGCAAACCTATCTCAGCCATAGCCGGGGAAGACGGAAAGCCCGCATAACCGGCCTGGTCTCCCTGCGCCGGATAATAAAAGGTAATTCCTTCAATCTCATAAGGTATTACCTCGTAATTCTCATAATCCTTCTGCACCAGCCAATAATCATTGGTATAAGCCGCAGCAATTTCCTTCCCCAGCGCACACATCTTATATGCTATCAGCAGCGTTACCGCCGCCATACAAAATCTGTTCACGCCGCGCCGCCGCGCAGTGACGCAATCCGTTCCGCCGGTCCGGTTAACCGCCGCATCATATATGCCGCCTAACACCACAGCCGGAGTCAGGTAAACATAGACACAGCCATACCGCATCAGCGGAGAGGTTCCCAGCCAGAACAGAAAAGAACCTGCCACGGTAAGCTGCACCAGCAGTACATGCCATTGCCGGACTGATACCGCAGCCTGCGCCGGCTGTGACTGTCTCCGCCGCGCCGTGTCTGTGCGTTTACGCCTTCTGTTCCCCGACAATTTCCACAGCAGACCCAGGCCGTACGCAAACAGCACACACACGGAAAATCCCGCCATGACCACAAACAGTTTATCGCTGCCCGCCAGCGACCGGAACCATTCCGGCATCCATTCCCGGACCGGTCTGTCAAACTGCGTTACGTCCGTATAACCCCTTCCCCAGACCTGAATCTCCTTCGCATCATAATCCGCCAGTCCTTTCGGTATTTTCCATGGAACCGAGAAGAAATCGATGCGGGTAAAAGGATACACCAGCCAGCCGGAAATCACCACATTTCTGATAAAATACGGCAGCGCCGTCACGATACCCAAAACGAGATACAGCACGGTCTCCCGCCATCTTTTTTCTTTCAAAAGATAATATGCCGGATAAATTGTCAATAACAAGATCAGCGCCGCCGATAACTTCACGGTCATCAGGAACACGCCTGAAATACACAAAAGCGCATAAGGCGCGGCTGCCTTCTCTCCGCTCTCCGACAGATCGAGCCACCGTATCACAATGTAAAACGCAGTCAGCACCATAAAATAATCGGAGGCCGGCGAAATCATCTCGTCAAAAATATTAACCAGATAATAAATTCCCATGACCCGCGCAAAACCGCTTATACGAAGTCTGCCGCGCCGCAGCGCGCCACCCGTTTCCAGACAAATTTCAGCCAGCATAAAAGCCAGGAATCCGGCGCAGCAATGATAAGACCGCCCTCCCAGAAAAGACATGCTGTACAGAGCCGACAGAGCAAAGGAAGAACTGTTATACGCAAGCCTGCAATGCAGATTCCCAAGCCCTTTTACCACCCCATACTCCTCCAGCCAGCGGATACTCTGCGCATGGTATAAGCCGGTATCATAATGGATCATCCCGCGGGAGGTTCCGTATGCAAACAGCAAAAAGAGGAATAGTATGGCACACATTCTCCCTCTTGTCCCTGATCTTCCCCCCTGTATATGGCTCCATGCCGACTGCAGCATACTGCAGACCGTCCGCCTGCAGCGCCACAGAATCACGATGCATACCGCGCACAATATCAGATTCGCGAGCAGCCCGACCTTATAAAACAAACTGAAAAACTGTGCATATACCGTCACGCATACAAGTCCGCAAAACAAATAGCTGTCCATATACCTGATCCGATATGGTATACGGCTTGTAAGCACATGCAGCGTACCATATCCCACTAAAAACGCGGTCATCAGCATATAGCACCATATCAATATCACTGATAGCATAGATACCTAAGCCTTTTGCAACTGTTCCGAACCCTCACAGTTACATCTTTTCATAAATTACTGTTCCTGATTACTTTACGTATTCGTAACGTATTCTTTTAATTACAGTTCTTTGCCTTATAGTCAGCGCAGCTGACGCCGGCAATTTCCCGCAGATCCGCATCCGTCATCATGGCAACCAGTCCCTTGAAATCCACATCACGCTTCCATCCCAGTTCCCTCTCAGCCTTGCTGCAGTCGCCCCAGAGGAATTCCACTTCGGCCGGACGGTAAAACTCAGGATTTACGTCCACAAGAAGCTTACCTGTCTTGGCATCGTAACCTTTCTCATTGACGCCGCTGCCTTCCCAACGGACCTCAATACCCAGCTCCGCGAAAGCCGCCTCTGCAAATTCCCTGACCGTATGGGTCTCATTGGTAGCAAGCACAAAGTCATCCGGCTTGTCCTGCTGTAACATAAGCCACATACCTTTGACATAATCCCCGGCAAATCCCCAGTCACGCTTGGCATCCATATTGCCCAGAGACAGTTTCTCCTGCCTGCCCGCAATAATATTGGCGATCGCCATCGTAATCTTTCTGGTAACGAAATTCTCGCCGCGCCTGGGAGACTCATGGTTAAATAAAATGCCGTTACATGCAAACATATTATAAGACTCTCTGTAATTGACCGTGATCCAGTAAGAATACAGCTTCGCCGCGCCGTACGGACTCTTGGGATAAAACGGAGTCTTCTCGCTCTGCGGCGCGGTCTCCGGAATACCGCCGAACAATTCGGAAGTGGACGCCTGATAAAATCTGCACGTTCCGCCGTTTACACGAATAGCCTCAAGCAGCTTCAAGGTGCTGACGCCTGTCGCTTCCGCCGTGTACTCCGGCACCTCAAAAGACACCCCTACGTGAGACTGCGCCGCCAGATTGTAAACCTCCGTAGGACGAATCTCCGCGATCAGGCGCATCAGATTGCTGGAATCAGTCGTATCCGCAAAATGCAGGAAAAATTTAACCTTATAATAATCCGAGTTGATCAAATGATCGATTCTTGCCGTATTTGTGATACTATGTCTGCGGATCAGGCCGTGGACTTCATACCCTTTCTCCAATAAAAACCCGGCTAAATAAGAACCGTCCTGGCCTGTAATACCTGTGATCAATGCTGTTTTCTGCATACCAATCTCCTTTTCTTATTTCTGTTTCTTAATTTCATAAAGCTATGCCCGCGGAGCAAAACGTAATGAACTCCGTTCATTATATCACACTCTGCGTTATTTTCCATCCTTCAAATATTCCGCGATCGCGTCATGCCAGTCCGCAAACATAAAATCAGTGGTCATTTTAAGCATGTAATTTTCCAAAATGGAATATGCCGGACGTTTCACGGCAGCGCCGTACTCCTCGGACGTAATACCCTCCACCACGGTACTCCTGCCTGCCAGCCTGAAAATTTCCTCCGTAAACTGCGCCCAGCTGCAGTCTCCCTCACAAGTGCCATGGAACAGTCCGTAATTCTCCGTAGGAAGCAGATAAGCGATGGCTTTTGCCAGTTCCTTAGCGCTGGTCGGCGAACCCACCTGATCTCTGACAACCCGTACCTTATCATTCGTTTCAGACAAACGTAACATTGTCTTAACAAAATTTTTACCGTCACCGTATAACCACGCTGTACGCACAATGAAATGCCTGTCGCTGAACTCTTTTACAAAATTCTCACCGGCTAACTTCGTTCTGCCGTAAGCGCCCTGCGGATCCGCCGGGTCTGTCTCCCTGTATGGGCGAACGCCATTGCCGTCAAACACATAATCCGTAGACACATGCATCATTTTCGCTCCCGTCTCATTAGCCGCAACGCTTAAATTCCGCGGCCCGACCGCATTGATCCGGAAAGCCAGATCTTCTTCCTTCTCGCAGGCTTCAACAGCCGTATAGGCGGCACAGTTAATAATAGCATATGGCTTTATATCCCGCACGAATTTCATAACATCATCTATCTTCGTAATATCCAGCTCGCCCACGTCAGTGTTGACCAACTCATACTCCGTATTTCCTGCGTACTGTATATTGACCGCACGCCCCAGCTGTCCGTTGCAGCCCGTTACAATGATCCTTTTCGTAGAATAATTATTCATGAAATACCCTCTGCTTTCTCTTTATTCATTTATAATCCGCCGGATATGATATCTGTCATACATTCTGCCGTATAAAACAGCGTTCTTTCATTGTAATGCCTGCTGTCATCCTTAATCATATCAGTATATATATCTTACAACTTATGGATAAATTATGCAATTACAACCGCTTCTATTGCCTTTCCCTGTTTTTCATCTATCGTTTCCCGCTTAAAGGACGCCTATGCATTTTCCCAAACTTTTCGTAATAATTTAGTAACATTTTGTCTATATTTTCAAATATTTTCTAGTGACTCCGCAATTTTCTTATGATATACTAGGAACAGTTGGGTTATTCCCCAGATAGAAAGAGAGGATTAAAGATGAAAAGATTGCAAGCGCTGCTTCTTGTATCTTTATCTTCTGCTCTTTTATTATCAGGTTGTGGTAAAAAAGAAGAAGAAATCGTTGAACCTGTTGTAGAACAAGTTATTGATGATGTACCGGACATTGAAGAAGAGGCAGAAGAAGCAGATGAAGGGACTGATGAAGATCTTCCTCCGGAAGAAGGAATGGTTCGAAGCAGAATTACTAATGAATGGGTTACCGAAGAGGTAAATAATACAAGACCGATCACAGTTATGATTCCGAATACAAAAACGGCGTCACAATATGGAATTTCCAAAGCTGATGTACTATATGAATGTAATGTGGAAGGAAGTATAACCCGTCTGATGGCATTGTTCCAGGATTGGAGTGATTTTGACAGACTCGGTAACGTAAGAAGCTGCCGTGATTATTATGTATATTGGTCATTTGAATGGGATGCATTTTACATTCATTACGGCGGGCCTTTCTACATAGACGAAGTAATCAACCGTCCCGACACGGAAGATATTGACGGATTGTCCAGCAGCAACTTTTGGCGTGCAAACGATGTCAATAACTCTACTGATAATGCCTATGTGGATACCGAGGGTATTTTAGCAGACATCAAAAAATTAGGATACGATTTAGAATATCGTGACGGTTACGCTGATGAACAGCATTATATATTTGCTCCGGCTGACGCTCCTAACACCTTAGAGCAGTACAGCGATGCAATTACTGCCAATAAGGTTGATATGTCACCAACTTACCCCGTCACTAACTGCTATTTTGTATATAACAGTGAGACAGGTTTGTATGACAGATTTCAGCATTTATCCGGTCAGGCGGATGGCCCTCACGTAGATTTAGCTAATAATGAACAGTTATCTTTTAAAAATATCATTATTCAGAATACTTATTTTGAGGTGCGTGACCAGAAAGGTTATTTGGCATTCCAGTGCCATGACAACACAAGAGACGGCTGGTTCTTTACAAATGGTAAAGGTATTCATGTAACCTGGGAGAAAACTTCTGATTACGGCGCTACAAGATATTATGATGATGACGGAAATGAAATTCAGTTCAATACCGGTAAAACAATGGTATGTATCGTAGAAGACGGTGATTCCTTCTTAGTAGATGATGAAAAGATCACTTCCGCTAACTAGGAAAAATACTTCGAGTTCATAATTTATATAAGCTTTAGATAATAGTCCGACAAGGAAATATCCGGGTCGGGCTATTTTTATTGGCAATGACATTGTTGTTGACTATTTGTGCTAAACTGTTTACAGCTGCAAATAAGCCTGTAGAGGTATTTTCCGCATGTGATGCGGGAAAACTGTGAGAGTCACGGATATCGGGACTTTGAACGCTTATTGATTCAGGGTTCCGTCATTTTAAGGAGGAAGAAACGATTATGAATATTAACCCGATGGCTGTATTGGATGC
>CAZPSD010000112.1:0-7119 GCA_964589055.1 uncultured Bacteroides sp.
CATAAGGCTTCTGCGCCAGATCCGCTTTGGCAGTCATCTCGATTTCAATATCCGCGGTGGTATCCGCTGCTATTTTGTCCATGTAGATGGAGCTTGCTCCGGATGTGGGCAGAAATGCCGAATAGGTATTGGTTTTATCCTCGCCCTCCTGTGCGGCCTGCATATCGAAAAGAACGTTTGTCACAGCGGTATCTTTCGCCGTATTCTGCACATGAATCGTCAAAGTAAACGTATCGCCGGCGTAAACCTGAGCCGGCTCTGTCTCAAATCCCGTGACTACGATACGGGGCTTCGAACCGCTGGTCTCCTGGCCGCTTCCGCCGATAATACCGCTTCCGGGTTTTCCGATGGTCTTCACATAGACAGTCAGCTCCGCCGGCTCTTCACAGCGGACTCCCGCCTTGGTATACCATATCTTAAATTTCAAGGGATAATAACCGCTCATCACATCGCTTCTGGTCGTAAAGTTGAAAGTAAATTCCCTGCGGTTTGCCATCGCCGCATCTTTGGTCTGATTGCCGGGAATATATGGCTCTGTCTGTAAATAGTTGGTCATATCCGGCTCGAAAGGCCATTCCGTTACCAATGTAGAGGCGGCAGGCTCGATGATCAGGTCATTTAATTCCTCCGTACCAAAATTTACTACGGGAAGTACAATAGACACCTGCTGTCCATAACTAACTGTCGGCGTCTCCCAGTTATCGCCCACTTGCAGGAATTCGCTCGTTGTCATACTGACATTTGCTACCGCCGTCGATTCCATGCTGCCTTTCGTCTGCGACACATAAGACCAGAGATCCGTCACACTCATCGCCGTGTTGGCTATGTAATACACCGCGCTGTCAAACAGCTTATGCAAATTATCCATAACCTTCTGATCCAGCTTGTAGCGGACCTCCAGGCTCTGCATGTAATACAGCATGTCCGCATCGGCGTCCGCCCTGTCATCATCCGTAATATAACGGTCGGACACATGCTCCTGATAGGTGACTGAATTACCGCTGATCTCCTCGGCATATACGTAAGACATCGCCTCATTCCACTGAGAAAATACAGGCGCTGTCACGGCACAAACCAGGCAAAACGCAATCCCTGCCATAAATTTACTTCTTATTTTCCCATTCATGATCTGTCTCCCCTCATTCCGTTCTTTTCTCATTTGAACCATCTATTCCGAAGCGGTTGCCCGCAATTTTCTTAACATGTATCTCCTCCGGCATCTCCTGCCCCCTTCTGTCCTCGGTATCAACAATCTTACCATCTACAATTCTGATAACCAGATCTGCAAAACCTGCCAGATAATTATCATGAGTTACCATGACAAGAGTCTGATTCTTCTCCCGGACAACCTTTTTCATCAGATTCATCACCTCCGCCGAGGTGTTGGAATCCAGATTGCCGGTAGGTTCGTCCGCAAAAATAATCTCCGGATCTACAACCAACGCTCTTGCCACACCCACACGCTGCTGCTGACCGCCTGACATCTGATTTGGTTTGTGCTTCTTATGCTTCGTTAACCCCACCAGATCCAGCATTTTCTCTGCTTTGGCATTGCGCTTCTTCTTATCCATTCCCTGAAACGTAAGGGGCAGCGCCACATTCTCAACGGCATTCATCGTTCCCATCAGATTAAAGGACTGAAAAATAAATCCGATATGCTCCCGCCTGAACGCGACCAACTGGTTTTCACTTTTCGTCTCCATATGTTCGCCGGCAATCACGATCTCGCCCTTGGTAGGCCGCTCCAGTCCGGCAAGCATATTAAGCAGAGTGGACTTACCCGAACCGGAGGTTCCCACAATGGAACAGAAGTCGCCGCGGTTGATGGTAAAACTGATGCCGTTTAAGGCTCTCACTTTTTCCTCTCCGACCCGGTAAATCTTATATAAATCTTTGACACTGATCACAGGCTCTCCCTGTTTTGCTCTCTCCACAGCTTCCTCCATTTATCGCAGTTTCCTCTACCGACGCTGCTTACTTGCGCACAACTGCCCGTTCTTACTCTAACGCAGTTGCCTCAACTACGAACTCCGGCACCTGTCCTGCAAATATGTTATAATTGAAATAATATTGTGTCCTGTCATAAGGATAGTCACTGTCTTTCTTAAACTCAACATTCACACTGTAGTTCGAATCGAACTCTTGATTACTATGCCAGTAATAGAGCAGATAACACGGATAAATGTGCTTTAAAATCTCTTCAATCTGCTCCTTCTCATAGAAAGTCTCCTGCACTGTTGCATCTTCATATACAGCGGAAACCTTCGTTGCTACATCTCCTCTGTAAAGATTGTAGGCTGCCTCAGCCGCAGATTCAACTCCCTCATTCTCATAAATCTCATTATGATAATTAATAACCGTGATACTTGCAATATCCTCCGCATCTAACCAAACCGGATAGTACGCTCCCTGTTCCTTAAGATAAGAAATTACATTGGTATAGGTATCATAAACAGGATACTCCGCACTCATATAATCCTGAAAACTGAAAGTGATGGTTCCGCAGGCGAAATTCTTTCTTAACAGGCTAAAATCCATCTGCTCCAAATCTTTGAGATAAGCTTCCCTGAGTTTCTGTGCATCCTCTAACGGAAGAATATTCTCCGCGCAGCCATTACTGTAAGCAATGGTCTGTATTTTGTCATAAGCCAGATCATCCTGTGCAATCTGATACATCCCTTCCCGATATTCTTTGCTTCCGATAATATGATTTAATATCTCCTCATTGGCAGGATTATCGAAATCTACCCAGAAAGCTCTTTCCACATCTCTTCCCGATTTCAAATGGTACACAACTTCCACTCTTCGCGGATCATTCATAGATTCATAGGATTCTTTCTGATCTTTTCCTGCAAGGGTAAGCACATCCTCCACCGCAGTAATATGCATATGCTCCATCAGATAGATATCTCTTGGAATATATTCCATATGTTCCAGATCCTCAGTCCAGTAATTCCCATAATCCACAGCAGGATCAAACAATATGCTCTCTACCTGATCTGCCTCCGGTATATAACTATCATATCCCAACAGATCGAATTTAAATATGCAAAATACTGCCAGTGCACACAAAACCGCCACACCGCTGGATATCCAATGATGCAGAATAGATTTTAAATCAAATTCATAAATAACTTCCATAACGGCACAGCAGATGACAGCGCCTACAATCATACCGGTAACCATCAACATATCATTTTCATATGCCGCATCCCGCACTATACCGCCTGCTACCATGGCAGCTTCAACAACTACCGGAATCTTAACCACAGGTTTTATCTTTCTAAAAGCAATGGCTTTGCCTGCAGCTTCCGACATTCTTTTATTATAACATATATAGGCGGTCACAAAAAGTACGATTGCCAATAGAATCCATTTGCCAAGATATGGCAGCGCTGCCTGCGCCATCTCCTGCGGTTTGCTCATACCCTTGAGCTCATATGTATGCTCAAAATAATCAATAAGCGCGGAAAATTTCGCATTAAATGGAACGAAATAATGATTTGCTCTTTCAAAAAAATTATATTCAAAGGCTGCTATACAGGAATATAGTACATATTCATAAACAGAAAGCACAGCAAAGGCACACAGCGCCACAAAGTTGTTACCCGTCAGCATAACTGCCAATATCATTGTATGGTAGATCACCAGAAAATAAATCAGGTTCCACACAAAGGCGACTCCGATTACAGCCAGTACAGAACCGGTAACTGCTCCCTGCGCCGCTGCCACAATCGTTCCCACGATCAGACCAAACAAGGTAGCTGCCACATAGATGATAATACCATTTACATAGATTACCAAAAACCTTCTTGTCTTGGACACCGGAACACTATGGTACATGTCCACCTTCCGCCTGTCATTGAGATAAGCAAATCCCTGATGCCCTATTATTACCGCTAAAATTGTCACGGCAAAAAACAATGACTCCTGAAATCCAAGCGCGTCCTGCGCTGCCTGCACAAACGCTTCCTGAAACTCCGCAAAGGTCCTGTATGATCCTTCCCCGTACCAGTATTTGATCCGGCTTAAATATATGGTAAGGACTCCTACGTAGATCAAAAGCTGCATCATAAATGCAACGATCCACACCCATATTCTTCTTTTCTGATTTTCCAGGCTGCTAGCCCAGAATGATTTTTTTGATATCATATCCCACTACCTCCGTTTCGCTGATAAAGATTTCCTCAAGAGATAAAGGAAGTATTTCGTAAAATACGGTATTCACTGTGGCAAATCTGGCAGCCACTTCTTCTCTTGTACTTCTGGCCGTAATGGTACGCAAAGAGCCCCTCTGCTCTTTCTTTAATACCTCTAAACCGTTTAACGCTTTCAATTCATCTTCTACGCTGGTAAAGACGCACTGTACCTTCTGGATATTGCATTTCATATCCTCCAGTTCCTTGGAAAGCAATACACCGCCCTTGTGCAGCAGCCCTACGTGATCACAGATATCTTCCAGTTCTCTTAGGTTATGGGACGCAATCACCGGAGTTAATCCTCTCTCTTCCATCTCCTTAGCAAAAATAGATTTAATTCCCTGACGCATTACCGGATCAAGACCATCAAAGGTCTCATCGCACAGAATGTATTTGGTATGGGCACAGATACCAAGAAGCAATGCTAACTGCTTCTTCATTCCTTTAGAAAATGTACTGATTTTTCTATTCTTATCCAAGTTAAAACTCTCCAGATATTTATAGAACTCTTCTTTGTTAAAATTCTCATAAATACCGCTGTAATACCGCTCCATCGTCCGGGCATTGGTATTGGCAAAAAAATAGGGTTCATCCGCAATAAAGAATAATTGTTTCTTTGCCTCTATATTGTCATATACAGGCATGTTGTCTACTGTCACAACGCCCTCATCTGGTTTCAGTACCCCGGACACCATACGAAGCACCGTACTCTTACCGGCGCCGTTGGTGCCAATCAGTCCGAAAACGGTATTCTCTTTTATGGTAACGCTGACGTTATCCACTGCCTTGACCTTCCGGTCAAAAGATTTCGTCAGATTATGTATTTCAATCATAGCTTCCTCCCTTTCCAACCATGACATAACACACGGTTTACAATTTATCCCTTGTCTGTGCCCTGTTCTTTGTCACTGGTTTACGGTTTATGCGCTGGCAGACGCATCATGATCTTGGTTCCAGACCTACAGCTGCTCAATTTCACGGGTGAGCTCTATCTTAGGCATTCCAAGCTCTATCGCTTCCTTAGCCAGTTCCAGTATTTTATGGAGGCACTCTTTCTTCCGCTCTTCCACCAATCTGCCGTCACCGGACACAAAATTTCCTCTGCCCTTCACTGTATAGATAAATCCCTGTCTCTCCAATTCCGTATAAGCCCTCTGGATCGTATTGGGATTGATGGACAGCTCAATCGCCAGATTTCTCACCGACGGCATCTGCTCATCCGGCTGCATACCTCCCTTCAGGATCAGGATTTTAAATTTCTCCACGATCTGCTCATAGATTGGTCTGGCATCTTTATAATCTATGATAATCATAGGTTCTCCTTTCTCTTCGAATGGTCAGTTCCTTCTGTCTGCACCTTTGTGCAGCATGTCAACAGTACTAAGTGTACTATTTATATCAGTACACTTAGTATATTCCTAAAAAAATATACTGTCAATCAGTTTTTTTTGTACCAGTTTACCAGGTTTACTAGTTTAACCTTGGTCATTTATTTTCCAACAAAAAATGCAGGGGCTATACTGCTATAATCCCTGCATTTCTCATTGTTTTCAATTTTTCATTGTGTCTTCACGATAAGCATCACGGCAGCATTGCCGTTTCACAAGCACAGCTTACCTATTTCACAAGCAATGACTTACCTGTCATCTCAGCAGGCTGTTCTTTCCCCATCAGTTCAATCAGCGTCGGTACGATGTCTGCCAGACATCCGCCCTCTCTTAGCTTATAGGATGGATCTGCATTGACTAAGATAAACGGAACCGGATTGGTTGTATGGGCAGTAAACGGAGCGCCTGTCTCATAATCGATCAACTGCTCTGCATTACCGTGGTCTGCACAGATGAACATCACGCCGTCCACTTCTTTCAATGCATCAACTGCTTTGCCTACGCACTCATCTACTGCCTCAACCGCTTTGATTGCAGCTTCCTGTACGCCTGTGTGTCCAACCATATCAGGATTTGCGAAGTTGATGATGATTACATCATACTCGCCGGATCTGATGGCTCCTGTCAGTTTATCACATACTTCATAAGCGCTCATCTGCGGTTTTAAGTCATAAGTAGCTACATCCTTGGGAGAGTTTACAAGGATTCTGTCTTCTCCCGGATTGGGTTCCTCTACACCGCCGTTGAAGAAGAAGGTTACATGTGCATATTTCTCTGTCTCAGCGATTCTTGCCTGCTTCATATTATTTGCCGCAAGCCACTCGCCGAAAGTATTGGTCACTGCAATCTTGTGGAATGCCACTTCCTTGTTCGGGATCGTGGGATCATAATCGGAGAAGCATACATAAACAAGATCTAATCTCTTCTCTCTGTCAAAGCCCTTGAAATCATCATCACAAAAGCTTCTGGTAATCTCTCTTGCACGGTCCGGTCTGAAGTTAAAGAAGATCACGGAGTCGCCGTCCTTGATGGTTGCCACAGGAGCGCCGTTTTTCTTAACGACCGTAGGCTTTACGAACTCGTCTGTCTCTTCTCTGTCGTAGGAAGCCTGAATACCTGCGGCAGCGCTCTCAGCCTCAAGACCTTCCCCTTTCGTCAAAGCTGCATAAGCCTTCTGTACTCTGTCATAGTTATTATCTCTATCCATTGCGTAGTAACGTCCCGTTACGGTAGCAACCTCACCTACGCCGATCTTCTTCATCTCCGCTTCCAAATCTTCCACAAAGCCCTTGCCGCTTGCCGGAGGCGTATCACGCCCGTCTAAAAATGCATGTACATATACTTTGGAAAGCCCGTTTTTCTTCGCCAGTTCCAATAATCCGTAAAGATGTGTGTTGTGGCTGTGCACGCCGCCGTCGGACAACAGACCGAACAAGTGCAGTGCAGAATCGTTCTTCTTGCAGTTGTTGACTGCATCCAATAAAGCAGGATTCTCAAAAAATGTGCCGTCCTGAATCTCTTTGGTAATTCTG
>CAZPSD010000113.1:0-7105 GCA_964589055.1 uncultured Bacteroides sp.
TTGTAAAAATTATAGCACAATACAGTCATCCTATCAAGGATATTTGCCATTTTTCGATTTTTGGAAAGATTTACATAACGCAGATCCGCTGTCACGCGATATTTAACACCGCCAAATATCCCATTTTTTGGTAAAATCCGCTTGACTTTATCTTCCATAACTGACACAATGTAAGAGCAACATTACAATTTCAACATTTTAGTGAGAAAAGGGGAATTTTTCATGATGTACATGCACTATTGTAAGCGTTGCCATCGGGTTTATATGTTAAACGGACACAAACAAAATTGTCCGAAATGCCGGGATTCCATTACGGAACTGAAGTTATCCTACATGGATTATGTATCGATGAATCAGGAGGCAAGAGCGCAATTCACTAACTGTTGCGCAGACGAAGAACAGCTCCAGAAATTGAGCACTACTTACCGTATGTATAAATATAGCAAGTGGTACAAGGATCTGCAAAAACAGCTCCCGCAGCCGGCAATCATCGCTTAATCCCGAAACCTAATGAACCACGATGGAAAACGCAGTATCAATGGGGTCATCGTTACCGGATGAGACCATTCAGGAGTGTTTCCAGAAATCAACGGATTTTTGGTGCACTCCTTTTTCATGACTTAGATTTCCGGCGTTTCACAGTCAATGATCCACACGCAGGCAGCAGGTTGTCCCGCATCGCCTGCAAAGCCCGAATCACTATCTGCGGGAATCAGGATTGTCCTGAAAACGCTATAAAAAAATAAAATATTTTCTTAAAATATGAGTAATTCATGGATTTTTAGAAAAATTCATAGTAGAATAAACCATATTGAAAGGAATAAATGAAATACTTCGGAACGGAGGACATTATGAAGCAAAATCAAGAAACCGATATTACTATAAATAATGAGAAGAAAGGGTTTCACATCAACATTCACATAATTCTTTTATGTGCCATTATACTGATCGCCGGCTTCTCGGCTTATAAACTTTACAAATGGAACAAGGGCGTACCGTCAGACTACGATCCCGACTATCAGACCACCGACTTCGATGTCGAAGCCATGGACAACATCATCCCGCTTGCACCGGACAAGCTGGAAGGGCATGAAGATGACGGAATAACCACTATTCTTTGTCTGGGCGATGATCCTTTTTCACTGGATCAGGGGGAAGGCGGACTTGCCGAACAGATTGCCGCCAAGACCGGGGCAACTGTCTATAACGGTTCTTTTACCGGAACTACCATAGCTGCCCAGTTTGAATCCTATAACGACGGTTATATTCTGGATGCTTTCTCGTTTTCTTATGTAGCGCAGAGCCTTGCCTCAGGCGATTTTGATCTGATGAAGACCGCTGCTTCCTACAGTTACGATGAAGCGTTTCCGCGTACCACAGAAATGTTGGAAGGATTGGATATGAACTCCGTTGATATCATCTGTGTCATGTATGACGGAAGTGATTATATCAATAAAAGACCTTGTGATGACCCCAATGCGCCGGAATCAATCATCACTTACACAGGTGCCCTCAGAGCCGGTGTCCGCGCTATTCAGGAAGCTTATCCGCATATCCGCATCGTTGTGATGTCCCATACCTTCTGTCATACGATCAATGAAGAGGGTAACTTCGAGAATGGTGACCGGGTTGATTTAGGCAACGGAACTTTGAGCCATTATTTACAGAAAGAGCTGGATGCGACCAGCGACTGCGGTGTATCCTTTATCGACAATTTCTACGGCTCTGTCAATGAGGATAACTATCTGGATTATATGACAGATTATATTCATTTCAATGATGCGGGAAGAGAACTGCTGGCGGACAGATTTGTCGGATGCATTTTCCCGGATTTAGTTTCCGGCGAGGAATGAAGCCTCTCAGACAGGTTAGCTGTCGGGAAATTTTGCTGTGCAAAAAACGCTCGAAATCTATCCTGCGGGGAACTAATATTCTACCGAGAAAAGCGCTTCAAAATCGAAATCATCAATAACCTCTCTCATTCGGTCAATCGCCTGAGCCATTTCCTCCGAATCCTTCACTTCACAGTTCCCGTCCGCAAAGCACTGCGTCATATAATAATTGATATCTTTGTGATAGTGGCTGTAATCGGCATAATTGTTCAAATCCGTCACGATCCATTCCTGGTTGGGAAAGTAAAACACTCTCACATTGTCATAAGCAAACATTCTGTCAGCAATGTATTGATATTCCGCCATCGTTGCTTCCAAATGATTCTCCCGCATCACATCATTCCAATACAGGATGCTGTAGGGCGGGAAAAAAATGTAAAAGGCAGTATCCGGATTCTTCTCAATATACGGACAAATATTCGCATCTAAATTCTTCCGCACACTTTCGATATAAGCATCCTTGGGTGTTTCCTCCTCTATCTGTTCAGGCTGTTCGTAATTGTGCATAACCCACTGTATATTATAATACTCATCCGTCCACCAGCTCTGATACACCGTCGCCAGATCGGTTTTGTCAGGGTCTGCAGCCGGACGCAGGATATAATTTAAAAACACATCCTTATTCCACAGATACTCTGCATCATTCCATATCGAATCATCATAAAGATATGCAGGAATAGGATATTTCGTTTCCTCCACGCCGCCTGTATATGTCATCACATCCACGCCCAAGAACACCGTTTCCACCTGATTATCACTGGCAAAAATCCTCTCCATAATGTTCGCTTCGTCTTTCGGGTAGGCCCCGCTGTAATTTAACTTAATAGTATCCAGTCCCAAAAGCTCATCAAACCAGTTAGTGTTAAAATTCACGGTCATGGAAGATCCAAGGATTACGCTGTCGTATTCCATGTTTTTCGCCATTCCCGGATTCTGGCTTAACTGATTGTCTACCAGATACGGAAACTTCTCAAGGGGCGCATGATATTGGAAAAAGGGATCTACCCAGACTACCACTGCCGCTTCCGCTGCCAGAAATATGAGAATTGTCACCACTGCGGCAAAAAGCCACTTTTTATACTTGTTCATGGTAATTAAAATACCTTTCTGTTATCCCTTTTTACACAAAAGCAGGAACATTTCTGTTAAAATCCATACTGTCTGCTTTCCGCCGATGCTGCTGTCTAAGACACCGGACACGCTCCATACTGTCAGAAGTTAAAATACAGGAAGGCACTGACCTCAGAGAAGGTGAGGATACACCACACTGCAAGGACGGCAAACACAAAGACTGACCCTGTCTTATATTTCATGCGTTCCATCCGTTCTGCCGCATTACGCCCGATCATGGCAAAATAGATTCCCGCCGCCAAAATAACCGCCATCAGAATATACCTGCTGTATGCCATCCGATCTAAATGCAGCGCCTTGATCACATACCAAAACTCATCTAACTGAAAACATTCCGCCAGATCCAGCGATATTTTCTGTACCGGGCCTTTGATTGCCGTAAGCAGCATCTGATTCGCCTGTCTGATGCTTTCCGCCCGAAAATAAACCCACGCTACGCTCACATAGATAAAAAGCATAATACGTGACACAAATGTCATAATCATATTTCTGCCACTCACCTTCTTAGTTTCCGGTTTTCCTTGATTTCTATCTTCGATTTTCCGGTCTGCAGCATCATATTTTTTTGTCCCAATCGCCGCCGACCGTTTCTGCCAAAATCTGGTGAGCACATACAACACACCGTGCATCGCTCCCCAGACAATATAATTCCATCCCGCTCCGTGCCACAAACCGCTCAACAGAAATACGATCATCAGATTCAGGTATGTCCGCCCCGCTCCTTTCCGGTTACCGCCAAGGGGTATGTAAACATATTTCATAAAAAAACGGTTCAGGGTAATATGCCATCTTTTCCAAAAATCAATAATATTCGTCGCTTTGTAGGGCGAATTAAAATTAACCGGAATCTCGATGCCCAGCATTTTGCCAAGCCCTCGTGCCATATCGCAGTATCCGCTGAAATCAAAATATAATTGCAGCGCGTAACATACAATGACAAGCGCCGCGTCGAAGCGGCCGAGCGCTGCTAAATTGGCATACCCATAATCTGCACCGGCGCCGAAAGTGTCCGCAATCAGCACCTTTTTCGCCAAACCGAGAATAAACAGCCCGAAGCCTTCTGCAATCTTGTCCCATGCTGCACTTTTATGTCCGACTTCCCGAAACTGCGGGAGCATTTCATCATGATTTACAATCGGTCCTGCAATTAACTGAGGGAAAAAAGCTACAAACAGCGCATAGTCAATCAGCCCACAGTCCTTCACCTCTCCCCGGTAAGTATCCACAACAAAGGAAATCTGCTGAAACGTAAAAAAACTGATCCCAAGGGGCAGCAAAATATTGCGAAGCAGTATGGAAGTGCCAAACACACTGTTGACAGCAGCAAAAAAGAAATCATAATATTTGAAATAAAACAGGATGCCCAAATTGCATATCACAGCCAGAATCATAAGCTTTCTGTCCGGTCGTTTGGACAATATTCTGTGAAAAACATAATTCACGGCAATGCTTCCCAGCATGATAAGCAGATAAGACACATTAAAGTAGCCGTAAAACCAAAATGACATGATTGTCAGAAATATTTTTGCCGCCTTTTCCTGCTTAAAACGCAGCAAGACATAATAGCCCAGCAGACATATAGGGAAAAATATAAAAACAAAAATATAGGAATTAAATAACATATCCCGCCGAATACTCCTATCCTGAAATTTGAATCATGCCAAATTGCATATGACACTTTTCCGGCACTTTTCATACAAATGACATCCCTGCAGCTTACATACTCATTCCTCTGCCAGCGTCATATCTTTGTAGACGACAAACTCTCCCACCTGCCCATATACCTCAAAGCCGTAATCCGTCAGCGGTTCTTTGATGGCACGGTCCCGCTTTAATACCACATAAGTGCAGGGATATTCTCTGGTCAGCTCCACAAAAGTCTCTGTTTGTATTACCTCTGCTTCTTCCATCGCCTCATACATAGCATGATAATAATCCCATCTGGAAATCAGCATTTCCCTGCCATATGGAAGTTCTATATTTGTACTGTACTGGCGCACATAATAAATCAGATCCGCCGGCACAAGTGCGGTTATACGCCCTTCCTCCGGCTCCATCAGATCCACAATCTCAATAGCTTCCTGCGGCAGATGATATATATTCTCAGCCTTTGTGATATGCTCACTGTCATACACATAATCACCGCAGGCAATGACTGCCGCACATATCACCACAAGTCCGATTCTGCGGTGTCTGCCGCACAGCTTAACCAGCCCGTAGGCGCTGACCAGACTCATCTGCAGCAGCCACAACAGACGATAATAGGTCTCCGAATCATCCAGCACCCTAACGAACAGCTTACGAAACAGCGGGCAAAAAAACATGGCAAGCAGCAATGTCGGGGCATAGACAAAAATCGCCCGTCTGTGCTTGTCCTTCTCCGTCAGCCACAAATAAAGCAGCACAAAAAGATAGATACCCGCCAGATAGCCGTTCTCATGAAAACCCATATAATTTTTGAAAATCACAACGCTTTCTAAAAAAATGCCCCACATGAGCCTGCTCCATTTCTGTCATACATATTATCGGTCACATGACTGCCGTCCTTCCCTGCTTCCGATCATACCATCATTCCGCTCTTATGCCCTTTCCGGAATTACTCAACGCAGCATATAACTATAAGCCATAACCACATAAATTCCCATGTAGATAATATTGGGGATACAGGCGGCTCCCACCTTAAGCAACACCTTGAAGTCACGTTCCGCAAGCATCAGGCAAAATGCCGTTACCGCGATCAGAATCGATGCAATAAATACCGCAATAGAACTGCAGATTCCTGCTGTCATATTGACACACACAAAAAGTATCCACAGCCCGGCATCCGCCCTTTTCTCCTTTTTAACACCATCATAAATCCACAAAAACAGCCATAGAAATGCCGGAATCACAAGGCTTCCCGCAACCGCCTTACCCTGCCAGGTTCTTGTCAGAAAGAAAGTTTCATTGGTATAGATAGACACGTTGCCGAAAATCTGAAACATTGCCATAACGATCATAAACACGGGCAGATTTTCCGGATGTCCCGACAGGCTGTTGTCAGCCTCCCGTTCCTTTCCGGTCTTGCTCTTCCCGGTTTGCCGATCTCCAAGGGACTGCATCGAAAATAATATTTTCCCGATCTCATAATACACAAGATAGGTCAGCGGGATCAGCACGGCCGGCATAACTACGTGGGACACGATGGTTGCATGGATACCGCTTTTAACCGCGATAAATGCGACCCACATAGGAAATACCGCCAGTACATGACGGACATCCAGTCCGGTAGAACCTCCCGTATATGGCAGAATACGATACATCACGTCTGCCTGCTGGGCAATCAAAGATTCTACCACATAGTAAGCATCGTCTCCGTCAAAAGAAGTATATGCAGCCGCCTTATATAATTGGAATCCCACCAGCGCAAGAAAGAGCAGCCATTCTATTCGCTGCGCCCATGTCATGTCTATAAGATGTTTCACTTTTTTCTTATTTATGACATTTGTGTCATTTTCTATTTCAGCCGCTTTCTTTCCGCCAAACCGATTTATCGGCCGCTTTTTCGTGACACAGATGTCATTTTTTCTTTTTCCGGTTCCAAACACCAGTCCCGGATTTCCCTTTTTCGCACTGCGCTGCCAAACAAGCAATCCCGCAGCGGCGCACACAATGCTAAGCGCCGTAAAGCAGTCCGATGCCACGCTGAAATTATGATACTGCACCCACAACACCGCCGGGATCGTAATCACTCCATAAAGCGCCCACATGCAAAAATAACCCGCAAGAATCACGACGCCCGGATTTCTCTTATATGGCGATATGAAATTGACCGGTATCAGCCCGATACAAAACGGGATGATGATAAGCCAGAAAAGTAAACTGATAATGGGTATCATGGCGCCTCCTTTTATTTCTAAATCCAAAACAGCTGAAAATTCCTGCAATTTTCTTCACAATAGTTGTAGTATACCACATTTTAACATTTTTACATAGCCACCCTGTTAAAACTCTCCCGCAGCGCTTTTTCCGACCCTTTTATGGCAAATAATCCAAAAGCCGCTCTGTACATCCCCCGTCAAACATGATAAACTATTATTATC
>CAZPSD010000114.1:0-6999 GCA_964589055.1 uncultured Bacteroides sp.
GACATCAAAAACCGCCCATGATACAAATAACGCGATAAATCTTACCGCATGGAACACAGACAATCCTTCTGTCAACGTAAATAAAAAGAGCACCCAGATGCAGCAGGCCTCAATATAAGAGTTGGGGCCCGCTTCATGGATGTGCTTTCTTATTTTGTAAATATAAATATTACTGTATAACAGCAAAACAGCAATCAGCATATTTTTTCCGCCTTTAGTGAATCACATTATGTTCCGCATTATCTCATTTATACCCTGCATTCTCCATCATGTGAAATGCAATTAACCTGTGTCATATATTCTTTAGCCGTCAGCTTCTGCAATAATTCTTCTTTCTTTGAAGATTTAATCTCAATAATCAGTTCACTTTCTCCGTTCTTAATACATCTGGATTTTTCTTTATGATATTTACAATACTCTTTCATCATTTTCTCTAATTCCGCATAATCCACCTTGTCCGCCTCAGCGCGAAGAACTAATAAGTCCGGTGCTTTTGCGTTTGGAACCATATCCAATACAATAAGCAGTATTGTCATAACAATACACAATACTAAAGCGAGTATATAGAGCCCTACTCCCACAATGATACCTGTACTGATAGACCAAAACAAATACAGCAGGTCAATGGGGTTTTTCACTGCATTACGAAATCTGACAATAGATAATGCACCTACCATACCTAATGATACTAACAAATTAGACTGCATCGCAATCATAATGGCTGCTATGATAAGCGGCATCCCCGCCATCGTCACGTTCAGATCTTTGGAATAAAATGCAGACTTACTGGATAATTTATACACTGCGAAAATGTATAGTCCAAGCAAACACGCAATCGCAAGAATCAACATAATGTTTGCAACCGACAGATTCGTGCCTCCCCCCAAACTTTCATACACACTGCTTTTAATGACATCTTTGACTGACATAGTATCTCTCCTTTACTTTACCGGGGCTGTCATCTTTTGTCCCCAAATCTTTATTATAAATATTTATAAATATATCTCCCTGCATAACTGGTACTTGGAATAGGAAGCCTGCTGCATATTCCCAAGCTCCAGAAGCTGTAATAAAAAATCGGGAATAAACTCATCATATTTCACTTCTAATACCTTATCATATTCGTTCAGAAAATCATAGCTTATATTATCTTTGCCGAAATCTTCAATACGGTTGCTTGCACGCACATTTCTGTCAAGCGTAATTCTGGTATTGCCCGGCTCAAAGATATAAGCTTTCCTCTCATATGCCACAATTACTTTGGGTTTTAACCCCCCGGTCTTAATTGCAAGATTAAAAAGGGTCGCCGGATCGTCCATAGATGCTGAATCCTCTATACACTCTCCACGCAGCAACTGCTCCATCTGATTCTTCGTAATGGATCTGGATTTCTTAAGAATACGGCTGTCTTTCTTGGATTTTACTTCCAGCTTGATGGTATCCAGGGAATTATTATATATCCTGATACGGTATTTGTCACGCAGTTCTACGCCATCAATGGTATCCCGCATACATGTATCCTGCATATCGTCAAAATAGAGGCTGATAATACTGTATCCCTCCGGATGATTCTCATTACTGTCAGCTCTTAAGACTCCCTCTAACCTGCGCTGCAGAATATACAGTTCCTCTTCACTGCAATTATATTTATTCTCTACTCTGTACACGTTGTCCTCCCCGGCAGTCAAATAAAATCTCTCATTGGACACACTCTCATCCTATAACTACATTAGTAAAACAAGCTGCCTTTCATTGATTACCGAATTTACTGTTTACACGTTCCCGTACAAATTTAATTCTGTAAATAAATAACCGCTGTCTTCTCAATCCGCATTCCCAATTTATGAACTGTGTTAACCCTAAAAGGATCTTCCCGTTTAGGCAAATATTTCATCATCTTGGGCAACATTTTTTACCCATTATCTTTGACCGCCAGTTTCATTATTCTACCACACTTCCAGTTACCTGAAAACACTAAACACAGACTATTTATATAATGTTTATATAATGTTTATACAATAAAAATTACTTGTAACCAAAACAAAGTAAGTAATTCCTGATATGCCTCATATGTGAATTTCAGCATCCTCTCTCCCTATACTAGTATCATCATTCAATCCTTTTGCCTGTCTCTCCCCGATCCAACACTTTTAGCGGTTCAAACCACACTCTGAACAAAGGTATTTTTCTAATAATTAATGCAATCAGAATAGATCCTGACAACCCTACAGCAATGCCGCTTGCCGCCTGAATCCAACAGTTGGTAATTCCCGCCCGATGAAGAATAACTCTAAGTGTACCCGAAAACCATGTATGAAACAAATACACATACAGCGAATATTGCGACAACCATATCAAAAACCGATTAACACAATTTTTCATTTTTTCAATGGCAAGCGAAATTCCTACGATCATAAGCACTAAGAGTGATCTTACAATACTTTTAAGTATACCTCCATTATTAAACGTTTCATAAGAAATAACCTGTGAATAAATACCATAGATCACAATACATCCAGCACAGCTACATAAGAAAATGTAAGATGTACGCATCCCCATAATACCGCTTCTGTCCAATAAATCCGTCTTATTAAAATATACACCCATATAGAATATATACGCATATCCTGTAACATAAGCCACACAATCAATGTCAGGATAAATTAACAATGCCGCCACAGTAAATAACACCAAAATTAAAAACTTATTTAAATTTTTAAAAACAAATTCTATTATTGGTATAATCAAGAACATCTCAAACAATGCGTACAAATACCAGTATTGTGCCACCGGTTCTTTCCACAGAAATGCAATCGCACTAAAGGAATAAGATGTATGCATGTCTCCACTCAAAACAGAACTAAAGAGAATATACGCAATACTACATATTAAATAAGGAACTCCCAGTACAATAAACTTCTTGCCTATAAACCTAAGATATTGGCCAACCCCTTCAATATCATTTTTTCCATACAAGTAACCACTCGCAAAGAAAAAACAAGGTACATGAAACAAATAAACAAAGGTATTTATGTGGTATAGTACCAAATGAATCTCCATTCCGTCTTTAATCATTCCATTCAGCACATGTCCTACTAATACGCAGATACAGGCAATTGACTTGAGAATATTAATGAATACAAGCTGATTATTTGATTTTACATTCATATCATATTCTCCCCACAAAATACTGATATTTCTTAGTTACCAAATGTAACTCGCATATATTATAACAAAAAGCCATCCTCTTTGAATAGTTTCTTGGATTTATCGTGATCAATCATCCATACATATATTCAAATCCATACACAGAATCACCGCCATTCCATATACGCTGATTGCCAACTCGCGCCATGTTATGAACCATGCGTGGATGTTGGAATGGTTTATTGTCACGCGATACCGTTTTGTTACAGGAATTAATATTATTCTTAATTGTGTCAATATTTACCGTAAGTTTCTATATTGTAATCCTGATTTCCCGTACACATGATCTCATATAAAGAGTTTATTACATGCATATCCTCCACTTTGACATACGTATAATCCCTTGCCAAACCTGCAGATGCAATCCCTCTTCATACATAATACTTGCCTCTCCCCTTTTTCTTCCAATATCTTAAACAGTTCATGACTCCTAATCTAACGAGTTTATTTATTCTTTGCTCTTTTTATCAACTCAATGTTATATTCCGTATCATGAACGATCTGACTATCCTTGCCGTACAGCTTGATATACATTTTCAAAGCTATCTGACTTTTCTCCAACGCATCGCTATAATCGCCTACTTTATAGCACACTTGCGCCAATGCTGTATACGAATCAGCAATTTCCCGATGGCCTTTGGGATATATCGCCTCACGGATTTTCAATGCTTTTTGCAGATATACATATGCCTCCAACATTTTTTGAGTTGTTCCCCATTGTAATAGTACACCGGCGAGATTCATATACGTCCTGGCCAAATCCGTATGCATTTCCCCCAGTACTTTTCTCCGGATTTCGATTGCTTTTTTGTAATATTTTTCCGCCGGATTCCATTGCCCCAAATCGTTATATACAGCCGCCAAATTATGATATATGCGCGCTGTCGCTTCGTTTTCTTCTCCAAAAGAATGCAAACTGCTTTTTTTAGCTTCCAACAATGTCTTCTTAGCTTTATCTAAATCTCCCATAGAATGATAGATATTGGAAATGTTATTTAACACACCAATTTCCGCCTCTGCATTACCGCTATGATACTTTTTACCAAGTTCCTGAGATTTTTGAAAATACTGCAAAGCTTCTGATATATTTCCCATTTCCTCATATGTACGGCCAAGATTATTATACGACACAAGCATCTCATAATTGCTTTCATTGCTTTGTTCTGTAATAATCTGTATATTTCTCTTATAAATCTTTATTACCTTATCGTAATTTTGTTCTTTCAGAAGCAGCATTGAAATATATGTCCACAAGTGAATTGTATCCAGCGAGTATTCTTTTCCAAGCTTTTTATATACTTTCAAAGCCCCATAACAGTACTCTTCCGACTTCTGCCATTTTTCAGCCTTCAAATATCCAAAAGCCATATCCTCATATGCCTTTGCGACCTCAATAGAATTCGCCTGAAACAGTTTCTTTACCAAATCTAATTTTATTTGAATAAACTCCAAAGCCCTCTTGTAATCTCCAAGCCGTAAATAGACTTGAGAAATCAGCTGGTATACAGAGATATCCTTCCCCGCTACATCCTCCTGGACAAAATCTTTCTCCATGACATTCATCACTGCTTTAACCCATTCTCCCGCAGTGTAATCCAGATAATCCGCACACTGCAGCCAAATATTCAATGTATGAAACACCATATAACTATCCGGAGCTTCATTTTCCATCTGCTGTGTAAGATATCTTTTATACTCTTCAAACTGGCTGACCAATAATTTAATATTTCCGGCATATTCTTTGTTTTCATCATAAGAAAATGTATCTCTGTCCTCCGCGGAAACAAAAGAACAATTATACATCATATAGGTATATAAATCTCTTGCTTTTTGAGATAATAATATAGAAAAATAGGGTGTCATTCCAAACACCCACATTTTATTGCACTCCATCAATTGATCGCGCATATAATTTAATTTCTCAATATATACGGTATCCCCCATCCATAATCCACATAATTGCAGATTGCATATTACAACAACCTGTGCTTCCGGCGCCTTATCAAGAATTTTCTTGAATTGTTGAATATCGGATGGGATTGCCGCTATATTTTGCGCATAATCTGCCATATCGATAACTAAAGTTTTTTTACTGTTTGTGTCCTTCAATTCATATGCAATTAGCTGCTGTTCCCTTGCTGTCGCTGCCTGATAGATACACATGCCTCTGGTTGTATCATCTATCATCATGGATAGCATCCGGAACTGTTCACTATCTGCCTGTGCAATCATTTCTTAATCTCCGAATCTGTGATGTTCTAATAACCATTTTTCCACCAACGGATGCAAATCACACCATCGTGTTCCATTATACTCTAATACGGCTCCCACCTGCATTAGCTTTGTAATTTCTTCCGAAGAATTAACATGCTTATGTCCTTGATAAATGTCTTTCATCGCCGGAATTAAATCCGAAGAATAACATCCATTAATATCTGACTCCAATGTATTCAAGGCAAGTTCTGCATCCTCCATACTAATTGCATCTGCATGACGAATCCTTGCACGAATGGCCGACTTTCCGATGCAGCGGAACAAATCCCGTATATATCCTCCTGTCTGGCGGATCAGCAAATCTAAAACACCCTCGTCAAAAAGAGCTAAATCCGCTCTTTTCTCAACAATGCAGCGCATTGTATTTACGCCTTCCGTATATCCCTCCTGATAAGCGCCATTGACCCAGTTTCTTAACTTTATCATCGGAAGTTTCTCCGGATTCGGCAGCCATATCTGTATATTTCTGTATTCTTCTGTATAGGTTAATGAAATCGGAAATGTTACAAGTAAATGTATCGGCAATTCGGAAAATTTAGAACCGTTTTCTTTAAATATTTTTCTTGCCTGTTCCAATGGGATTTTATCTAATCCGTCTAATATAATAAAAGGAATTTTCGGATAGTTCTTCTTCTGCAGTTCTTCTTCCAGATTATCAATTACTGATTTAATCCGTGCCAGCAGTTCACTGCTTCTGGGACTGATACTCTGCCTGATCTGCCGTTTGGTTTCTTCACTGCTCTTCAAGATTCCCTTAATCTTTGTCATAATCTCCAAGACATTTCTCAGTTTAATTCCGGCTCCAAATCCTCCCTCTACGTCTAGTTCTTCCTGCCGCGTCGTAGTAATATTGATCTCCTGCATTGATGTCCAATACATTATGATATCATTGAGTATGGATTCCTTCATGACAATGCCTGATTCACTTGCCTTACGGATCAGTAAGTCTAAAATATAGAATAAAACCTCTGTATATTCTACATCTCCGGAATCTAAATCAATATCGCATCTTCCAAAACACACAAAGTAATTTTCTTCCTGCAGCCGCTGGTACAGCCGAAATAATTCTGTTGTTTTTCCCGAACCGGCATGCCCGATAAACAGTTTATGCAAAGCACTGTTTCCGGAATCCGTTACCTGCATAACCATACTTTCCACAAAATCAGAATATTTATCGCCGGTACGGGCCTCTGCAGTTTCGTAATAAAAATTAGCAATTTCTTCTTCTGTGTGTAAAGGATATGGAGAAAACGCATCCTGCATTTGTGAAAGTTTCGTTGCTCTGGTTTGTGCCATAATATTCCTTTCATCAATAAAAACCATAAAATAAAGTTACATATTCATGATAACTTTATTTTATGATTTTTTCAAGTGGTGAACAGGAAATGCAGCGGTCAAGTTCGGAGTTTATAAATCTTGTTGTTTTGAACATGACCCAATGTATGATATAATTCTTTTGTTACCGCCTCCATACTGGTAGCAGGAAGGAGGTGTCTCATTTGGAAATACTATCATCTT
>CAZPSD010000115.1:0-6931 GCA_964589055.1 uncultured Bacteroides sp.
TGGATAATGCCCACAAAGGTAATATCATGGGAAGTCAGCTTATCAAATTTGATTTTCAGTTTCTCCATGTTGCCGGAGGTATTATGCTCCTGCAAAATACCGTATGCCATAGTATTTCCGGCTGCCTCTGCCTTGGAAACCTCTTTGCCTGTTTTGCTTTTCACTTCTGCAACAGCACTTGCACTGTCGGGAACAATTTCAGTGCCGTGAACGAGGTATGCACCACCCTCTAGTAATTGAACCATAATAACTCCTCCTGTTTTATACTATAGTACGTATACATTTATCCCTCAAATTGTACAGGTGTCACACTCCTCTTATAGCTACACCTAATTTATAATTATATAGGATAACAAGCGGCGACGCAATGAAATTTACAAACTTACAGCATATTTCTCATAATACCTATAGTCTTCCTTCCTACAATTGACTTTCATCTGTACGCCTTCTTCCAGATATGCAGTCTCATATACGACGGCATGTTCATTCAGATAGGACACCGCCCTTCCATCTGTGTAAGGGATCAGAAATGTACATTCCCGATAGCTGCCCGATAACTTTTGCCCGATCAGCCGGACCAGTTCTTCCATGCCGATCTGCTGTTTATAATGCTCGTCGCTGTAATCTACTACCTGTAGGAGAATATCCGCCTCCCGCGCTTCTTCCACTTTACCAGTGCCGATATAAAATGCTTTGTGTACATCCGTCAATGTCTGGTCTATAGCAGCCACCACTTCCATATCACACGCCTCAGCCAAGGCACCCAGTTCCTCCAAGGAAGTTACGTAAAAATCCTTCCTTCTATAAAGCGCAAGATACTTCTCCGCCAACTCCACAGTTTCCTCTAAGAATCGTTCCCGATACGCAATAGCTGGCGCAGCATTGGTACGGCTATGGACCCATGCCAAAAGCTGGAGCCTGCGCATCATAATAAATGTAGGAATCATGTCTAAATCCGCCTGAGTAAGCACACCTTGCCTGCAGTAACCCGTTATCCATGCCTGAATCAATTCAGGTATTATCTCTTCTGTCTCTATAAAACTTATCGACGCCGCCAAATCCTGCATATACCATCCATACCCACAGTCATCAAAATCTATGATCTTGAGACTGTCACCTTCTATCAGCAGATTGGCGCCCCGCAGATCTCCGTGGATCAGCCCATAGCGATCTTCTGTGAGCCCATAAGCCTGCAATTTCTCATAGATCATTCTGTCTGCACCGTATAATCTGTCTATGCTCTTCTTGGACAGCGCGGCTTCCTCTGCCACACACACACTCCGCCAGTCTCCCCAAATAGCGTTCTCCCCGATCATGGTCTCATAATTCCAGTGAAACCGCGGAAGCTTAGATGATGCTTTCCACCCCCGTACCTGTTTGTGAAGCAGTGCTGTCACTTCCCCAAGACGTTCAAACCATATGGGCTGCTCCCTCAGCGGAATATCTTCCAGCGGCACGCCCGACAGGTAGGTAAAAATCGAACCGTAATAACTACACCCATTTTGATCCTTCACACTATAAAGATACTCCCCGTCATCTCCGGAGACAGGCTGCCGCATACTAAAATCAAATCTGCGTTGCAAAGTAATTCCATTAAATACCTGTTTCTTCTCTCGTGCCTCAAAACCCTCCTGCAATTTCAGCATCCAGATAATCTCTGCCTGTAATTCTTCTCCGGTATGATATCCGGGACGGCTCAGTCGAAGAACTGCCCTTTGTCTTCGCATATCAGAATCCTTATCCTCTGTTTGAGCTGTACTTCCAGTCCGTTCCACAAGATATGTAATATTCTCAGACAATTGCAGAAGCCGCAGTTTGCAGTCTGTCCCCAGGGTATTTCTATAATGTATCAATAATTGTTCAGCCAGTTGTAAGCATTTCTCTTTATCGTCAAATATCATGGCATATCCGTCTTTCTGTTCTATAAACCATATTCGTCCAGTAAACAATCACGATATTCTGCATCATCTATCGCCCTCATAAGTTCTTCTATGCGATTATCTGTTTTCAATTTCTGATACAACAAATTAATTCTTACCTGTCCGTACTCAATACCTTCTTCCTTTATCGTCCGCTCATACTTTTCAACATCGAATTCTTCCAACAACATTCCCAACACCTCCGCCTGGTATTTTTTTAAAAAATCTGATAAGATATCATGATCTATGCAGTAACTGATCGCAACATTCAATGCTTCCGGCATATCCTGTTTACCATTATAAAATACGATACATTGCGGTGCAGGTAAAAGAATCCGTTTCGTCCCATACAAACTTGCTTCTGCCTGTTCTATCAGTTTCTGATATTCCTCTGCCAAGCCGTTCCGTTTAATGCATTATACAATTGCAGCAAAGCTTCTCTGTCTTTTTCAGTTCCTGCCTATTCAATTGAAAAGTTAGAAAAATCTGACAGAAACTGTCTGAATGTGCGAGCCGCACATAATATAGATTTTCTCTGATAGGTTTATCATAAAGTTTGTTTATTTGTTTGTCAACTGTTTTTTTACGGAATTTTAATTATTCCCTATAATATCCTCAAGTTATGCTTCCAACTCTCACTTCACATCAAAGGACAAAATAAAGAACCGCCACCAATCCTTATATATACAAATTAGGCAGCAGTTCTTTATATGCTCTTCATTATTCCATTATGTGCTTACTTCTTCACACTTTTCTCAGGTGCGCTCTTCGGAATCACTACCTTATCAAGCTTCCAGATCTCATCCACATATTCCTGAATGGTTCTGTCAGATGTGAACTTACCGACGCAGGCAACATTGAGGATCGCGCTCCTGGCCCAACCCTTCTCGTCTCTGTAGGCTGCTTCCACTTTCTTCTGTGCCTCAGCATAGGACTTAAAGTCTTTTAAGATGAAGTAAGTATCAGCCTTAGCGGTACATTGCGTATTTAACAGGGAATTATACAATGGTCTGAACAGGTCAGGATCATTTGGCGCATAGGTTCCGTTGATCAACTGCATCAATACTTTTCTGATATCAGGGTCATTGTTGAAAATCTCTGTCGGATCATATCCGCCGTAATTCTCATAACGAATGACTTCGTCCGAACTAAGACCGAAGATAAACGCATTCTCCTCGCCTACTTCTTCGACGATCTCTACATTGGCGCCGTCCATCGTACCCAGTGTCAATGCGCCGTTCAACATGAACTTCATATTGCCTGTACCGGACGCCTCCTTGCTTGCAGTGGAAATCTGCTCGGATACATCGGAAGCGGCAAAGATGATCTCTGCGTTTGATACACGATAATTTTCAATAAAGACTACCTTGATCTTACCATTGATAGCAGGATCGTTGTTAACCACATCCGCTACGGAATTGATCAGCTTGATGGTCAGCTTTGCATTCATATATCCTGCGGCTGCCTTTGCGCCGAAGATGAAAGTTCTCGGATAGAAATCCATGTCCGGATGCTCTTTTAACTCATTGTACAGATACATAACATGTAAAATATTCAGCAGCTGACGTTTATATTCATGTAATCTCTTAACCTGCACATCAAAGATGGAACGGGGATTAACCTCGATACCGTTATGCTCTAAAATATACTCGGCCAGACGAACTTTATTCTGGTACTTGATATTCATAAATTCCTGCTGCGCCTTCTCATCATCGGCATAGACTTTTAACTTATTGATCTTCGGCAGATCAGTGATCCAGTCGCTTCCCACATGTGCCGTTACCCAATCGGCAAGCAGCGGATTAGCATGTAATAAGAAACGTCTCTGGGTGATGCCGTTCGTCTTGTTATTGAACTTCTCCGGCATCATCTCATAGAAATCCTTCAGTTCCTGATTCTTAAGAATCTCCGTATGCAGTCTTGCTACACCGTTGACAGAATATCCTGCTGCGATAGCCAGATGCGCCATCTTAACCTGTCCGTCATAAATGATAGCCATTTTGCGGATTTTCTCCTGATTGCCCGGATACTTCTGCTCAATCCGCGCAATAAATCTACGGTTGATCTCTTCTATGATCTGGTATACACGGGGAAGCAGCCTGGAGAAAAGTTCGATAGGCCACTTCTCCAACGCTTCCGCCATAATAGTATGATTGGTATAAGCACAGGTCTTAGTCGTTACTTCCCAAGCCTCATCCCATGTCAGATAATACTCATCCATAAGAATACGCATCAGCTCTGCGATTGCTACCGTCGGGTGCGTATCGTTTAACTGGAAAGTCACCTTCTCATAGAATTTTCTGATATCATCATGCTTTCTCATATATTTCGCTACCGCTTCCTGTACAGATGCGGAAATAAAGAAATACTGCTGTTTTAAACGAAGCTCTTTCCCTGCGTAATGGTTATCGTTGGGATAAAGTACCTCAACGATATTTCTTGCAAGGTTCTCCTGCTCTACAGCTCTTTGGTAATCGCCTTTGTCAAAAGAATCCAACTGGAAGCAGTTCACCGGCTCTGCATCCCAGATACGGAGCGTATTAACGATACCGTTTCCATATCCGACAACCGGCAGATCGTAGGGAATAGCCTTAACAGCCTGATAACCTTCCTGCTTAAAGTTGCTTCTTCCGTTCTCATCTACATACACATTTACGTAACCGCCGAAACGGACTTCCTTCGTATACTCAGGCCTGCGCAATTCAAAGGGGTTGCCGTCTTTCAGCCAGTTATCCGGCACCTCAACCTGATAGCCGTCTTTGATTTCCTGCTTGAACATACCGTAACGGTAACGGATACCGCAGCCATATGCAGCATAACCGAGCGTAGCAAGGGAATCCAGGAAACAAGCCGCCAGACGTCCAAGGCCGCCGTTGCCAAGCGCCGCATCCGGCTCCTGATCCTCCACCACATTGATGTCGATACCCAGTTCATCCAAAGCCTTCTCTACTGCTTTGTACGCCTGCAGGTTAATTATATTATTGCCGAGAGCACGGCCCATCAGGAACTCCATGGATAAGTAGTACACCATCTTAGGATCCTGTTTGTCATATTCCTTCTGTGTGTTCAGCCACTGATCTACAATTGCATCCTTAATTGCATAGGATACTGCCTGGAAAATCTGCTGATCGGTAGCTTCCTCAAGTGTTTTTCTGTAAAGCGTCTTTACATTATATAAAACGCTTCTCTTGAACAGTTCTGTATCAAAGGTTGTTGTTACAGCTTTCTTTAGCATTCTGTACCTCCTCATTTACTCTTTACATTATGCAATATATGTATAAATTCGTAACAATTCAGCCATCCATTCATAAGTTGGCGGAATATACATTTTCATTTTATTATATATTGTATTTTCTCTTTTGACTATAAGCAATGTGCTCAAAATACAGTTCTTTATAACGATTCTGACATGAGATAATCACAATTGCATTTTACGCTTTCTCAATACCGATCGTTACTTTCTCGCCATTCACATTCCATTCTTTGGAAACAGCCAGTTTTTCACCTGCGGTAATACCGTCCGCCAGAACTTTGCCGGAGATAACCGCTTCATTCTTCGCTGCGATATCCGCCAGCTTATCATTGCCGCACAGGGAAACCCTGATATGATCCATCACCTCAAAATCAGCTTCCTTACGCATCGTCTGGATCTTACTGATCACTTCGTATACGAAGCCTTCCTCGATCAGTTCTTCAGACAGATTGGTGTCCAGTACAACCGTCACATAGTTATCTGCTTCCGCCACAAAGCCGTCCTTCTGTGCCATTTCGATCAGCAGATCCTCTTCCGCCAGTTCTACTTCCGTGCCGTCCACCTCAAATTTCAACGCGCCTTCCGCTTTCAAAGCCGCCATAGCCGCGCTGCCGTCTACGGAGGACAGATAGTTCTTAATACCGCCAAGCTGCCTGCCATACTTAGGACCCACTGTCTTAAGCTGCGGCTTGAAGCTGTAGCTTGTGAAGGCTGAAACGTCATCCATGAATTCTATCTTCTTCACATTCAGTTCATCCCCGATGATTTCCTGATAAAATTCACTCAGCTTATTATCAGCCTTCACATACATGGCGCCGATGGGCTGACGGTTCTTGATATTGGCTGTGTTACGAGCCGCACGACCCATCACAACAATCTTAAGAACCTCTTCCATATCTTCTTCTAATTTCCGGTCAATCATCTTCTCATCCGCCACCGGGAAGTCGCATAAATGAATACTCTCCGGCGCATTGGCGTCGATACTGCATACCAGGTTGCGGTAGATTTCCTCTGTCATGAAAGGAACCATCGGCGCTGCACATTTGGAGATGGTAACAAGCGCTGTATACAATGTCATGTAAGCGTTGATCTTATCCTGCTCCATGCCCTTAGCCCAGAAACGCTCACGGCTTCTTCTGACATACCAGTTACTCATCTCATCCACGAAGTTGTCAAGCGCTCTTGCCGCCTCGGGGATTCTGTAGTTATTTAAGTTATCATCCACTTCCCTGATGGCTGTGTTTAATTTGGATAAGAGCCACTTATCCATAACCGGAAGCTTGTCGTAGTCTAATGTATATTGGGTCGCATCAAAGTCATCGATGTTGGCATACAGAACGAAGAAAGCGTAGGTATTCCACAGAGTGCCTAAGAACTTACGCTGTCCTTCCTGCACAGCCTTGCCGTGGAATCTGTTGGGCAGCCACGGCGCGGAGTTGATATAGAAATACCAGCGGATCGCGTCTGCGCCGTAGGTCTCCAGCGCCTCGAACGGATCTACCGCATTTCCTTTGGATTTGGACATCTTCTGACCGTTCTCATCCTGTACATGACCTAATACGATTACATTTTCAAAAGGCGCTTTGTTAAACAGAAGGGTAGACTCAGCCATCAGGGAGTAGAACCATCCGCGGGTCTGGTCAACCGCCTCGGAGATAAACTGCGCCGGGAACTGCTGCTCAAATAAGTCTTTGTTTTCAAAGGGATAATGATGCTGTGCAAAAGGCATCGCACCGGAATCAAACCAGCAGTCGATCAC
>CAZPSD010000116.1:0-6919 GCA_964589055.1 uncultured Bacteroides sp.
GGAATGGAAATAAGGGAATCCCGGCAGGCAAAGGGGAAAGTATGCCTGTTTTGCGCAGCAATTCAATATATGAAGAAACAGGCAGTACAGCATCATGCATCGAAAGAGGACAAAAACCAGGCGCATCCGTCATTGCTGGATATAAAAAAGAACTGTTTTGAAGGGATGAAAAGTTACAGCGAAATTAATTCAAATAGAAGGACGACTTGACAGAAGGGCTATAATAGAAGTAAGGTGTTCGGCTATTCGTATATTGAAGCTTGGTAACAAAGAGAATAAGTAAGCGGTTATCTGCACTTCACATGCTGTACAATACATATTATGCGGCATATAGGGGAAACGGCAGATAAAGAGAAAGGCATGGGATAAGTAATGGGGACAAAAGAATTAACCTTGGATAAATTTGAGGAAGCATATGAGGTAGTCAAAGAAGTTACTTCTGAGACGAAGCTTGTATACAGCGATTACTTTAGCGCACAGACCGGCAACAAGGTTTATTTAAAACCGGAGAACATGCAGCTGACAGGTGCGTATAAGCTGCGAGGCGCTTACTATAAAATCAGCACACTGACGGAGGAAGAGCGGGCAAAAGGACTGATTACTGCATCTGCAGGCAATCATGCACAGGGAGTTGCTTATGCTGCAAAATGTTATGGGGTTAAAGCCGTAATTGTAATGCCAACTACGACGCCCCTCATCAAAGTAAACCGTACCAAAGGCTACGGTGCGGAAGTTGTGTTATATGGAGATGTGTATGATGAGGCATGTGCTTATGCCTATCAGCTTGCGGAAGAGAATGGATACACTTTCGTGCATCCCTTTGATGATCTGGATGTGGCTACGGGACAGGGGACGATTGCCATGGAGATTATTAAAGAACTGCCACTTGTAGATTATATTCTGGTGCCCATCGGCGGCGGCGGACTGGCGACAGGTGTATCTACACTGGCGAAGCTTCTGAATCCGAAGATCAAAGTGATCGGCGTGGAGCCTGCGGGCGCTAACTGTATGCAGGAGTCGATACGCGCCGGTAAGGTACTTACCCTGGATCATGTGAATACGATTGCGGACGGCACGGCAGTTAAGACGCCGGGAGTTAATATTTTCCCTTATGTCAGCAAAAATCTGGATGATATCATTACGATAGAAGATGAAGAACTGGTCGTTTCTTTCCTCGATATGGTGGAAAACCATAAGATGATCGTAGAAAATTCAGGACTGCTTACGGTTGCCGCTTTAAAACATCTGGATGTAAAAAAGAAGAAGATAGTTTCCATTTTAAGCGGCGGCAACATGGACGTGATTACCATGTCTTCGGTTGTACAACAGGGCTTGGTGCTTAGGGACAGAATCTTTACGGTATCGGTGCTTTTGCCGGATAAGCCGGGTGAACTTTCCAGAGTCTCGGATATCATTGCGAAACAGAATGGCAATGTAATTAAGCTGGAGCATAATCAGTTTGTCTCCATTAACCGAAATGCCGCGGTGGAGCTGCGCATTACATTGGAAGCATACGGTACGGAGCACAAGAACCGGATTATTGATGCACTCCATGAGAACGGATATAAGCCGAAGCTGGTGCGTGCAAGTATATAAGATTTACTGCCTTATCCGTTCCCGTCAGGGACATGAGGCTGTTCAGGATAAGTTGGAGTGTTGCGGATTTCCCCGCTGATGCCTCATGCGCTTGTTCTCTGCGGCGCACGGATTACTGCGGGGATGTTCTTTATTGCATCCCGGAGAAGAAGTTACATTTTGTTTGGTTGATACAGCAGCGTTTTTATGACGCTGCTTTCTTTATATTTTGAGATATTATACTAACGGAAAACAGATGATTTCGGTTAAATACGAATTTTGTTGTTATGGAACGGGTAGAAATGGAGAAGATAAAAGGGAATTTAAGATTTGGCGGCTTTTAAGCCGCAGCATGGAGATTGAAAGGGAGGTATTGCTGTGAAAAATAAAAAAATTGTAAAAAATATTAAAAAAACCAAGACAGAATTGCTAAAGAAATATATTATAATAACAGTGGCAGCATTTATATATGCGGCCGGGGTTAGTCTGTTTATTGATCCGAATGATATGGCGCCCGGCGGAGTAACCGGAATTTCCATTATTTTAAGCAGGCTGCTGCCGGTGAGTACCGGGACATGGATTTTACTCCTGAATATACCGATTTTGCTTTTTGCAGTCTGGAAATTTGGGTTTGGGCTGACAGTATCGTCCATTTATGCGACCACGTTGATCTCGGTTTTTACCAATATTTTATCACTCTTTGATGCCGCAACCCATGATACACTGTTAGCAGCATTGGCAGGCGGTGTCTTGTCAGCGGTGTCTATTGGTGTTATTTTTAGGGTGGGTGCGACAACCGGAGGAATGGACATTATTGTCAAAGCAATCAGGCTTAAAGTGCCTCATTTAAAGACCGGAAAGATTTTCTTCCTGTCTGATGCAGTCATTGTGACGTTGTCCGGCATCCTGTTTGGGGATGTTGATTCCGCCTTATATGCGGCGATTGCCGTGGCATGTGCATCGATGGTCATGGATGTTGTATTGTATGGTAAGGACGAAGCGAAGCTTTTATATATTATCAGCAGTAAGCCTGAACAGATTGCGAAACGTATTCTGGCGGATCTGGATATTGGTGTGACATATATAAACGGTGAGGGTGCATATAGTGGAAAAGACAAGAAAGTTATCATGTGTGCCATGAAGAAAACTGTATCTCCTTTGGTGGAGGAGATCGTAAAAGATGAAGACCCGGATTCTTTTATGATCATCACCAGCGCAACGGAGATTTTCGGAGAAGGATATAAGAGTTACTTTAGCGAACGAATGTAGGACGAGATAGGAGAGCATATGCAGGACAATTATTTGCAGGGGAAAAAACGTAAGAAAAGACGCAGAAAGAGTGAAAATGGAGTGCTGGTCGGCTCGATTATCCTGTGTCTTGTCACGCTTGCCTCAATTACGATCTGTCTTGTGATGGTATTTCGGTACCGTTCCATACAGATGGAGAATACAGTGGTTATGAATGAATTAGAGGCAATCCGTATGGATGACGAAGTGACTTACACGCAGGGAGAAGTGGATGCCCTGATCGCCAGTGCGGTCACATCGGCACAGGATGAAACCAGCGAGGAAGTCAGTGCAGCGTTTCTTGATACAATGAAAGAATTTATGATTTCCGGGGAAGGCACAACAGCGATGCTCCGCTATTTTTTCCCGGATGAGATCGTGGTAGCGGATACCGGACAGTATTATTTTTTCCCGATTTCGGATAAACTGCTTCATCATACATATGATCCCAATCAGTTTGAGGTGGATGCTGACGGGATTTTGGGCTACTATGCAAACGGTAATGTGATATCCCACAAAGGAATCGATGTCTCTAAATATCAGGGCAAGATTGACTGGGAAAAAGTCGCCGATGATGATGTGGAGTATGCTTTTATCAGATTGGGAATCAGAGGCTATACGGAAGGTGAAATTCTGGAGGATGACACCTTTGAAAAAAATATCAACGGGGCGTTAGATAATGGTATTGATGTGGGAGTATATTTCTTTACACAGGCGATCAGTGTAGAAGAGGCGGAAGAGGAAGCCAAATATGTTCTGGACGCCATAGAACCTTATTCCGTAAAGTATCCGGTGGTACTTGATATAGAAGCGGTATCCAATTCCAAAGCAAGAACGAACGACCTGACGAAGGAAGAACGAACAGAGTATTGCATTGCCTTCTGTGAGACGATCCGCGATGCAGGATATACCCCAATGATCTATGGCAATCTGAAAACTTTTATGCTGATGCTGGATCTGGAACAGTTAGAAGAATATGATAAATGGATCGCCTATTACAGTGATGAGATCTATTATCCTTATGCCTTTAAAGTATGGCAGTATTCGGATGCGGGCGTTGTGGACGGCATTTCCGGCAATGTAGATCTTAACATCAGTTTTGAGGATTTTGCGGATGAGTGACAGAGGATTGGAACAGTATGAGAAAGCGGGATATCTGACAGAACCTTTCCGGGTGTTTCATTTGAGAGACTGTAAAGAACAGGAATTTGCTTTCCATTATCATGAGTTTTATAAGATCATCTATTTTGTAGAAGGTAAAGTAGACTATAAGATTGAAGGAAAAACCTATCATCTGAAACCCCATGATTTTGTTCTGGTGGGTGCCAATGTGATCCATAAACCGGAAATCGACGGCTCCGTACCATATAACCGCTATATCATATATCTGTCTGAAACATTTCTGGCGGAGAAGAATGAGCGCGGCGAGAGCCTGAAAAAATGTTTTGATGAGGCGCAGCAGTCACAGAACAGAGTCGTTCATTTTACGCCGGAAAGTTATGAGGAAATTGTGGGCTGCCTCCTGCGGATGGCACAGATAGAAAAGCACAGCGGCGAATATCTGGGGGATCTGCTGTTAAAAGCCGCTTTTTTGGAATTTATGGTCCTGTTTAACAGAAAAATTATGGAACAGCCCAAATCCTTTATTACGACTGCGGTCTATCATGAGAAGGTAGTGGATGTGATCGCATATATCCAGGAACATCTGGCAGACGAGATCAATGTAGATATTCTGTCGGAACAGTTTTATATCAGCAAATATTATTTGATGCGGCAGTTTAAAGAAGCCACAGGGTATTCCATCCATCAGTATATCAATGAAAAGAGAATTCAACTGGCAAGACGCATGATCCTGTCGGGAATGCCTGCATCAAAGGCGTGTTATGAGTGCGGTTTTCATGACTACTCAACGTTCGCCAGAAGGTTTAAAGAAATCGTGGGAACAGCCCCCTCGAAATTAGTGTAACAGTTCAGCCATCCATTCATAAGTTGGCGGAATATACATTTTCACTCATCAATTTAAGTATAAGTCCGCCAACTTATTTCATGTCGGGCGTCCGCCCTATAGAAACGATTGTACAATATGTCCTTAGTGAGCAAGTTCCCATGGTCATATTGCACAATCATTTCTGCATGGCTGTACTGTTACAAATTAGTGTTCTAAATACAGTGCACAGGTTGTCTTGCCGAGGCTGTTCATGTTACAATATACATATTAAAAAGAACGGGATAAGCATTATAAAAGATAAAGAAAGGCAGGGTATAGAATGAAATACGAATTTGAGGGTACCGTAGAATTTAGAGAGACCGAGAATACGATTGCCGTACCGTTTAATGTATGGGAAGTGTGTGAGAAGGTGGGAGATGCACCGGTCAGGGTCTGTTTTGACGATGTTTGTTTTATATGTGATCTTGTACCAAAAGGACAGGGATATTATGATATTCCGGTGAGTCAGGACACGCTGTCCAAGGTGGAACTCGGTAAGAAATATCAGATTTCCATTGAGATTGTAGGTAACGTTGCAGGTGTCGGCGGAAACAGCCCTTACAGCATGGAACATCCTATTCGTAAGATCGATGGAATTGATTTGGTTACGCAGCCTTGGGACGGATTGTGCGGACAATCCTGTATTGCCATGATAGCGGGAACTACCCTGGATGAAGCCAGTGACATTATGAAATGCAGAGAGTGGCAGGCGAACATGAGTAAAATGATTGTTACGCTGGAGTATCTGGGGATTCGCCATGCGGATAAGATTGTATATACATTGGGTAAGGAAATTACATTGCCGCATTGCTGCATCATTATGGAGAAGATGGGAAGATACAGTCACTATCTGGTAGGGTATGATGGTAAATTTTATGACCCGAATTTGGGAATATTGAAGGAATTTGATCTTACCAAGGTGGTTGGCTATTTGGAGATTATAACAGAATAGTAGAAAACCGAATTTGAGTGCATACAATTAAAAGGTACTGTTATGCTAATCGCATTATGATATGCTCATAAAGCTGGCGTAACAGTCCTTTTATTTTATAATCTGTTTTCAGGTATAGATTTGGTTCTTAACCTATGCATTGTTCATCTTTATGATTGATTCGGATATCCTATTGGCATCTTCGGTGATCTGCTTATAAATTTCTGCCGACTGTTTGGAAAAATCACCCATCTGTTTCGCAATGATTCCGAATCCGGCGCCTGCCGCTCCGACTCTGGCGGTCTCAATAGAAGCATTTAATGCCATGATTGTCTGCCTGGAAGCAATGGACTCCAGTTTTTTGGTGTTCTTTTTGATCGCAGCGACGGTTTCGGTAGCATTTGCGATTTCTTTCTCCCATACAACAATCTTCTTGTATTCTGTGGCATTCATATATTCCTGTAATACGACACGGTTCACAACATCCTCTAATAGGTCTGCTGCTGCGCGGATTGATTTTTCCGGACGTACCGGAACTTTTTTGACTGCATTGATATAAGCTTTGGGATCAATCTGAAGCTCTTCGGCAATGGCAGTAAATTTGTCTTCGTCCGGCGCATCCGGAAGAACCTGCCCGCCGATTACGGAGCCCAGTTTCTCACCGTTTAATATGATATCGATAGAGAAATCCATCAGACCGGCATGGCATTCATAAGTGCCTTTGCCGGTAGCATCACACTTCTGGCAGCGTTTGGCGCCCTCGGGACACCCCCGTGTGAGTTTCATGCAAAAATCCGTAAAATTACTTCCTTTGGTAATGTAATTGCCATCATTATCAACGGCAATCGCAGCAAGTCCGGTTGCGTTGGAAAAGGCGTCCTGAATGTTTTGCAATGTACTCATGTCCATAAAATCTGTAAGTTTCATGGTAACCCTCCTTAAAATTGTATAGAAAATGCAAAGTATCGGTTTGTAGAAATTATTATATCATATATCACTTTTTTTAACAATGGCATATCCGGATATTCTGCTGATAGCTGATAGTGCTGAAGTGAAAAGTTTATTTCCACTTTGCCCCCTTCAAAGTGGAAATAAACTTTTCACTTCAGCGACATCTGGAGTTATAGATTCCAATCAGT
>CAZPSD010000117.1:0-6910 GCA_964589055.1 uncultured Bacteroides sp.
TCATAGCCAGCCTCAACAAGTGTCTCAAAACCAGCCTGCATCAGAGCGCATACGCCGCCGCACAAAACTGCCTGTTCGCCAAAGAGGTCAGTCTCCGTCTCTGTTCTGAAGGTAGTCTCCAGAACACCCGCTCTTGCACCGCCAATCGCTAAAGCGTAAGCAAGCGCAATATCCTGTGCCTTACCGGTTGCATCCTGATGAACTGCGACCAGACAAGGAACACCTTTTCCTGCCTGATACTCGCTTCTTACCGTATGTCCCGGCCCCTTAGGAGCGATCATTGTTACGTCCACATCCTTAGGCGGTACGATACAGCCGAAATGAATATTGAAACCATGTGCGAACATTAACATATTACCAGGCTCTAAGTTAGGCTCAATGTCTTTTTTATACATTGCTGCCTGTAACTCATCATTGATCAGTATCATGATGATATCAGCCTTTTTAGCAGCTTCTGCTGCTGTATATACTTCGAATCCCTGAGCTTCTGCTTTTGCCCAAGATTTAGAGCCTTCATACAGGCCAATGATAACATGACAGCCTGACTCTTTTGCATTTAAGGCATGTGCATGTCCCTGGCTGCCGTAACCGATTACTGCGATTGTCTTACCGTCTAATAAAGATAAGTTACAATCTTCCTGGTAAAAAATTTTTGCCATTTTACTTCTCCTCCATAATTTCATAGTTTGTAATATATCTGAAAGGGTTCTCCCTTTTAGTTAACATCTTAACAATTTACAGTCATATACTACTACAGATAGGTGACATTCTCAATCCCGCGTCCGAGACCGGCAATACCTGTTCTTGCAAGCTCTAAGATCTCATAACCGTCCAAAAGATTGATAAATGCCTCGATCTTATCCTGATTACCGGTAAGTTCAATAATCAAGCTTTCCTTAGAAACATCAATAATTTTGGCACGGAATATGTCTGCCACGGCAATAACGCCCTGTCTCTCAGCAGCCGATGCCTTTACCTTAATCAAGGCAAGCTCGCGGTATACGCTCTCCGCCGGCTTCAACTCTTTGATATCCCTGACATCAACCAGCTTAGCCACCTGTTTCTCAATCTGGTCTAAAATCTCGTCATCACCGGATGTTACAATCGTGATTCTGGTATAACGGGGGTCTGCCGTCACACCTGCTGTAATACTGTCAATATTATATCCGCGTCTGGAAAAAAGCCCTGATATACGGCTCAGCACGCCGGATGTATTATCTACCAACAGCTGAAATACTTTCTTCTGCATAAAGTAAGCCTTTCCGCGCACGACATTTACCTGTCACGCACTGTCAATTATTGTATCAATTCGGATACAAAAAGTCAACCTGTCTGATTATCTGTCTCCATACATTTCTGCAGCGCAAGAGTTCCGGTTCTCGCCACCTCCACGATGCTGATTGTCTGCATCATACTGATAAACAGCTTAATCTTCTCCGGAACATCGCATATCTGTATGATCATCATATTTTTAGACATATCTACAATGTCCGCTTTCATGATCTCACAGGTTTCCATGATATCTCTTCTGTTGTTCTTATTATATTTGACCTTAATTAACATAAGTTCTCTGCTGATACTGGCTGCCTCATCAAAGGTTTTGACCTTAATGACATCCAGCTTCTTATTAAGCTGCTTCTCAATCTGTTCCACGGTCCGCTGGTCTCCGCTGCTGACAATCGTCATACAGGAGGTTGCGGCATCATCCGTCTCTCCTACGGCAAGGCTGTCAATATTAAAGCATCTTCTGGAGAAAAGTCCTGCCACTTTGCACAGGACACCGGATCGGTTTTCTACCAGCACGGAATATATCTTTTTCATAATCTAACTCTTCCCCTTCCTCTATTTTACCAGATCCATCGGATCAATCAGACATTCTAAGAGAACCGATTCGTCTTTCTCAAGGAATTCCCTGATAGTATCCTGTATGCCTGACATATCTTTCTGTCTCATAAACTTCATATCATAGGCAGCGGATAATTTCTCCAAATCCGGGCTGCCGGAAAGATTTACTGCGGAATAGTGGTCCTGATAGGTATAATGCTGATATTCCCGTACCATACCTAAATAGTTATTTTTTAAAACAATGATTTTCACGGCTACATCAAACTGACGCATGGTGGCAAGTTCCATCATAGACATCTGGAAAGAGCCGTCGCCGCAGACCGCAACGACCTGTTTCTTTCTGTCCGCCAGTTTGGCGCCCATAGCTGCCGGAATGGAATATCCCATGGTTCCCATGCCGCCTGTGGTAAGGAATCTGCCCTTCTTAACAATATGATAACCGCAGGACCAGATCTGGTTCTGCCCCACATCCGCCACATAGACTGCGTCCTCCTCCATCGCTTCTGATAAGAGGCGGATAAATTCTGCCGGATCCACATAGTCCGGATTAGGTTTTCTGATGCGTTCCATCGTATCCCGGTAACCGTTTAAGATCTCAATCCACTCCTCATGCTGACAGGAAATTTCTTCCTTCTCTATATCCTCAAAAATATGCTTTGCATCTCCCACAAGCGGAATCGCCGGACCGACGTTCTTACCGATCTCAGCAGGATCCACGTCGATGTGGACAAGCACCTTATTCTCCGTAATCAGATCAGGCTGGTTAACCGCACGGTCGGCAACTCTGGCGCCTACCATAATCAGCAGATCAGATTCATTCATAGCACGGTTTGCGTAAGGCTTGCCGTTATTTCCCACCATACCGTAGTACATGGGATGTTTGGTAGGCATTACGCCGATTCCCATCATCGTAGATACTACCGGAATACTGTATTTCTCTGCAAAAGATCTAAGCTCGCCCTCCGCTTCGCTTAAAAGCACACCGCCGCCTGCACAAACCAGCGGACGCTTGGATTTTACCAATTCTTTGGCTACTTTCTTGATCTGTGCCGCATTTCCTTTTACTGTCGGTTTGTATGTACGCATATTTACTTCTTCCGGATATTTGAATTTGGCAAGCGACGCATTTTGGATATCAATAGGCACATCGATCAAAACCGGGCCTTTTCTGCCGGTACTCGCAATGTGGAAAGCCTCTTTAAAAACCCGCGGAATATCATTCACGTCTTTAACTAAATAACTGTACTTTACAAACGATTCCGCCGCTCCCGTAATATCCGCCTCCTGGAATACATCGGAGCCAAGCAGTTCACTGTTGACCTGTCCAGTAATGCACACAAGCGGAATACTGTCTGCAAAAGCCGTCGCAATACCGGTAATCAGATTGGTCGCGCCGGGACCCGAAGTCACCGCGCATACGCCCACCTTACCGGACACTCTGGCAAGTCCGCTCGCCGCATGGGCAGCATTCTGCTCCGTACGGATCAGTATTGTCTGGATGTCAGACTCCAGAATACTGTTATAAAAGGGGCATATCGCCACCCCCGGATATCCGAATACATATTCAACGCCCTCTTCTTCCAGGCACTTTACCATAACATCTGCACCTAACATATACCCTATACTCCCTTCTTAATTCCTAAAACTTTTATTCTGCGCATTGTTGTCTGAATCCATGCATCAAATTGGCAAATGGTTCCACTGCATCCTGCAAATCTATCAGATCATCAGCCTGTGCAAGCGCAGCGGACACCTGCGGAACATATTACTGCGGAAATTTATCGAAAACGCTCTGCTCCGTTTCCATGATTTATCCCTCAATATTTAATATTCTCTTAGTCAGTTTAACGGCATCCGCAGCATCCTTGGAATAACCGTCGGCTCCGATCTCATCCGCATAATCCTGAGTAATGACCGCACCGCCGATAATGATTTTGGCATCCACTTCTTTTTCTTTGGCATAATTGATTACATGCTTCATCTGCTGCATGGTTGTCGTCATCAGCGCCGAAAGCGCAATCACCTGTGCATTATACTCCTTGGCGGCTTCAATAATCCTTTCCTTCGGCACATCTTTGCCCAAATCAATGACTTTAAAGCCGTAATTCTTAAGCATCAAAGCCACCAGATTCTTACCGATGTCATGGATGTCGCCCTCCACCGTTGCAATGACTACCGTAGGCATATCCTGACCGGAATGATTCTGCGCCAATAACGGCTCTAAATACTCAATGGATAACTTCATCGCCTCCGCACTGGCAATAAGCTGCGGCAGGAAATATTTGCCCTTATCAAAAAGCTCGCCAACCTCATTGATGGCAGCAAGCAGCGTCTCATCCAGAAGTTCCTTGGCTTCGTGTCCTTCTTCCAAAGCTTTCTTCGTATCTTCCACAATACCGCCGCCATTGCCTTTCATCACATCCGCATACAGCTTTTCTTTCGCAGTAAGTGCTGCAGCGGCCGTATTTTTACCGGATGCATGGATATGAATACCGGTGTTTGCTGCGGGTGTTTCTCCCAGTGCTTCCCGTTTCGCCTTCACCGCGTCCATCAACTCAATATACCGGATATCCGCACCCTCTTTGTTTAAGAGCAGATCCGCCGCAAAAGCGCTGCTGACCAGTAATTCCTGGGACGGATTGGCGATTGCCATCGTCAGTCCCGCCTGAATCGCCATCGTCAGAAATGCCGCATTTACAAAGCTTCTCTCCGGCAGTCCAAAGGAAATATTAGACAATCCGCAGATGGTAGCTAAACCGTTCTTCTTACAATACCGTATCGTCTCCAAAGTTTCCAAAGCCGCCAGCTTATTGGCTCCCACGGTGGCTACCAGGCCATCTACAACAATATCTTCTTTATGCAGTCCCAATTCATAGGCACGCGCCTGTATTTTCTCTATAATATCTATTTTCTCTTCCAGACTCTTAGGGAGTCCTTCATCCGACAACGGCAGAAGAATAAACATGGCACCGTATTTCTTCGCGATTGGCAGCAAGGATTCAAATTTCACCTTTTCATAAGAGATGGAATTGATCAGTGCCCTGCCGGGATACCTTCGCAGGGCTGCTTCCAGCACCTCTACGTGACTGGAATCGATGGAAAGCGGCAACTGCGTCACACTGCTGACCGTATCCAGCGCTTTCAGCATCATCGCTTTCTCATCAATGCCGCTCATGCCCATATTGACATCCAGAATACCCGCTCCACAGGCTTCCTGTTCTTCTGCAAAGTCGGAAACCATATCCAGGTTTCCTTCCCGAAGCTGCGCCTGCAGCTTTTTCTTGCCGGTAGGATTGATGCGTTCTCCCACAATAATAAAGTTATCCTCCAGCCCAAAGGCAATCGTCTGCCGTTCACTGGTCAGATACCGCATCTTCGGCTGTTCCCTGCGGGGAATTTGCATCTGCCCCACATTATCTTTCGCTGCTTTAATATAAGCAGGCGTGGTACCGCAGCATCCGCCGATGACAGACGCGCCTGCCTGTACGATGTCCTTCATACATTCGCCGAACACATCGGCAGCCATATCATAGACAGTGTTGCCGTCCGGATCTAAAGAAGGCAGCCCCGCATTGGGCTTGGCTATGATCGGTATAGTCGTCACCGCAGCCATTTTGCGCACCACATCCACCATCTTATCAGGACCTGTTGAGCAGTTGGTTCCGATTGCCGCCGCCCCAAGACTCTCCAATACAACAGCGGCCGTGGCGGCATCCGTGCCGTAAAGGGTTCTTCCGTCAGACTCAAAAGTCAGCGTAGCCATCACAGCCAGATCGCAGACCTCCTTCGCCGCAATAATTGCCGCTCTGGTTTCCTGCAGACTCATCATCGTCTCTACCACCAGCAAATCAGCACCGGCTTCCACAAGATATCTGATCTGCTCTTTATATACCTCTATCAGTTCTTCAAAATCCAACGTCCCCATCGGTGCAAGCTGTTCACCGGTCATGGTGATATCACCCGCTACGTAAGCCTGACCGCCTACTGCTTCTTTGGAAAGCGCCACCAGATCAAGATTCATCTGTCTGATCCGGTCTTCCAAACCATATTCTCTTAATTTGATCCGGTTCGCCGTAAAAGTCGGTGCATAGACAATATTGGCGCCCGCCTTTACAAATTCTCTCTGCAGATCTATCAAAGCCTCTCTGTTGTCAAGAATCCATTGCTCCGGACACACGCCCGTGGGCATTCCTTTTTTCTGCAGGTTTGACCCGGTAGCTCCGTCCAAAAAGATAGGATGATCTTGAATCAATGATTGAAATTCCTGTTTATTCATTACAACACATATACCTTTCGCTTTTTTACAGTATATTTACTCTGTTTTAGCTATGTGCTCCCATTGCGTAAACTATCCGAAAAGTCTATCGCGTACATTGTCTTATTCAGCGCTATCCGATACGCTTTCCTCCGGTTCTTCATAGAAAACCGTGTCATCCGTATCAAAGTTATCCTCCGTTTCTTCTTCATTGGTCTGATTCAGATAACCGCCGCCTAAGATACTGTTTTCCTCCGTATAGGTAACACCGTCTCCCTCCGGAATTTCTCCGTGGAGAATCGTTATGATATACTGAATCCGGATATTCGCCCGGTCGTAATATTCTCTTGCAGCCTCTGCTGCCGCTTCGTCATACGCCTCGCCTTCATAAGCCTGATGATACAATTCAACCGCCTGTTTCATATTTTCATCCGCTTCATCCGCAAGGCTGTCTACTGCCGAGAACTGCTCCGGCACTTCCAGCTCCGCCATCCATGTGATCTCACTCTCAAGCTGATCCAGATAATCAAGAAGCTGCTGTGTTGCATCCTCAGAAGAGGCATCGATAGAATTCATATCGTCATTATAAGCAGCCACATGCTCAAAAAAGGTTGTCATATCTTCCTGATAGGCGGTCAACGTTTCATCGTTACCGCATGCGGTCAGCATCAGTACGCATATAAAGCCTGCATATATTACCTTTATCATTTTCAAATCAGTCACCATTTCTTTCTTTCGTTCTTATATTAAACGCTTATCTTAAAATGCTACCATAAAATCTTGCCTAAATCAAGAAGCCAGCGCCTGTTG
>CAZPSD010000118.1:0-6907 GCA_964589055.1 uncultured Bacteroides sp.
ATTACAAGTGCATACGGCAGAAAGCCTATTTTGAAAGGCGCTTCTTTTACAGCAGAGCGGGGAGAGTGTATCGGTATTGTTGGAGCCAATGGCTGCGGAAAGTCTACGCTTCTGTCCATTCTGGCAGGAACGCTCAAACCGAAATCGGGAGAGGTGTGCTACTATGGGAGGACAGCATGGTCAGACAGAAGCCCGCGTTCTGTAGGCGCGGACAATATAGGAAACGCGCAGAATGAGTCTAATCAGAGAGAAGATAAGGCAGAGCGTGCGGGAAGGATGCGATGCAGCAAAGAGGTAATCCGCAAAATGACAGGTTACGTGCCGCAGGAGAATCCGCTGATTCCAGAACTTACCGTATACGATAATCTCCGTCTGTGGTATCCTGATTCCAAACGTTTACAACAGGAGTTGGAGCAAGGCTTTCTGCATCTGTTGGGAATACAGGAATTTGTAACAAAACAGGTCAATAAGCTGTCCGGAGGTATGAAGAAACGTGTGAGTATCGGGATAGCCATGACGGGGATGCCGCCGGTGCTTCTGATGGATGAACCCAGTGCAGCATTGGATTTGATCTGTAAAGAAGACATTCGGGGTTACTTAGAGGTTTATATACAACGTAAAGGAACCGTGGTGATTACGACTCATGAAGAGAGCGAGTTGTCGCTGTGTGATAAGCTTTATGTGATGAAGGATGGAAAATTGCAGCAGATTGACCGGAGTTTGCGGGGCGCAGATCTGGTCAACATGTTCTGAGATGGAGTCTCTACAGGTATCACAGGAACATTGAAGAAGAAACAGGAAAACAACGTGAGGGGAAAAAAGGTTGAGACATAACGTTTCAAAAAGCGAAACGTTATGTCTCAACCGGAGGAAAGAGTAAACTGTAACTATGGATGAAAGAAATAACAATAGCGTAAATAACATGATACCGCAGGAAATCCCGATCCCGGATATAGACGGGACACAGGAGGCAGCTGTTCAGCCGGAGATTAGGAATCAGCCCGTGCAGCCTTATCAGCCGCGCGGCAGGAGGAAACCGGGCAAAGCGCTTATTATTGCGGCATGTGTGGTGGCTGTGCTTGTTATTTTGGGCATGGCAGCCGGGGCATATTATACCGGCAGACCGCTCTACAAGATTGCCAAAGGGCTTATGAATCTGAGCCAGGAGTTTGGCGGGGTTAAGAATCCGTTGGCTGATAAGGTCGGGATTGAGGATATTATGGCGATGATGGAAGAGGAAGGAAGCCATGTTAAGACCAAAATGAATTTCACAACGGACACATTCTTAGGAAGCATGACGCTTGGAATTGATACCGACCTCTATAAAGATAGGCAGGCGAAGAAACTGGATTCTTCTACTGCGGTCAGCATTATGAATTATGAGATGGCGCATTTAGATCTCTATGGCAATGAAGAGATGATATGTTTCTCAATCCCGGAATTGTTCATGGAAGATATGTACTTTAATACAGAGAATGTGGTCAGCCAGTATAACAACTCTATTTTGTCGGATAACGAAATGTTTGGCAAGGCGGACATAGAAGATTTTTCCATTGAATTATTTCCGGAAGATGAGGATAGAATTTCTATCGCCGACTGGAGAAGTGTAAGCGGTTATATGGAAAGATATGATGAAGCTTTGGCGGTATGCAGGGAAAATATGACTGTAGAAAAAGCAGACAAAGGCTTGTACCGGCTTACCTGCCAGGCAAAGGATGCAGACCGTCTGGTCAGAGAAATGCTGGAGAGTTCAGAGGATTTATATGTGACACAGGCCGGGGAATTGGAATTGCTGAAAGAGTATGACCGGCTGGTTGCTTCGGATGTAAGTATTTTATTTGCAATCAACAATCAGAACAAAATAGAGAGCATCACATTGGAAGACCCGGTGGAATTGCTGGACGGGGATGCTTCCGTTAATGGCGAAATCTTTTTCTTAGGAGAAGAGAGAAGCATTGACACCATACAGGGAAAGATCACGGTCACCAATGTATATGAGGAGAAGACGGAGGTAATTGGTCAGGTCGTACAAACACTGGGGAAGGATGATTATCAGGTAGGTATGGACCTGAAATATACGGCGGATGAGTCTGACGGTAAGATGAAATTTACAATGGAATGTGATGCTTCTAAAGATACCTTTGATATGACATTTTCCATGAAGGACGACGTAGATACGATGGAAGTTACGGCAGAGGGCAGCCTGGATGATATCGTGAAGGGGGAAAGCTTTGCGTTAGAGCTGGAGGATTTTACAGTCAATATGGATGGAAAGAAACTCTGTACCATTACCGGAGATATTGAAGTGGAGCCTTTGAAAGAGAAAATTACGCCGGGCGTGGAAGCCAAAACCGCTGTCTTTGAGATGACATATGAGGATGTGGGTGATATAGCTTATAAGCTGGCAATGGAATATGGAAGCCTTTTGGATTTATTGGATTATTAAAAATAGGAGTGCGGCAGCATGGATAGGAACGAAGAAGCAATGATCGAGGAAATCATGAATCATCTGGATGCAGAGTCTGTGCAGGGCGTATATCGCATGAGTGTCATCTTTGATGAAAAAGAAGAGCAGAGCAAGAACGTGTCTCACAAATGCTGCAACATGTACGGCAGACCTGCCTCGGAAACGGTGGGGCTGCTGGACATGTATACGGATATGAATGCCGGAGAACCTGACAGAAAAGAGTAAGTCCTATGAAGCAGAGGATGAGATATCTGTATATGGAAGTCAATAAAATGATGCGCATACTGCCGCGCATGCTCTTACAGGCAATCCTGCTTATGGTACTCATAGGCGCGATTGCTTTTTGTGGTGTGAAGAGTATGGACAAAGAGCCTCTCGCGGTCAGCGTGGACATTGCGGTGGTGGTACAGGAGGACAATACCATGACACAGATGGCGCTGGGCTTTGTTGAAAGCATGGAGAGTGTATCGGAGTTCTGTAATTTTAAGCAGGTTCCCCCGGAAGAAGGCTTTGCCCTGTTGGAAGAGGGACAAGTTGCAGCATTGGTTCTGTTGCCGGAACAGCTTGTGGAAGGGATTATGAACGGACAAAATCCATCCGTGGAAATATATTTTGCAAGGCAGGCGGGGTTAGAGTCCATGCTTTTTAAAGAAATGACAGATGCGGGCTCCGGGCTTCTGAATGTGGCGCAGGCACAGATCTATGGCGCGGGCGATACGGCAGCCGCATATGGATTTACGGACAGGCTGCCCGTGATGGAAATGGAAATTGACAGCTATAACCTGGCATTTGCCTTAGACAGGCTGGCTCTGTATGAGTCGGAGGAATTGTCGGTTACCGGCAGGATGAGCGCCTTACAGTATTTTGCTGCGTCTGCAGCAGTATTGTTCCTGTTGTTGTTCGGTATGGCATTGTATCCGGTGATGCAGCCGGAGCCGGTAGTATTCCGCAGGCAGCTTGCCAGACAGGGAGTTGGTTTTTGGTGGCAGGATTTTTGCCGGTGGCTGTGCGGACTGCTCGGTGTAGGTCTTATGAGCCTTGTTTTGATGCTGGCAGTCCGGCTTATGATGCTCCGGCTGGAACATTCAGGGCAGGAAATAGAATTGTTTACGAGCCGCCGGAGTGCGAATCATGCGGCAATGGCGTCGCTTTTGGCAGTGCTTGGCATTGTGCTGGTCAGTACCTTTATCTATTGTCTGTACAGCCTTGCCGGCAGCAGAATCAGCGGCATTTTGCTGCTGTTTGTGATAAGCCTTGCGATGGTTTATCTGTCGGGCGGATTGGTACCATCCATGCTTTTGCCGGAAACAATGCAGGCGGTTGGCAGCAGGCTGCCGACTGCTTATCTGATTCGTGCCGTAGGCGGTATCTTTGCAGGATATGGAGCCGGGACGGCCGGGGAATGTGCGGCCGGAATGTGCGTGTATACGGTATTGCTGGGCGGATGTGCCTGCCTGTGCAGACGCAGATGATGGCGCTGGTGAAGTAAAGCCCCGGCAGCGCCGGACTCATTGCTTGCGGGAATAAATAAGGCGGAGAGATTGCAGGAAAATAATCTATAAGACAGAGGATTGGGAAATAGAAATGCGCGGAGTAGAAATAGGCAGAGTCAGGCAATATGGTATTTGGCTGCGGCTTCTGATGAAAAGACTGCTGAAACAGCCTGCATTTATTTGTCTGCTCGTATTGGTCCCGGTACTGGGATATGCGGCAGGTATTCTGGAGCAGGACGGCAGCGGCGGCGCCGTGGCAGCGGTATGCGTGGAAAAAAGCGAATGGAGTGAGCAGATCATATCAAAACTGCAAGCGCTTTCCGCACAGAATACGGAGGGCGCAAACGTATTGCAATATGAGTTTTATGACAATGCTGCGGAAACAGAGCGGGCTGTGCTGCAATCCGGGGCGGACTGTGGCTTTGTGATTGCAGAGGATATTGCAAAGCGCGTGAAAGAGGACGACTGGCATAAGAGTATCGTGGTATATGAAACTGCTTCCAGCAGCATTACCGGTATGGCGAAAGAACGGATTGCCGGAGTGATCTTTCAACTGTATTCGGAAAACCGCTATCGGGAATATATGGAGGACACCGTACAAAGCGAGGATTTTACAGCAGAGTCTGAACCGGAGGAAATCCTTGCGTTTGCGCAGCAGGCTTATGAGACTCATCTGGCGGATGGCAGTACCTTTTCTTTTACCTATGGTGAGAAGAACGCTGACGGTGTGGGACAGAACGGAAACGTAGGAAATGACACATCTGTCTTTCCCATAAAAGGTGTATTTGCGGTACTTATTTTTATAAGCGGCATGTGTGGCATGTTGGAGTATGAGAATGATAAGAAAGAGAAGCGTTTTCGGAGATTAACGCCAGATTGGTTGACCTATATAGTCAATACGTGGATTCCGACCGTTTTAGCTTCCCTGGCGGTACTGCTCTGTCTGTGGATAACGGATGCATTGCAGTACCGTGCAAATTATGATGCGGCGGGCATTATTCCCGGTATGGGAGAAGCCTTGCTGCGGGTATGGAGTCCGGGAATGTGGTGGCGGGAGATTGCACATTTGGTTATCTATCAGTGTATCATCGTGTTGTATTGCAGTATACTCAGAGTGATTCTGCGCAGACGGGAAACGATAGCGGCGGCGATACCGATTATGGCTTTAGGCAGCCTGGTGTGTGCGCCGGTGTTCATAAGACTGGCGATGTATGTTCCGCTTTTCGGGATACTGGAGAAGCTGTTTCCGGTTACATATTATCTGATGCTGTAGGATAAAGATAAAATGCTTACTAATATCATGAAGAAAGAGGGACTAAAGTAATATGGCTAAGAATAAAGAGATTAAAACAAATGCTATGCGGATTCTCGAACGTGAGAAGATACCCTTTGAGCACTATACGTATGAGTGCGAAGAATTTGTGGACGGGATACAGGTGGCAGACATGCTGGGACTGCCTCATGAGAAGGTGTATAAGACGCTGGTGACTGTCGGAAACAGTAAAAACCATTTCGTGTTTGTCGTGCCGATCGAGGAGGAACTGGATCTCAAGAAAGCGGCGAAATCAGTGGGAGAAAAGTCACTTTCCATGATACATGTCAAGGAAATCAATGCGGTGACCGGTTATGTCAGGGGAGGCTGTACCGCTGTCGGTATGAAGAAGCAGTACATAACCCGGATCGATGCATCAGCGAAAGAGCTGGAAACCATGATCGTCAGCGGCGGCAGGATCGGTTCCCAGATCGAGTTAAAGCCGGAGGATCTGTGCCGGGCGGCAAGAGCGGAGTTCGCCAACATAATTATGGAAGGATAGAAAATAAAAATGAAGTCAGAAACGAAAAAAACATTAGAAAAAGATATAAAATATGAAAGCATGAGGAATGTCACATGAGCGAAAAAAACATTATGGACTATGAAACGGTAGCGCTGGCTAATGAGGACAATGCCCTTGTCATACTGGATCAGACCCTTCTGCCGGGTAAGACGGAGTTGATCAGCTTACATACCGCACAGGAGATATGGGATGCCATTTATCTGTTAAAAGTGCGCGGGGCGCCTGCTATCGGTGTGGCGGCGGCTTTTGGGATTTATCTGCTTGCAAAGCAGATTCAGACGGAAGATTATTCTGTTTTTTATGAGGAATTCAGGAAACAGAAGGATTATTTGAATTCGGCAAGACCTACGGCGGTTAATCTGTCCTGGGCGCTGAACCGGATGGAGCAGGTATGCGTACAGAATCAAAATCTGCCGGTAGCAGAGATCAAAGCAAGGTTAAAGGAAGAAGCTGTTTTGATGAAGGAAGAGGATATTCAGGTCTGTAAAGCTATCGGTGAGTATGGGCTGACACTGGTAAAGCCGGGAGACGGTATTTTGACCCATTGTAATGCGGGGCAGCTTGCGGCCTGTAAGTACGGCACGGCGACGGCGCCTATTTACTTAGGACAGGAACGGGGGTATCATTTCCGTGTGTTTGCGGATGAAACCAGACCCCTTCTGCAGGGGGCGAGACTGACATCCTATGAGCTGTACTCTTCTGGCGTGGATGTGACGCTGATCTGTGATAATATGTCGGCTGCCGTGATGAAGAATGGCTGGATCAATGCGGTTTTCGTGGGTTGTGACAGAGTGGCGGCGAACGGCGATACTGCCAATAAGATCGGTACCTCGGTAGTGGCTGCAGTTGCAAAACGGTACAACGTGCCTGTCTATATCTGTGCACCTACCTCCACCATTGATATGAATACCCCTGCCGGAGCGGATATTACGATAGAGCAGAGACCCGCTCATGAGGTAACGGATATGTGGTATGAAAAGCCCATGGCGCCGGCGGGCGTGAAAGTGTTTAATCCGGCATTTGATGTGACGGACCACGATCTGATCGCGGGGATCGTGACCGAGTATGGCATTGCGAGAGAACCTTACACGGAGTCTTTAAAAGAAATATTT